>NZ_JBVAYU010000011.1:0-108178 GCF_055412745.1 Pseudarthrobacter woesei
TCCTGGCCTTGAAATTTAGGGGATTGGCCGCCTCCGGTTCCCAGCATTTCCGCTGGTCTCCCTCGTGGCGACTTAGAAAACAATACACCCACCCAGCCCCCACCGCAAACCAGCCCCGCCGGCGGCCAGGGGTGCGGCGAACCGGAAAGTCGCATCCCGTCCGTTCTGGGATGACTGCAGACCTGGGCTTAAACGCAGGAAGGGCCGGCAACCAAACGGTTGCCGGCCCTTCCTCAAGCCACTGGCTTCAGGAGTGCTGAATTACCAGGAAGACTTCTTGATGCCCGGGAGCTCACCGCGGTGAGCCATGTCGCGGAAGCGAACACGGGAGATACCGAACTTCTGGAAGGTACCGCGGGGACGGCCATCGATGATGTCGCGGTTACGCAGACGTACCGGTGAGGCGTTGCGGGGCAGCTTCTGCAGGCCGAGGCGTGCAGCTTCGCGTACTTCGTCGGTTGAGTTGGGATCAACCAGAGCCTTCTTCAGTTCGAGGCGCTTTGCAGCATAACGCTCGACGATGACTTTACGCTGTTCGTTCTTAGCGATCATTGACTTCTTAGCCATGTGTTTAGCGCTCCTCTCGGAATTCGACGTGCTGGCGGATTTTGGGGTCGTACTTCTTCAGAACCATGCGGTCCGGGTCGTTACGACGGTTCTTTCGCGTCACGTAGGTGTAACCCGTGCCCGCGGTCGACTTGAGCTTGATGATCGGACGTACGTCCTTGTCCTTTGCCATTAGAGCTTCACTCCTCGTGCCAGGATGGCGGCGACAACTGCGTCGATGCCACGTACGTCGATGGTCTTGATGCCACGTGCAGAGACCTGCAGGGTGACATTACGGCGCAGGGACGGAACCCAGTACCGCTTCTTCTGGATGTTCGGGTCGAACCGGCGCTTGTTGCGTCGGTGCGAGTGCGAAATGCTGTGTCCAAAGCCCGGCTCGGCTCCGGTCACCTGGCAGTGTGCTGCCATGACGACTCTCCTCAAAAATAAATGAAACGGTTGGCGGAGTTCCCGCTCAACCGTGCGGCAGGCAGCGTCCGCAGTCCAGCCCCACCCGTGATCGTTAGTTCCGCAGCGTGCAAGCAGACGGCGTAAACCGTCTGCTTTCCTCACTGCGGCGAAGATTGTGGGCCACGGGTACCGGGCAGGGAATCCTTTCGGAAGCCACTGCGAAGTACCGGGATGCTGGGCGAATACAGGAGTGCACGCAACTTGAGCCCCTAACTACCGGCCGTCAGGACTGTCGATTCTGCCGACAATTCCCGCCAACCGGAGCAATTGCACACGCTCCGCGCCACCTAGCGCCCACCAAGTCTACGAGCTTGGCGAATTAAAGACCAATCCGCTGTTCCGGGGTGTATAAGGGGCGGCAGTACCGGTGGCGTGGAATCACATCGGTGCCGTAGGGATTTCACAGCCAAATGATAGCCAACGGGCTGATTCTGGAGTCATGACCACATCATCCCGGACGGCCCGGCGAGCGGCGCCGCGCCTGTCCACCAGGGCTTCGACCCCCTTCAAGCGGCAGTCCCGGCGACGGTTGCTCCAGGCGGATCTGCTGACAGTTCTCGCCTGGGCGTCAGTGGCCGGCGCCGTAGCGTTGTGGCTGGCCGACGGCGGTGCAACCGGGTTCTCCACCCTGTCCGGATCCTTCACCGCCATGGGAATCACCGCCGGCCTCGCCGGGATGGACCTGGTACTGCTGATGTTGCTCCTGGCGGCCCGCATCCCCCTTATCGACGCGGCCGTGGGCCATGACCGGGCCCTGGAGTTTCACCGCAAGCTGGGGAAGCCTGCCCTGTACCTGCTGCTCGCCCATGGAGTCCTGCTGGCATCCGGGTACGGGATGGCTGAGGGCCTCGATCCGGTCAGCGAGGCCGTGTCCCTGTGGGTCCTTGTTCCCGATATGTGGCTGGCCATCGTGTCCCTCGGGCTGTTTGTCGCCGTCGTGGTCACCTCCCTCGTGGCGGTCCGACGCCGGTTCCCCTACGAGTTCTGGTACACGGTCCATCTGCTGACCTACGCCGCGGTGCTGACCGCAATCCCGCATCAGTTCAGCGTCGGCGGGCTCTTCGCCGAGGGCACCTGGCAGCGCTGGTACTGGCTCGCGATCTGCGGCTGCACGGGTGCCGCACTCCTGCACTATCGCGTACTGGAACCAATCGTTGCGACCTTCCGGCACCGGCTGACTGTGAGCCGGGTGGTGCCGGAGGGTCCCGGCGTCGTCAGCATTGAGATGGCGGGGCTCCATCTCAACGAACTCGCCGGCAGCGGCGGCCGGTTCTTCATCTGGCGGTTCCTCGCTCCGGGGCAGTGGTGGCACCCGCATCCCTTCAGCCTCTCCGCGGAACCGGGGAAGCTCGATTCCAGCGGTGCCGGAATGCTGAGGATTACGGTCCGCAATCTCGGCAAGGGTTCCGCCAGTCTGGCCACGCTGAAGCCCGGAACCCGGGTCGCCGTCGAGGGCCCGTACGGGCTGTTCAGCACGGCCTCCCGCAGCCGGAACCGCGTGGTGATGATCGGTGCGGGCATCGGAATCACCCCCATCCGCGCCCTGCTCGAGAGCACCCCCTTCGAGCCGGGCAACGCCACCGTGATGCTTCGTGGCCGCAGCGATTCTGAACTCTACCTGGGTGCGGAGATCCTTGAACTGTGCCGGAGCCGGGGCGCCACGCTGTTCCACCTGACCGGCCCCCGCCCGGCTGGCGGCGGGGGCTGGCTGCCGGAGTCGGCGGCCCGTTCGGGGCACCGGCTGATCAGCTACGCTCCCGACATCGCCGATGCCGACGTCTACGTCTGCGGACCTGCGGCATGGGCCGGCAGCGCCCTCCACGACGCCCGTGCCGCCGGTGTCGGCGAGGATCAAATCCACTACGAAAGGTTCGACTGGTGAGAATCCGCGCAGCGGTTTCAGCAGCACTGGCGTCCGCCGGGATTCTCCTTGCGGGCTGGCAATCCGGCACCCACGCCGCCGACGCGGGAAGCACGGCCACCGGAACCTCCGGTTCAGTCGGGACCAGCGGGGCCACATCCGGGTCCGGATCCGGTCCTTCGAGCAGATCCAGCGGGACCTCGGGCTCCACAGGTTCCTCCACCGGCAGCGGCGCCGCGGCGGCCAAGGCCGGCGGCATCTTTGCCGGGTCCGTGGTCCAGACCCGCTTCGGCACCGTCCAGGTGCAGATCACCGTGACAGCCGGGGCGATTAGCGACGTCACAGCGCTCAAACTCACCGACGACGAGCGTAAATCCGTGCAGATCAGCAACCGCGCCGCGCCGCTGCTGCGTGCCGCGGTCATCAAGGCCCAGTCCGCCAAGGTGCAGACGATCGGCGGCGCCACCGTGACCAGCGTCGCGTATTTGAGTTCCCTTCAGGCGGCCATCGATGCTGCGAACCTCTGAGCCGGTGCCGGAGGAGCCGGTGCTCAAGGCCAGAACCTTCCGCTGTATGGGCACGGTGATCAGCCTGGCCTTTCCGGCCGGCGCCTGCGGGACACCGCGGGACGGCGGTGAGATTCTCCTGGACGAGGCGACGGCCGCCGTCGAACACCTGTTCAGCCGGCTGGACCGGACCTTCAGCCTGTACCGGCCGGAATCCGAGGCAAGCCGGCTGGCCGGGCGCGATATCACGTTGCGGGAGTCTTCGGCGGAGATGCGGGCCCGGTTCGCGGACGCGGCCGGCTGGCGGCTGCTGACAGAGGGCGCCTTCACGCCGGAGCGGCCCGACGGCGTCCCGGACCTGTCCGGGATCATCAAGGGTTATGCGATGAGGCAGTCAGGCGCCGCGCTGCTGGCCCTGGGATTCGGGGACTGGTGCCTGAACGCCGGCGGCGATGTGCTGGTGAACGGCTCGCCGGTGCCGGGATCCGGGGGCCCGTGGCAGGCAGGAATTGTGGACCCGCAGGACCGGATGATGCTGGTTTCGGGCTTTGAGCTGGGCGGCGGCGGCCGGTTCGCCGCGCTGGCGACCTCGGGCTCCGCGGAACGCGGGGACCACATCTGGACGGCCGGCCCGGGCCGCTCCGAGTTCCGTCAGGTGTCCGTGGCGGCCGCGGACATTGTCACCGCGGACGTGCTGGCGACGGCGATCGTGGCCGGCGGGCGCCCGATGCTGGACCGCGCCACGGACGGCTGGGACGTTGAGGTGCTCGCCGTGATCGGCAGCGGGAAGCTGTTGGGGACGCCGGGTTTCCGCGCTTAGAGGTGGGTGAGCCGGGAGTAGCGGGCAGTCAGGCCGTCGCCCGAGGACTTCCCCGTGACCCGGCGGAGCACCCATGGGCCGGCGAATTCGCGCACCCAGCGGGCGTTGGCACGGATTGCCTCTGCCCGGCTCAGTTCCGGCACCGGCGTCATCGGCGGAACATCGATCGTGTGGCGGTGCTCCAGGACCGTGAGGACGCGCCTGGCCATGTTCGCGTGGCCGGCGGCGGACATGTGCATCCGGTCGGTAGCCCACATGCCCCAGTCGTAATATTCGCTGAAGCGCCAGTAGTCCACCAGCAGGGCGCCATGGTCGCCGGCGATTCCGCGGACCAGTTCGTTGTAGATGGCGGTGCGGCCGCGCATCGTGCCGAAGATCTTGGAGCCGCGGGCGTCGAAGCCGGTGAACATCACCACGGTGGCGCCTGCGGCCTTGAGTTTGCGGATGCCGGCGTCGTATTCCACCAGCAGCTCGTCGACGTCGACCCTGGGCCTCAGGATGTCGTTGGCCCCGGCGTAGATGCTTACGAGCGTCGGTTTGAGTTCGACGGCGGCGTCCACCTGCTCTGCCATGATCTGGCGGAGTTTCCGGCCGCGGATGGCGAGGTTCGCGTAGCCGAAGCCCGGATCGGCGGCGCCGAGCTGTTCGGCCACCCGGTCCGCCCAGCCCCGGACGCTGTTGGGGCGCGTGGGGTCGTCGTCGCCGACGCCTTCCGTGAAGGAGTCTCCCAGTGCTACATAGCGGGACGTGAAATCCATGAAGACAGTCTGCCAGCAGTTGCCCCAAGCAAACAAAGCAGGGGACAACGGTTCAGCCGCTACTCCCGGATCCGGACGGCCGATTCGCGCAGGTACTGCTCCACCCGGGTGTAGGCATCCCGGGTGAGGGCCTTCCACAGGCCGATGGCGAGCCGCGGCTCGGTGTCTTCCAGCTCGGCGATTGCCTCGGCGCTGAGAACCATGACTTCGACCGGGCCGACCGCCCGCACCGTGGTCTCCTGCCGGTTGCCGCTGCCGAGCGCCAATTCGCCGAACGTCATTCCCGCGCTGAGGGTGTTGAGCTTGACCCGGTCGGCGGTGGGCCCGGGCGACGTGCTGCTGACCTTGCCGGCGGTGATGAAGTAGACCCCGCCGAACCGAAGCCCGACGCGGCGGATGACGTCGCCGTCGTCGTACTTCTTCGCTGTCATCAGGGCCTGCAGAGCCAGGGCGTCCGCCTCCTCCAGCGGCGCAAGGGCGGGAGAGGCGGTCACCGGGACGTGGTCCGGCAACAGCGACTGGTTCCCGTAGTGCGCCAGCAGACGGTTTTCGCAGTATTCGACGGCGGCATTCCGGGTGGCGTAGGACGGCACCGGCTGCCCGTTTGCCCGGTTCAGCGACTCCGCCAGCAAGCCGTCCGCCTCGATCAGCACGAGTTCGCGGCCGGCGCCGGCCATCCCCTCCCGGGCCGTGCCCAGCATCCGCACGGCCACCTCGCTGACCTGGTCCGTGCGGCGCAGGTCCAGGACCACGAGCTCGACGTCGTCCGCCAGCGCGCTGAGCTCCCGCACCATGGTCTCGGTTCCGGCGAAGAGCAGGTCGCCGTTGAGCTCGATCACCCGGGCCCGGTGGCCGTGGGCGCGGAGGACATCGGCGGCTTCGTCGTTGCGGCGGATGCCAGAGGGCGTCTCGGTGACGTCGTACGCGGCGAGGATGGCGGACCGACCGGTCCGCGCCGCGCGGACAAAGTGCAGTTCCATGTCCCGGGAAAGCCGCTGGGCGGTGGCGAGGCCCCGAACACTGCTCCCGTGCTCATCCAGCGGCGGCGAGTAGACGGCCAGGCCCACCTGGCCGGGCAGCACGGCGATGATCCCCCCAGCCACGCCGCTCTTGCCGGGCATGCCGACGCTGCTGATCCAGGCCCCGGCGTCGTCATACATCCCCGAGGTCATCATCACCGACAGCACCCGTTCCACCGGCCCGATCTCCAGCACCTGCTTGCCGCTGAGCGGATTCCGGCCGCCGTTGGCGAGGGTGGCGGCCATGATCGAGAGGTCAAAGCAGTTCACCAGCACCGAGCATTGGCGGAAATAGTCCTCGAGGACCGGGGTCGGGTCATCTTCGATGATGTTGAAAGAGCGCAGCAGGTGCGCGAGGGCGGTGTTGCGGTGGCCGTGCTTGAGCTCGGATTCATAGACCTTCTCGCTGACCGAGAGCTGCCGGCCGGCGAACGCTGAATACGTGCTGAGGATCCGCTTGAAGCCAGACTGCCCGCCGGAGCCCTTGATCAGGGAGGTGGCGGTGAGGGCACCGGCGTTGATCATGGCGTTTGCAGGGCGGCCGGTCCCGGCGGCCAGGGAAATCTCGTTGAAGGAATCGCCCGAGGGCTCGACGTCCACCTTGGCATCGACGGCGTCGCAGCCCAGGTCCTCCAGGGCGAGCCCGTAGGTGAAGGGCTTGGAGATGGACTGGATGGTGAATTCCTCGCGGGTGTCCCCCACCTCGTATACCTGGCCGTCCACGGTGGCGAGGGCGATGCCGAAGTTGTCCGGATCCACGTTGGCCATCGCTGGAATGGTGCTGTACGGCGTGCCGTCCTTGAGCCTGGCGATCTCGGCGTGGATCTGGCGCAGGTAGCTGTCGATCGGCGATTCCATAGTGCCAACACTAGGCGACGCCGTGGTCGGGGAAGCCTGGCGGGCGGGCCCTAGGCCTGCTTGCTGTCCCGCAGGATCCAGTGGTCCCCGTCCAGGCGGCCGACGATCTTCTCGCCGATCCTGGCGAGGTCGGCGACGTCCTCCGCGCTCAGTGCATCGAGGAACAGCGAACGGACGGCCTCGACGTGGGCGGGGGCGAGCTCCTCGAGGGTTTCCATCCCTGCGTCGGTGAGGTGCGCCGTTGTGACCCTGGCGTCGCGGGGGTGCGGGCGGCGCTCCACCCAGCCGCGGGTCTGCAGCTTAGTGACCACATGAGAGAGCCGGGACAGCGAGGCGCTGGTGCGCGCGGCGAGTTCACTCATGGGCAGGAAGCGGCCGTCGGCCTCGGAGAGCATCGCGAGGACGTTGTAGTCAAAAAGGGAGAGTTTGCGCGCGTGGTGCAGTTGCGTGTCCAGGGCCGCCGGAAGCAGGGTGTTGATGCTCAGCTGGGCCAGCCAGGCCCGGCGTTCGTCGGCGTTCAGCCAGCGCGGTTCAGTCATGGTTACATTCTAGGAGAAATAAAGATTGACGGTTCAAGTGCGATTATTCGGGTCAGGGGAGTCCCGCTGCCGGGCTGTGTCCAGGCGGTAGGCTGACCCTATGTACGTAGTCTCCCTGACCTATAAGGTCCCCGAAGAGATCGTTGACTTCCATCTTCCGGCGCACGTCACGTGGCTGCAGGACGCCTTCGACCAGGGCGTTTTTATGGTTGCGGGACGGAAGATCCCACGCACGGGCGCCCTGCTGCTCTCCAACGCGGACCGGACGGTCCTTGATGCTGTGCTGGCCAAGGACCCGTTCTCTGTGAACGGGGTTGCCGAATTCGAGGTCATGGAGTTTCATGCCAACCGGGTGGCCCCGGGCTACGAAAACCTGCTGGACAGCTGAGCGCCGGGCCCGTTCCGGCTTAGCCCACGGGCATTTTGGCGGCCAGTTTCTTCAGTCCGCCCTTCGGCGGGACCCTGACCGGCTCCGGCCAGCGGGGGGTGAGCTGGTCCCCAAGCGTGACGCCGCGGAGCTTGCGCCCGAACAGCGGCAGGACCCAGTCACGGACCCAGCGGCGCTGCCTCCGCTCCCAGTCCCGGAGGCCCAGTTTCGCGGCCGGCTCCCAGTCCTTGGGCTTGACCTTGTGCGGTACGCCGAGTTGGTCCAGGACCTGCCCGGCGAGGTACTTGTGGCCTGCCTTGGACATGTGCAGGCGGTCCGAATCCCACATCCGCGGGTCGTAGAACGCGTCAAAGCACCAGTAGTCCACCAGCACGGCCTCATACCGGGCCGCCACCTCGCGGACGCGCTGGTTGTAGATGGCGTTGCGCTTCTTCAACGGTTCCAGCAACGCCGAGACCCTGACGTCGAATCCCGTGAACAGCACCAGCGTTGCCCCGGTAACGGATAGCCTCGCGACCAGCGATTCGTAGTCCCGCATCAGGGCTTGGATGTCGGTCCCGATGTCCAGGATGTCGTTTCCGCCGGCATACAAGGTGATGAGCGTCGGTTCCATGTCCAGCGCCGGTTCAAGCTGTTCGGCGACGATGTGGCGCAGCCTCTTGCTGCGGATGGCGAGGTTGGCGTACTTCCAGCCCGGTTCCGACTTGGCCAGCTGCTCCGCCACCCGGTCTGCCCAGCCTCGTACGCCGTTGGGCAGCCGCAGGTTGTAGTCCCCCACCCCTTCGGTGAAGGAATCCCCGAGGGCAACGTAAACCCGCCGCCCGTCAGGGCCCGTGTTGAGAAGGTTTTCGGCCATGGCGCCACGGTAGCCCGGCCGCACGACGTCGGGGTTAACACGCGGGGCACAGCAGGTGAGCCGGCCGCGAGGCCCGGAAGGGACTACGGGAGCATCGGATCTAGAGCTCGGCCTTGCCCTGCCGCCAGTACCCCATGAACGCCACCTGCTTCCGGTCAATCCCCACATCCCGTACCAGATACCGGCGCAGCTCCTTGATGGCCCCGGCCTCACCGGCCATCCAGGCGTAGAACGGCAGGGCGCCCGCAGGCTTGTCCGGGTTCCTGCTGGCACCGATCGCGGCGGAGTCCATCCGGGCGGGGGTTTCCCACAGCATGTCCTGGTCCACGTTGACGTCCTCGGGCTCGGGTCCGGCGGGCTGGCCGGCGGATGTGACGCCCACCCAGCCGGGCAGGGGAACTGCTGCCCGGACCGCCTCATGCAGCATCTGGCCGTGGGGACGGGAGCGGCCGATCGACGCGCCGCGGGCCAGCCAGGTGATGTCGACGCCGGCGTCGGTCCTGATGTCCTGGAAGTCGCCGGCCTCCGGTACCTCGAGG
Source organism: Pseudarthrobacter woesei (assembly GCF_055412745.1). NCBI lineage: Bacteria > Bacillati > Actinomycetota > Actinomycetes > Micrococcales > Micrococcaceae > Pseudarthrobacter > Pseudarthrobacter woesei. Next base: position 9,162 of record NZ_JBVAYU010000011.1, read on the forward strand.
ATGGCGTGCCCGCTCATATAGGGCGGGAGGCTTTCGAGGATGGCGCTGATCGCGGGGACGGCGGTTTCGTCACCGGCGAGAAGCACCCGCTGGGCCAGGCCCGGCCGCCACTCGATGCCGGAGTAGGTTTCCGCCGTGACGCAGTGTGCGGCCCTGATGTTGGGCCCGATCAGGGTCAGGGCGTCCCCGGGCCTGGCGTTCAGGGCCCAGTTGGCGGCCGGGCCGCCGTTCCCCGCATCGTCGAAGTGCAGCACGAAGTCGACGTCGATTTCCGGGTAGACGGCGTCGAGGCGCTCCTGCCGAACCGTGTAGGTGCGCATGGATCCGCGGGTTGCCGGGTCCATGGCCAGCCACTCGTGGTACCAGCCGGCCTCCTCCGTCCGGAACTCCGGGAGCGGTACGGGGGCGCCGTCCGCCGCCAGCGACGGGATCATGAGCTTGACCCGCAGGTCCAGGGTGCCGCCGTGCACGCCGAAATCCCGCAGCGCGTAGCCGCCGAAGGTGATCCGTCGAAAGTTCGGGCTGAGCTGCTGGACCGCCGTCACCCGGACCTCGAAGGCCAAGGTCATAGGTTCGATGGCCAGCTGCTGCCTGCGGGCGGGACGGGCGGTGTGGTTCATTGCAGTCATGGGACCAGCTCCAGGGTTGGATTCGGGCTTTCGGCGTCCGCGGATTCAGTTGCGGATTCACTGTGGTGGCGGCCGAACGGGATGATCAGTGGGGTGCGGGAAACCGGGTCCGGCACCACCCTGCACTCCAGTCCGAACACTTCGCGGACCAGGTCCTCGGTCACCACCGCCGCGGAAGCCCCCTGTGCCACGATCCGTCCGTCCTTCAGGGCGATGACGTGGTCCGCGTACCGGGCAGCAAGGTTGAGGTCGTGCAGCACGATCGCCACTGTGGTGCCACGCCCGCGGTTCAGGTCCGTGATCAGGTCCAGGACCTCCACCTGATGGGCGAGGTCCAGGTACGTCGTCGGTTCGTCCAGCAGCAGCACCTCGGTTTCCTGCGCCAGGGCCATCGCAATCCATACGCGCTGGCGCTGCCCGCCGGAGAGCTCGTCCACATTCCGTTCGGCAAGCTCCAGCGTTGCGGTGGCGGACAGCGCGCGCTGCACGGCGCGCTCGTCCTCCGCCGAGCGGCTTCGGAAGAAGCCCTGGTGCGGGTAGCGGCCCCGGCCCACAAGGTCCCGGACCGAGATGCCGTCCGGCGCCGTCGGGTGCTGCGGGAGCAGGCCAAGGGTGCGGGCAACGTCGCGGGCGGGCCGGCTGTGGATGTCTTTGCCGTCCAGGGTGACCACGCCCGCAGCGGGCTTGAGCAGCCGGGAGAGGCCCCGGAGCAGCGTGGATTTCCCGCAGGCGTTGGCGCCGACGATCATAGTCACCTTGCCCTCCGGGATTTCGGCGGAAAGTCCTTCAATGACGGTGCGCTGGTCGTATTTCAGCGTCAGGCCGGAGGCGTGCAGAGCTGCCATCTCAGGCATCCTTTCGGTTGGACGTGACCAGAAGCCACAGCAGGAACGGGGCGCCCAGGGCACCGGTGACCACGCCCACCGGAAGGATGGTTCCGGCCAGCAGCAGCGGGGCAACATTTGAGGCCAGGTAGTCCGCCGAGAGGACGATCAGCACGCCGCTCAGGGCCGATGCGGGCAGGCTGGCTTTGCGGACGAAGCGGCCGGCAATCGGACCGGCGAGGAAGGCGACGAACGCGACGGGTCCGGCAGCCGCCGTCGCCGCCGCTGCGAGGCCGACGGCGGCGACCACGATCGCGAGCCGGGTGGCGCCCACGCGCACTCCGAGGCCGGCGGCGGCGTCGTCCCCGAGTTCGAGGATGCGCAGCGGGCCGGCGAGGACCACGACGGCCGGAATCAGGACGATCAGCGCGACGCCGAGGACCCCGGCCCTGTCCCAGCTGGCGGAGTTGAGTGAGCCGTTGAGCCAGATCAGGGCGTCCGCGGCGGTGCGGATATCCGTCCGGGTCATCAGGAAACTGACCACGGCCTGCAGCGCGGCGGCAATTCCCACCCCGGCCAGGATCAGCCGGCTTCCCGCGACACTGCCCTGGCCGCCGCCGGGCGATCCACTGCGGGAGATCGCGTAGATAAGGGCGGCCACGGCCAGTGCACCGGCGAAGGCCGCGCCCGACACCACAGCGCCGGACGCGCCGAAGAGGACAATCGCCGTGACGGCCGCGGCGCTGGCACCATAGCTGATGCCGATCACATCCGGGCTGGCCAGCGGGTTGCGCAGCATGGTCTGGAACAGCCCGCCGGACAGTCCGAACGCGGCGCCGATCAGTGTGCCGACCACGGCCCGCGGCAGCTTGTGCTCCATCACAATGAAGCTCGCGCCGGGAATCTTCGGCCCGCCGGTGAAGTGGGCGGCCAGGATCCTGAGGAAGTCGGGGACGGTGACGGTGTAGCTTCCCAGCAGCACGTACGCGGCAAAGACCACGCCGACGGCGAGGGCCAGGACGGCGGTGCGGTTGAAGACGGCCCCGCGAGTTGGCAGATAACGCCAATGTTTGCGCGGATCATTGCCGCGAAGTGCCAACCCGGCGGCGGATTCCCGCGCGCGGGGTGTGTTGGCCGGGCCGGTCTTTGGTGCGGATCCTGGGGCCGTCCTCACAGGCCGGCCCCCTTGCCGCGACGGACCAGCCAGACGAACACCGGGGCGCCGAGCAGCGCCGTCATGATCCCGGCGGGAACCTCGCCGGGGAGCAGGATGACGCGGCCCATCACGTCGGCCGCCAGGAGCAGCGCCGGAGCCAGGGCCAGCGAGAACGGCAGGATCCAGCGGTAGTCAGGACCGGTCAGGAAGCGTACGGCGTGCGGAATGACGAGCCCGACGAAGCCGATCGGGCCCGCCAGCGCGGTGGCCGAGCCGCAGAGCAGCACGATCCCCAGCGCCGTGATGCCGCGGGCCACCCCCACGCGCTGGCCGAGACCGCGGGCCAGATCATCGCCCAGGGCGAGTCCGTTGAGGATCCGCCCTGTGCCCAGCACAATCAGGGCCCCGAGCAGCAGGAACGGTACCCCGGGGAGCACCACGGACCAGTCGCGGCCCGCGATCCCGCCGACCTGCCAGAACCGGAAGCGGTCCAGGGTGTCCTGGCTGGAAACCAGTATCACGTTCATGAGCGAATACAGCCCGGCGCTCAGGGCGGCCCCCGCGAGGGCGAGCTTCACCGGCGTCGCGCCGTCCCTGCCCAGCGAGGCAATCAGGTAGACGACGGCGGCGGCGCCCGCGGCGCCGATGAACGCGAACCAGATGTACCCGGACAGCGAGGAGACGCCGAAAACGTAAATGCCGGTGACGACGGCCAGCGCTGCCCCGGCGTTGACGCCAATGATGCCCGGGTCCGCGAGCGGGTTGCGGGCCACACCCTGCATGGCCGCGCCGGCCAGGCCGAGGGCGCCGCCGGCGAGCAGGCCAAGGACGGTGCGCGGGATCCGGGCCTGGACCACGGCATGGTCGCCGTTGGCCGGATCGAAGTGGACCAGCGCATGCCATACGGTGTCCAGGGCCAGGCCCCGGGCTCCGATGGCCAGGGAGGCTGCGGCCACGAGTGCCAGGACGACGACGGCGGCCAGCAGCCAAGCGGCCAGCGGACCCCGGGCGGGGGCGCCAGAGGTTCCGGTCGTTTCCGGAGCCTCCGGCGCGGGCCGGGCGGCGGTCAGGGCCGCCGTCGTCGTCAGTGGGCTCATGGGGCGGTGACTACTTGGCTGCTTTGTCCGCGGCGGCGGCCAGCTGGGGCAGGAAGGTGTCCAGCGACCAGGGCAGGCTCAGCGGTGAGGAGGCGGAGATGGACAGAGTGAGGGTGTTGTCCGGATCGGAGACCAGGGCGCCACGCTTGATGGCCGGGATCTGGGCCATCAGCGGGTCGGCCTTGACGGCTATCGCGGCGTCGGCGTCGGCAACCCAGGTCACGAAGACGTCCGATTCGAGCTCGTTGGCCTTCTCGGCGGACCAGGGGATGTAGAACTCCTTGGAGCCCTTCGAGTTGGCCTCCACTACGGGCGCCAGCTTCATCCCGATGGCGCTGAGGAACCGCGGCCGGTTGTCGTTGGCGGTGTAGAGGCCGATCTTCTCCGTGGCAGCCGGATCCAGATTGCCGTAGATGTAGGACTTTCCGGCGAGCTGCGGGTATTTGGCGACCTTGTCCTTAATGGTGGCCTCGGTGTCCGCGACAAGCTTGGTCGCTTCGGCTTCCTTGCCGAGGGCCTTTCCGATGATGGACGTGGAATCCTGCCATGAGGTTCCGTAGGCGACCTCGGGGTGGGCCACTACCGGCGCGATTTCACTGAGCTTTTTGTAGTCCTCTTCCTTCAGGCCGGAGTAGGCGCCGAGGATGACGTCTGGGTTGAGCTTGGCGATCTCGGTGAAGTTGATGCCGTCCGCCTCGGAGAACTTGACCGGGGCCTTCGCCGAACCGATGCCGGCGCCGAGCTTTCCGAGAGCGGCGTCCTTCCACGGTGTGGAGCCCTGGTCATTGCCGCCCCACTCGTTCTTGGGGACGCCGACCGGGACGACTCCGAGTGCGATCGCAACGTCGTCGTTGACCCAGGAGACGGTGACGACGCGTTTGGGCTGTTCCTTGATGGTCGTCTCGCCGAAGACGTGCTTGATGGTCACCGGGAAGGCGGAGCTGGCGGACTGGCTGGGCGCGTCGGCCGCCGTCGAGCTTGCCGGGCCGGTGGAGCAGGCACTCAGGGAGAGCGCGACGGCGGCCAGGACGGCAACTGCCTGCCCGGTGGCACGTAGGAAGTGACGTCTGGGCACGGTGCGAAGTGTCTCGCTCTGGGCGGGGAGATGCATGGGATTCCTTAGGTCAATGATGCGAACCTAAGTAAGGCTAGCCTATCCTTCTATGAATTAAGCAAACCTTCCGTAACGTAATTGTGCGGCGGCCGCGCCTCTCCCTTGACTACCTGCAACGCGGAGTCACTTACGGCCTATCCCGGTGGGGATTATGGGCGCGAAGTGACCCCGCGTTGCGGTCTATCGGGTCAGCGGAGCACGATGTCCACCGGGTTGGCCTCGGACCGCCACGTTCCCACGGACCCCGGATGGGGCCCGATCACGGGGGCGGTGAGCACGCCGGAGCGGTTGGTGCGCTTGTCCCGCAGGATCTCGGTGACCGAGCCGAGGTGCCGGGACAGGTCGATCACGTTCTCCGGCGCGGCCAGGAGCAGCTGGAAGCCGAACTCGTGCAGCGCCTTGATTCCGGCACCGGCGAACTCCTCCGAGGCCAGCACGAAGGCCTCATCCATCATCACGGTGCCGTAGGTCGTGAATCCCTGTTCGGCGATGCCCAGCTGGTAGCTCAGCGCCGCGGCCATGATGAACGCCGTGAAGCGCTGCCGCTCGCCGCCGGACATCGAGCCGGTGTCCGCGTGCATATAGACCTCGGTCTTCCGGCGGCCGCCCTTTCCTGACCCCCTGGACCCGGAGCCCTGGACCTCGCGGTGCTCCTTGCACTGGACGAAGAGGTGCCCACGGACATCCAGCACTTCGGAACGCCAGCGCCGGTCCTCGGGAGTCTGCGAGCCGAGCCGCTTCACGAGCGTTTCGAGCGACTTGTAGCGGTTGGTGAGCTCCGCGTCGTCGTCGATTTCCGTCCCGGAAACGGAAGCGGCAACGGAAGCGGCGGCCTTGCCCGGCCGGGTGTGCCGGACCTTCAGCGCGTTCTGGATGGCGTCCTTGAACTGCTTGGCCGTGGCCGGCAGGGTCTGCTTGATGTCGAGTTCCAGGAAGCTGCCCTCGTGGAAATTGACCCCGGACAGGATCCCGTTGAGCGGAAGGATGCGGCTGGTGATCGAACGGCGTTCCTCGTCCAGCAGGTGCAGCAGCGTGCTGAAGGATTCGTGCGTGCGCTGGTTGAAGAACTGCCGGAATTCGGCCTCCTGCGCGGGAAGCCCGTCGCTGACAATCGCGTGGTAGCGGGATTCGAACTCGCCCGCGGCACCGATCGAGGTGCCGTGGTCTGCGGAAATCGCCGTGCCCCATTCGCGGACGAAGCCCTCGAAGATGCGGGTGAGCCGCTCGGAGGTGGCCTGGCCGCGGGATTCGGCGGCGTGCAGCTCGGCGAGGAGCCGGGTCCGCACCTGGTTGGCGAGGTTGTCCAGCTCGTACATTTCGAGGACACCGCCGAAGTCCGTGAAGTACGGTTCCAGCGCGGAGACTGTGGCGTCCGACGGCGGCGACTGCGCCAGGCGGGTGCGCGCGGCGTCCAACAGGGCATCGGCGCTGGTCAGCTGCGAATCAAGGGCCTTGTACTCGCTCTGCAGCACGGCCGCGGCCTCGGTGCTTGACTGGTGCCTGTGACGGGCGGCCTCGGTCTTGGCGCGCAGCGGTTCGAGGTCGGCCTGCGCGGCGAGGGCATCCTTGAGCCGCTGCTCGATCCGGGCGAGCTCGTCCGAGGCCACGGCGGCCGAGACCTGCTCCCAGGACCGATGGTCGTCGGCCACACGACGCAGTGCCTCGAGCTGCCGGCTCATGCCTTGGTGCGACTCTTCGCGGCTCTGCGCCAGCTCGGCGGCCTTGGCCAGTTCCTGCTGCAGGTCCTCGACCCGCCCGGCCACGAGTTCACGCTTCGAGGCGTTGTCGAAGCCGAGGACGTAGTCCTGCCGGGACGTGAACCGGTCGTCCTTTTCCACCGTGTGGCGGTTGCGCTTGACCACACCGCCCAGGCTCAGGCCCTTGTCCAGCCGGGCCAGCTCATCCGGATCATCGACGCACGGGAACGCGAAGTCGAGGGCAATCCGCTCGCGGATCCACCTGCCTGCCTCGGCGCCGGGTCCCATGGTGAGGATGTCCAGCTTCCCCAGCAGATCGCCGTCGGCCGCGTCCTCCACCGCCAGCGCACCGCCGGCAAGCGGCTTGGCGACGTCCACCGCGCGCAGTGCACCGCGGACCGAATGGTCGTTGAGGTACCGGGTGACGGCGGCAAAGTGCTCGCCGGGAACCAGCAGCGTTGTCGCAAGGCCGCGCAGCGCACGCTCGGCGGCCGGCCGCCACTGTTCCTGGCCCTCGGCGAGGTCGATCAGCTCGCCGCCGAAGGGCATGTGCTCCTCGGGAACACCGGTGGCGGCGGAGATGGCGCTGCGGTTTTCAATGCTCGACGGCGGCAGCAGGGACTTGCGCGTCTTCAGCGAGAGGAGCTCCTGCTGGGCTGCGGCGAGCTCGCGCTTCCTGGTGGCGTGGCCGTCGAAGGCCTCGAAGCGGAGCTCCTTGAGCGCCTCCGAATCGTCCTTCAGCGCCGCCGAGCGCGCGGCGGCGTGTTCATGCGCCCGTTCCCAGCCGGCCGTGGTCCACTGAAGCTCCAGGCCGGCGTCGGACAGCGCCTTGCGGGCAGATTCCTCCACCTGTTCGCGGAGCTTGAGCCCCACCCGCGCGTTTTCCAGCGACTGCTCGATGGCCGAGATCGCGTTGCCGCCCTGGTTGTTGTAGTCCGCCTCGAGCTGGCGGAGCTCCCCGGCCAGGCCGTCCCGGATGCCGCGTTCGGCGCCGAGTTCCTTGGCCTTCGCCTGCGCGAGGTCCTTGAACCGGGCGAGCGTTTTCTCGTGGACGGTGACGGCCAGTTGCTGCTTAAAGGCCTCGAACTCCTCGCCCGCGAGGTCCCGGAGCCGGTTGGCGTCGAGCAGGGACTGGGCGTACTCCTTGTTCAGGCCGGGCACCGGGGCCAGCTGGTCGCGCTGCTGCCGGACGTCTTCCAGGCGCTGCCGGATGGACATCAGGTTGCTGAATTCCTCGACGACGTCATCCGCCGCGGACAGCGTGGCGGGAGCGTCCAGGACCTGGTCGCGGAAGAAGGTGTTGACGCTGCCGCCGAGACCCTTGCCGGCCTGGATGACGCGCAGCAGCGGGAGTGCCTGGTCAGAATTGATGCCCAGCAGGCGGCGGAAGCGTTCCGCGAACGCCTTGTGGACGTCGAAGGTCTGGGCGTCCGGGAAGATCGTGTCCAGGGCCGACTTGGTGAACCGCTTCTCCGCGATGCCCTCGATGGCCGTGAGGTCCAGCGGCTTGTTGTCGATCAGGTAGTACCGGCCGACGCTGGATTCCGTGCCGTTCTTGGGCAGGTCGAACAGCGCCGAAACGGTCACGCGGGTGCCGGCGGCGTTATCGAAGGTCAGGGCGACTGCGGACCAGGTCGCGCCGGGGCGCTGGAAGGCACTCGCCGAGCCCTCGCCGACGGCTTTGTCCCCCACCTTGCCGCGCATGTACGTAAACGTGGTCCGCTTGTCCTCCACCGCGCCGCCGGCACGCTGGGCCGCCGCTTCGTTGGAGCGCGGCCGGGCATCGAAGACCCGCAGCATCGCATCGAACAGCGTGGACTTGCCGACCCCGGAATTGCCCGTCAGCAGGGTGCCGTTGCGGTCCACGTGCATGGTGTGGGCGCCATGGAAGGTGCCCCAGTTGACCACCTGGACGAGGGCGAGGCGCATCTGGCCCGGGTTGGTGAGCTCGCCCATCGGGAGCATGGTCGCGATGCTCACTTGGTCTCTCCGTTAGCGTCCGTGGTTGCGTCAGTTGTGGTTGCGTTGGACGACGACGGCGATGCCGCCCGCGCCCCTTCAGAGTCGTCCTCATCAGTGTCGTCGTCCACAGGAGTCGCTGAGTCGGCGTCGAGCTCCAGAAGGGGTTCTGTTCCGGACTGGTCCGTGGCGGCGGCTACCAGGGCTTCGATCTGGGCCGGGATGTCTCCGATGTTTTCGAAGGGCAGGGCCAGCGGGAGGGCGTTGGAGATCGTGTAGACCTCGTCCAGGCCGGTGGTGATGAGGAGCTGGCGGGCCAGGAGCTTGGTGATGGCGCGGCTCACAACGTCGGAATCGCGCAGGGCATCCTGTTGGCCGGCGGGCTGATAGTGGGCGACGAGTTCGGCGATTCCCTCCCTCGTGATCGTGGGTTCCGTCTGGGCTGTAACGTGGCGGTCCAGCAGCAGGCGCAGGCGCAGCAGCACGATTGTTTCGACCCGGCTCAGGGCGCGCTGCTGGCGCAGGATGCTGGAGCGGGTGCTGCCGCCGATCGCCTCGGGGTCGACCGGGCGCAGAACTGCCACTTTGCGTTCGTGGTCCAGCTGCAGGGTGAGGAAGAGCTCTGACAGGCGGCTGCGCAGGATCAACTGGTTGTCCAGCAGCGTGGTCCAAAGCTTTTCGTCACGGCCGCCGTCGACGTACGGGCCCTTGAGGAGCTTCACGAGCGCCTGGCGGACCTTCATCGGGAGTACACCGGTATCGCCCGGGAAGAGCGCAGCGCCGTCGACGAAGGTATCCCGCGGGGTGACGGTGAAGGGGTCCGAATAGACGTGGGCCGGCGCATCATGCGCTTCGTGGGAAAGTTCGGTCATCTTCAGTCCTTCTTGAGCGTGACGACCGGCAGGTACGCGGTGCGCGTGGTGCCGTCGATCTGTTCGAAGTCGATGGTGTCCCAGGCCTCGCGGTCAAAGCCGGCCCCAGAGTGCAGGGCGTGCGAAAGCAGGGCACGGATGGAGTTGATGTGGCGTTCCCCGGCGGGCAGCTGCTCCCAGGCTTCGGCGAAGGTGGCGGCGCCGGCGAACGCGGCCCGGATGGACTCCGGCCGGGCTTTGCCGGTCCGCGGCGAGCGAACCCGGTCCGAGTCGCTGAAGGCGATGGGGTCGGCGAGCTTGGGCGGGGCCGCGAACTCGTCCGGGTCGAAGAGCTTGACCATAGCCAAGGACTCAAAGCCTGCGTTGAACAACTCCGGGCCGCGGACCAGGCCGGCGCGTTCCCGCTCGTAGGGCAGGGAACGGATGGCCTGTTCGGCCTCGCGGAGGACTTTGCGGAGCCGCACGGACTGGCGGAAGTCGTCGCTCTGGACGTAGGTGTTCAGGCTTTCGCTGAGCTTGCCGTAGATCCGCTGAATCTGGCTATGCTGGGTGCGCAGTTCCGCCACGAGGTTCTTCAGCGTTTCGCGTTCCTCATGACGGAGGTCGTCCGCGAACTGCCGGCTCAGCACCTCGCCGATCGCCGAACGGAAGCGCACCTGCTGCTGCGGGTCTTCCAGGAACGCCGTGAAGGAGCGGAAGGTCCTGCCCTCCGGACTCTGCCGGAGACGTTTGTCCGCCTCCAGCACCTGGGCCATGGTGGCACCCTTGCTCAGGGACTCCTCGATGATCTGGTTGCGAAGCCCGCCCACCAACTCCTCGATCCGGTCACGCATCTTCTTGTAGTCCGCGGGCAGGCTTGCGGCGAGGTCCAGGATGTTGCCGGCAGCCTCCACCGCCTCGTCGTCGTCGAGCAGGCCGTCAAAGCCCCCGGAGCTGATGTCCTCGATCAGCTGGCGCCGTTCGCCGATCTCCTCTTCAAGGGATTCGAGCCGGGCGCTCTGGTCCGGGTTGGTCTCGTTCGCGAGCTTTTCGACGTCGCCCAGCAGCGTGCCGAGCCGGGAACCGTTAAGCGTGGAGCGTTCGCTGGAGAGGCTGTCGAGGAAGGCGAGAACCCGGGCCGCGGGTTCGGTGACTTCGTAGACGATCCGGCCGGACTGGTTGCGGCGGGTCAGGAAGTTCTTGCGCGTCCACTCGTCCGCATACTTCTTACCGGAGGGCGCGCCGTTGCCGGAGCCGCCCTGTTCATCTCCCGTCCCGGGTGTCCGGCGGCGGAGCTGCTCAAGGAAGGCGTCGACGTCGGCATGGAACTGTTCCAGCGGAAGCTGCGGCCGGGTGCGGGTAAAGGAGGCCTGCAGCACGGCGATCACCCACGGAGCCGAGCGGGTGAGCGCCCAGGCCGGGCCCTTGGTGAGGACTTCGAGGTCCCGGAGCCGGGCGCTGATGGCGTCGGCCGAGGACTGGGCGGAGCGGGACACACATTCTCCTTGAGCTGCCTCGGGGATGTTGGTCGGGCAGCGGATACGGAAAACTGCCAGCTACAAGGTTAACTCAGGCCCCGAAAGGATTAGGCGTTGAATGCCTCCCGCCGCAGGAGCACACTGTATACATCACATGAGAGGAGTTTTTGTCATGCGTAAAAAAGCGGTATTGATCACGGGGGTGGCGGCTGCGGCGGTGGTTCTGGGCGGCGCGACCGTGGCGGTCGCGGCCGGCACCCAGTCCAGCGGTCCCGGGGTCAGCCCCGGGGTCAGCCTTGACCGCTCGTTCCAGGTGGCCGGCGGCGGCGGGCCCGAGCGGGACGACGATTCCAATCTGCCGGCGCTGACTGTCGAGGACAGCGACAGTGCCGCCAACGCCGCCCTCGCCAAGGTCGGGCAGGGCAGGGTGGCCGAAGTGGAGCGGGAGAACGACGGCGGAGCCGCCTACGAGGTGGAGATCCGTCTGGACAACGGCTCCGAGGTCGAGGTCCAGGTCGGTGCGGACTTCCAGGTCCTCAGCCAGGCCGCCCCCGAGTTCGACGACGACTGAACGCGCCACCGAATCGCAACGCGGGGTCAGATCCGGCCCGTCACGGGCCCTGACATCGGCTGTAGGTGACCCCGTGTTGAGATTCAGGCCGCCTTTTTTACCGGCCCGGGCGCGGAGAAAGTGCGCTTTCCGCAACCGCCCCGTGACCTACGCTCCGGTAGCATTTCAATCCCGTATCAAGAGCCCGGCACGGCCTCCGGACTCTGGTTGACCGCGTGTCCTGCACCCTACGCTCGGGCTACTGATTCAGCCGGAGCAATGGTGCAGGGGGAAGAATGCAGTTCGACCTAAGCGCAGTGGAAACGGGAACCATGGTGTTCATTGGAACACTCGTGTTTGCCCTGATAATCACCCTCTTTATGATGACGGCGTCATTCGCCGCCCTGGTGCTGGTCGGCGTCGGCCGCCTCGCCTGGTTCATCGCGGCCAGCATCTTCCTGGGACTAGTCCACGGCATCAACCATGCCTGGGACCGGCTGGTCCACCACGCCTCGACCGTGGAGCTGCCGGGTGACTTCGCCGCCGAATTCATTGCGCAGCCAGCCCCTAGTACCGGCACCTACCCGCGGGTAGTATTGCGGGACAGCTGAAGGGTCCTCCACCCACGGCGGATCCAGGGCTCGAGCCGGTAACCCCGGTTAGAGGAGATGCCCCGTGAGCTCCGCCGTCGAGAATCCAGCCACCGAAAATCCAGCTACCGACAGCCCCGCCGCAGACGTTCCCGTCCCTGCTGAAGCGATCGGCCCCGGGGCCACCGCGGCCGACGCCCGGGCCATCACCGAAGCCGCCCGCGACACGACGTGGGACAGGCCCAGTTTCGCCAAGGGCCTGTACCTCGGCAGTTTCGACCTCAGCCTGATCCACCCTTGGCCGGAGGCCCCGGCGGACGACGTCGAACGCGGCGAAGCGTTCATGGCGCGACTTACCGCCTACTGCCGCACCATGTCCGGGCGAACCATTGAGCGCGACTCCCTGATCCCGGACGAATACCTCAAGGGGCTGGCGGAGCTGGGCGTCTTTGGCATGAAGATCCCCCGCGAATACGGCGGTCTCGGCCTGACTCTGGTCTACTACGGCCGGGCGCTGGCGCTGCTGGGCTCGGTGCATCCCAGCCTCGGCGCCTTGCTCTCCGCCCACCAGTCCATCGGCGTCCCTGAACCGGTCAAAGTGTTCGGCACACCCGAGCAGAAGCAGGAGTACCTGCCGCGTTGCGCCGCCGGAGCCATCACGGCCTTCCTGCTGACCGAACCCGACGTCGGCAGCGACCCCGCCCGGATGGGCGCCACCGCCGTCCCCTCGGACGACGGCCAGTGGTACATCCTGGACGGTGTGAAGCTCTGGACGACCAACGGCGTGATCGCCGAGCTCGTCGTCGTTATGGCCCTGGTGCCGGCCCGCACCGGCGCGGACGGAACGGTGCACAGGGGCGGCATCAGCGCCTTCGTCGTCGAGATGGCCTCCCCCGGCATCACGGTGGAAAACCGCAACTCCTTTATGGGGCTGCGCGGCATCGAAAACGGCGTCACCCGCTTCCACCAGGTCAGGGTGCCCGCCGCCAACCGGCTGGGCCGCGAAGGACAGGGCCTGAAGATCGCCCTCACCACGCTCAACACCGGCCGGCTCTCGATCCCCGCGCTCTGCGTCGCCTCCGGACGGTGGAGCCTGAAGATCGCCCGTGAATGGTCCAACGCCCGCACGCAGTGGGGCCGGCCGGTCGGCAAGCACGAGGCCGTGGGCAAGAAGATCGCCTTCATCGCCGCGAGCGCCTTCGCCCTGGACGCCGTGTTCGAGCTCTCCGCGGAAATGGCCGACGCCGGGCAGAAGGACGTCCGGATCGAGGCGGCCCTCGCGAAGCTGTGGTCCACCGAGATCAGCTGCCGGATCGCCGACGAACTGGTGCAGATCCGCGGCGGCCGCGGCTTCGAGACGGCGGACTCACTTGAGGCCCGCGGCGAGCGTGCCGTCCCCGCCGAACAGCAGCTCCGCGACCTCCGGATCAACCGGATCTTCGAGGGGTCCTCGGAAATCATGAAGCTGCTGATCGCCCGCGAAGCCGTGGACGCACACCTCGCGGCCGCCGGCGACCTCGCCTCCGAGGACGCCAGCCTGTCCGACAAGGCCAGGGCCGCCGTCGGGGCCTCCGGGTTCTATGCAAAGTGGCTGCCCAGGCTCGTCGCCGGTGCGGGCATGGATCCGCGTTCCTACAGCGACTTCGGCCGGCTGGCCAAGCAACTGCGCTTCGTCGAACGGTCCTCGCGGCGGCTGGCACGGCAGACCTTCTACGGAATGGGGCGCTGGCAGGCGAAGCTGGAGCACAAGCAGGCGTTCCTGGGCCGGATCGTGGACATCGGCGCCGAGCTGTTCGCCATGGCTGCCTGCTGCTCCCGGGCCGAGATGCTGCTGCGCACCTCGCCGGAACGGGGCGCGTCCGCCTACGAGCTCGCCGAAGCATACTGCGAGCAGGCCCGCGTGCGGGTGGACGAATACTTCGACCAGCTGTGGCGGAACACGGACGACGGCGACCACGTCCTCTCCGGCAAGGTCCTCGCCGGGGACTACGAGTGGCTTGAAGAGGGCGTCCTGGACCAGTCCGAGGGCACCGGGCCGTGGATTGCCGACGCCAGTCCGCGCGCTTCCGTGAAGGAGAATCTGCACCGCAAATACCGCTGAGCCCGGCCTGACCGCCACGCTGCCGCGGGAACTGAATAGTAAGCATCCTTGCTACCGGGTACTGCCCGTGGTTAAGTGGAGACGAGACCTCCGCGCAGGTCGCCGCCTTGCGGTGCCCGGTTCAAACAATGAGCGCGGGTCAATCAGTGAAAGTGAGCAGTCCTCATGAGCAGCACAGCAGGCCCCGAAGATCGAACGCCTCGACGCGCCCGCGACGAGGAAGGGGCCGTCAATCATGAAGCCCGGATCCACGACGCGCGTCAGGACGCCGCCGGCGCCACTGACACGCGCGCTATCCCGGCCGACGCCGCGGCAACCACCCGGACCCACGAGGCGGTCACCGCTGAACCGACCCGGGCCCAGCCGGTGACCGCTGTCCGCCACGATGAAGCAGGCCATGACGCTGCGGTCGAAGAGGTGCCCACCCGCGAGACCGTCGTGGCCCGCGAGAAGGAGCAGTTCGGCGGCATCAAGATCGGCTCCGCCTTCTTCGGCTGGCTTGCCGCCACCGGCATGGCGGTGCTGCTGACCGCGCTGGTGGCGGCCGCCGGCACCGCCGTCGGACTCGCCACCAACACCGACGTCAACGCGGCGGTCAATTCCGGCGACCAGACGGTGGGGCTGGTCGGCATCATCGTGCTGCTGGGGATCCTGCTGGTGTCCTACTACTGCGGCGGCTACGTCGCCGGCCGGATGGCCCGCTTCAACGGCGCCAGGCAGGGTTTCATGGTCTGGGTCTGGGCCATCGCCGCCGCGATCGTGGTCGCCATCCTCGGCCTCGTGGCAGGACAGCGGTACAACATCCTGGCCAACCTGAACAGCTTCCCGCGGATCCCGGTCAACGAGGGCCAGCTGACCACAACGAGCATCATCGCCGCCGTGGTGGTCGCCGGAGTCGCGCTCGTCGGTGCCGTACTCGGCGGCCTCGCCGGCATGCGCTTCCACCGAAAGGTGGACCGCGCCGGGTTCACGCCGGCGGAAGCGGCTGAGGAGCGCTAAGCCGGCCGCCTCTCAGCGCAGTTCGACGGCGTTCAGGTAGCGCCAGCGGCGGCCGGCCCGCAGGAAGCGGCTGGTCTCATGGTGGACTCCACGTTCGCCGGCATGCCGGAAATGGGCCTTAAACTCAACGGTTCCTTCGGTGTCCAGCGGTCCGCCGCGACTGGTGGAGACGATGTCCAGCCGGCGCCACTGCATGGCCGGATCCAGCTCCAGCTCGGCGGGCCGGGTGTCCGGGTGCCAGGTCCGCAGCAAGTAGGCGGGGTCGAGCACCACGAAGGCGCTGTAGCGGGCGCGCATGAGCTGCTCCGCCGTCGGCGCCTCCGCTTCGCCGCGGTGGAAGCGGCCGCAGCAGCCGCCGTACTGCTCCCCCGAAAGACACGGGCAGTTCCCTTGATACGGGGCGGCCTCCGGCTGGCCGGACGGCCCGGGACTGGGGTCAGCGGCGTGCGTCACGAGGTGTCCTTCCAGCGGGACCGGACGACGCCGGCAGGGCTGCTTCCGACTATAGACGCACCTCACCGGCGCCGCCGCGTCCACCGGGATAACGTCTTCAACACGTCTTGGCCCAGACCGGCGGGGCCCGCGCGTCCGTTCCGAAAAGTCCGTATTGTTAAGGAGTGCTGTTACCCGGCGACCTTGTGGCGGCCGGTAGCGCATGGACGGCCAGCCAGGAGAGGTGAAATGGAAGATCCGACGACCATCGCCCTGAACCTGACTTTTTTTGCGACCCTTGTAGTGGCGTTCGTCATGTTCTTCGGTCTCTTCCTCGTTTTTGCCGCCACTCTGGTGATTGCCGGCCTTGGACGGCTGGCGGCCGTCATGGTCATGGCCGCCGCCCGCAGCCTCGGCGGCGGCCGTTCCGAGCCCGTCCCGCTGAAGGCGAAACCGGCCAAGCCGGAACCCGCGCTGTCCCCGGAGTGGGCCGCCGCCGTCGCGCGGGCCGATGCTCGCGCCGCCGCGAGGGCCAAGGCCGAGGCGGCACCGGCCGTCAAGGTTTCGGTCCGCGACCTCCCCAGCCCCAAGACCCCCATCCAGGATGTGACGGAAGTGGGGCCGCTGGTGGAGTCCGCCACGGACCGGAACGGCGAGCTGGGTGCCGTCCCGCGCGCCTTCACGAAGCTGCCGATGCCCGCCGCCAAGTCCGTGCTGGATACCGGCTCGCTGGTGTCCCTGCCCGGCCGGCTTCCACTGCTTCCACTGCCCAAGAACAAGCCGCAAGCCGGGCCGCAGGCCCAGGAGCGCAAAGCAGGCTGAGCCCTTACCCCGGCAAGGCAATTCCGCTACGGTGAAACCCATGGAATTCAGGTATCTCGGGAACAGCGGCTTCAAGATTTCGGAAATCACCTTCGGAAACTGGCTCACGCACGGTTCCCAGGTGGAAAACGACATCGCCGCCCAGTGCGTCCGGGCAGCGCTCGACGCCGGGATCAGCACCTTCGACACCGCGGATGTGTACGCCAACACGGCTGCGGAGACGGTCCTCGGCAACGCATTGAAGGATGAGCGCCGGCAATCCCTGGAGATCTTCACCAAGGTGTTCGGCCCCACCGGACCAAAGGGCCACAACGACCTGGGCCTGTCCCGCAAGCACATCATGGAAGCCATCGACGGCTCCCTGACCCGGCTCCGGACGGACTACGTGGATCTGTACCAGGCCCACCGCTACGACTACGAGACGCCGCTTGAGGAGACCATGCAGGCTTTCGCGGACATCGTGCGGCAGGGCAAGGCGCTCTACATCGGCGTCAGCGAGTGGACCGCCAACCAGATCCGCGACGGCCATGCCCTCGCCAGGGAGCTGGGCTTCCAGCTGATCTCCAACCAGCCGCAGTACTCCATGCTGTGGCGGGTCATCGAGGCCGAGGTGGTTCCGACGTCGGAAGAGCTGGGCTTGTCCCAGATCGTCTGGTCCCCCATGGCGCAGGGCGTCCTGAGCGGCAAGTACCACCCCGGCAAGCCCGCCCCCGAGGGCAGCCGCGCCACGGATTCCAAAGGCGGCTCGAAGATGATCGAGCGCTGGATGTCCAACGAGGTCCTCACCGGAGTCCAGCAGCTCAAGCCGATCGCCGAGGAGGCCGGACTGACCATGGCCCAGCTGAGCATCGCCTGGGTGCTGCAGAACAAGAACGTGGCCTCGGCCATCATGGGCGCCTCCCGTCCGGAGCAGATCGCGGGCAACGCTGCGGCCGCCGGCGTGAAACTCGACCCGGAGATCATGGACAAGATCGACGCTGCGATCGGCTCCCTCGCCGAGCGCGACCCCGCGCAGACCAAGTCGCCCGCCTCAAGGGAGGCGTAGGCCGTGGCCGCGCTGGCGGATCTCGCGGTCACCGGTTCCACCGGGCACCTCGGCAGGCTGGTCGCCCGGCAACTGGCCGACGCCGGCAGCCCGCAACGGCTGCTGGTCCGCGACGCCGCCCGGGCGCCGGAGCTGGAAGGCGCGGTTCCGGTGGTCTTCACCTACGCCGATCCGGTACTGGCTGCGGCGGCGCTGGTCGGCGTGAGGACACTGTTTATGGTCTCCGCGGCCGAGGCCGAGGACCGGCTGCGGCAGCACTTCACCTTCGTCGACGCAGCCGCGGAAGCCGGGGTGCAGCACATCGTGTACACCTCGTTCTTCGGGGCCGCGCCCGATTCCACCTTCACCTTGGGCCGGGACCACTTCGCCACGGAAGAGCGGATCAAGGCCTCCGGGATGGACTACACCTTCCTGCGGGACAACTTCTACCTGGACTTCCTGCCGCTGCTGGCCGGGGATGACGGCGTCATCCGCGGCCCCGCCGGCGACGGCGGGATGGCCGCCGTCGCGCGGGCCGACGTTGCCCGCTCCGCCGTGACGGTGCTCCGGGACCCCGCCCTGCACGTGGGCCGGACCTATAACCTCACCGGGCCCGAAGATATCTCGCTGTCCCGGGCCGCGGCACTCCTGACCGCCGGCACCGGACGGACCATCACCTTCCACAACGAGACGCTGACGGAGGCCTACGCCTCGCGGACCTCCTACGGTGCGCCGCCGTGGCAGGTCGACGCCTGGGTGAGCACCTACACGGCCATCGCCGCCGGGGAACTCGCCGGGCCGACGTCGGCGGTGCACGAACTCACCGGACGCGAGCCGCTGGGCCTGGCGCAGCTCCTGGCCGGGTCGCACACGCTGTAGGCGCGCGAGAGGAGGCCGCACCGCCGAGAACACTGCCGAACTGATCCAGCTCCCGGGCGGCACCCCGTCCGGCGGGCCGCAGAACGGCATGTATCAGGGCCCGCTGCCGGACTGGCCCGGTATTGACGGCATGAGGGCCGCGGCGTAGACCTAAAGGCAGGTGACACCGGCCAAAACCGGGCTGGTCCGGAGCAGAATCGCAGCGCGCCATGCCAAAGCAGATGTCCAGGCACTCCTCCGTCCTGAAGAACCCGCGCCGCCAGGCCGGAAAGCTCTCGCCGCACCCCGGCGAGCCGAGCCACGGCCTGCTGACGGCCGAGGAACTCCAGCTCGCCGCCCGGAACCACTCGATGCCGCTCGAGGCGCTTCGGAATGACACCACACCTCCTGGGCTGCACTACCTGCTGAACCACTTCGATATCCCCTACATTGACGCCGACAACTGGCACCTGCGGATCGGCGGCGCCGTTCAGCGGTCGCTGGAGTTGAGCCTCCGGGCGCTCCGCCGGGCCCCGAGCATCAGCGTCGCGGTGACGCTGGAATGCGCCGGGAACGGCCGCTCCCTTTTGAAGCCCCGCCCGCTGAGCCAGCCGTGGGTGCTCGAGGCCGTCGGCACGGCCACGTGGACGGGCGTCCCGCTCGCCTACCTCCTGACCCAGGCGGGCGTGGATGACGACGCCGTCGAGGTGGTCTTCACCGGCGCGGACACAGGGATTCAGGGCGGGGTGCGCCAGCAGTTCGCCCGGAGCCTGCCGATCGACGAGGCCCTTCGGCCCGACCTTGTGCTGGCCTACCGGATGAACGGCGCCGAACTGCCTCCGCAGCACGGCTACCCGCTCCGGCTGGTGGTCCCGGGCTGGTACGGCATGGCGAGCGTGAAGTGGCTGTCCTCGATCACGGTGGTGACCAAGCCCTTCGACGGGTTCCAGCAGTCGGTCGCGTACCGGTACCAGCAGGACGCGGACGACGCCGGAACGCCCGTCAGCTGGATAAAGGTCCGCTCGCTGATGGTCCCGCCGGGCATCCCGGACTTCTTCACCCGGCGCCGGATCCTGCCTGCCGGTCCGGTGATGCTGACCGGACGGGCGTGGTCCGGGCAGGGCGCGGTGCAGCGGGTCGAGGTCGGGATCGACGGCAAGTGGGCGCCGGCCCATCTGGAGCGCCCGGCGGCACCCTTTGCCTGGTGCGCGTGGTCGATGCCATGGGTGGCCGACGCCGGCGAACACGAACTGGCGTGCCGTGCCACGGACACGTCCGGAGCCGGGCAGCCGCTTGAGCAGGTTTGGAACTACCAGGGCATGGGCAACAATGCGGTGCAGCGGATCAGGGTGACCGTCGGGTAGCCGGCTACGCCCCTGTCAGTAGTCCACAATCGCGCCGGCCGAGATGTTGACTGTGGCGTCGGTGATGGCTCCCGCCTTGTCTGAGGCGACGAAGCACGCCACGTTCCCCACGTCCGCCAGTGTGGCTGTCCGGTTCAGGTGGGCGGTCTTGGCGATTTCCACCACGATCTCTTCGCGGCCCTCCGTCTGCCAGGGAATAGTCTCGATGATGCCGGCTGAGACCATGGTGACCACGCGGATGCCGTGTTTCCCCAGTTCAAGCGCCCATTGCCGGCGAAGCCCCTCCATCGCGTCGAGGGCCACCTTGAAGCCGCCGAGCCCAGGCAGCGTCTGCGGGCCGGAGCCGCCGAACATCAGCACGACGCCGGAGCGCTGCTTGATCATGTGCGTGGCCGCGGCCCGGGTGGTGAGGAAGTGCGTGCGCGTGGCCACGGTGACGGGCTGGGTGAAGTCATTGACGTCGATTTCCATGAGCGGCTGCTGGATGTCGCCGAAGGAGATCACGTTGAAGGAGATGTCGATCCGCTTGCTCTTCCTGGCCACCCGATCCACGAAGGCGTCGACCTGTTCCTGGTCGAGGGCATCGACGACGGCGGCCTCCGCCTTCCCACCCTCCTCCCGGATGGCCCGGGCTACTTTTTCCAGCCGTGACTCGGTGCGCCCGGCAAGGTGGACGAAGGCGCCCTCGGCGGCAAAGGCCCGGGCCACCGCCCCGCCGATCGCGCCGCCAGCCCCGTAAATCAGCGCGGTCTTGCCCTCGAGCAAACCGTTTCCCGGCACCTCGTTGTTCAGCATGGTCGCCAGCCTCCTGCCGCGGAGTGGTAAATTCCCTCAACTATGTTCTCGCCCGGGGCCGCTGGCAAGAGGGCAGGTTCACTTCAGGAGGCGAGGGTCCCCCGGACAATGCTCACGCTGGAGTGCGCCGGGTTTCCGTCTATCGGCTCGTCGGAGACATCGACGATCGGAAATTCGGCCAGGTCCAGCCCGGCGGGAAGCGGGAAAGCGCCGGAATCGGCTGTCAGGACGCCGAGGCTCACGAGCCGTGAGAGATCCGGCGCAATCAGCCAGACTTCCTGGTATCCCTTGGCCTCGTCCTTATTGAGGGTCACCTCAAGGGTCCGCCGCCCGTCCTTGGCCTCGATGATCCTGGCCGAGCCGGTGGCGGAATGCCGGTCCACCGGTGCCAGCTGCGCTGTGGCAAGTGGAGTCGTAACCGGTTCGCTCTGCCGTACGGACCAGAAGACCCCGGCGGCCAGCAGTGCGGTGGCCGCCGCGGCAGCGAGCCACCCTCCGGGACCGCGCAGCCAGCCGGGGCGGGCGTTGCGGACGGGCCCGCGGTCGTTGCGGTCAGGCCTTGCCTCGGGGTGTGCCGCCACGACCCGAGGCGCGGAGGATAACGGAGTCGCCGTCGCCCTCGCGGGTGATGGCCAAGCGGATGGCACCGTCGCCGTCGGGGGGCCGAGCGGGTCATCAGCGACGGCCACGGAAAGGCCAAGCGTGCGGTGGATTCCCGCCCAGACGTGCGGCCCGGGCGTTTCGAGCCTGCTGATGTCCGGCGCGGATTTCGCGGCCACTACGGTGCGGCGCAGCGCCGAGTATTCTGCTCCGCAGCTGGGGCAGGACCGGAGGTGGTCCGTGGCTTCGGGTTCCGGTGGTTCGCCCAGGGCGAGCAGGCTCAGGGACTCCGGATCAAGATGCTGCACGGTCTACCTCCAATCGGCTTCTGAGCTGGGACAGGCTGCGGCGTATATGGCTCTTGACCGTACCAAGCGGCAGCCCCAATTTCTGCGAGATCTGCGAATGGGTCAGGTCGGCATAGAACGCGAGTTTAAGGATGGACCCCTGAGGCTCGCCCAGCCGTTCCAGTTCTCCGTCCAACAGCAGTCTGTCGGCCAGGGCCTCCGGATCGGCATCACCTGCGGATTGTTCGGGATCCGGGCCGATCTCCACCGCGGCCAGTACCTTCCGGGTTTCCCGCAGCGAGGCCGCCTGCGCGTCGGTGATCACATTCCGGGTGATGCCCACAATCCACGCGGGCAGCCGGGCTTTCCCGGGGTCGAAGGCGTGCCGGGAGCGCCAGACCCGAATGAACACTTCCTGCGTGACGTCATCGGCGGCGGCCTGATCATGCAGGGACCGCAGGGCAAGCGTATGGACCAGGGGCGAGAACTGCCGGTAGGCCTCGGCCAGCGCGGCTTCGTCACCGGCGGCGAATGAGTCGTTCAGACCGGCGTTCCAGGCGGAAGCGGCCTGATCGAAAGGTGCCAAGCCCGGATCCTTCCCACTGCTGGAGGCGACAATGAGCGCTGCGTCCTGAATCATGCCGGCACCGCCGTGACAATCACATTGTCGCCGTAGTTCTGTACTTCGTCCAGCCATCGTCCGCCGCAGGTCACCAGCTTCAGCTGCGGCACGCCGTCGCGCCGGAAGATGGACGCACCGTCGAACGCGTCTTTGGCCACGAGTTCCACCCCTGTCACCCGGAACGTCAGGGCCGCCGCCCCTTCGCGCCGAACCGTCACGAGTGTGCCCGGCGCGAGCGACTTGAGTTGGGAAAAGGGCGCCGAATCGGAGGTGGTGTCGACGTGCGCCGCGACTACCGCGGTGCCGGCTGTGGCTCCCGGAGCCGGGCCGAAGCGGTACCAGCCGGCCTCGTTAAAGGGCTCCGGGATCTCCATGGCCCCGTTCGGACTCACGCCCACCTCGACGATGGGCATGTTGATGGTGGTGCCCGCCACGGTGAGGAAACGCGGGGCCGGGTCCGCGGGCGCCTGGGCCGTTGGGATTGCCGGACGGACGGGAACGGCTGACCCCGGGACCAGGGCGGGAGCAGATTCTGTAGCCTGCGCTGCCGGCCGGGACTCCGGCGGCAATGATTCGGGTCGCCTTGGCTCAGGGGCCGTTGTCACCGTTGTCTCCGGGGCGGTTCTGTCCGTAGCCGGGGGTTGCCGAGCGCCGGTTTCCTGGGATGCGGTGCAACCGGCAATCAGCAGCGCCACCGTGACGACGGCGGCCGCGATCTGCGCCGTTGGCCGCCGTACGGGCCGCTGTGCGGGCCGCCGTGGTCCCGGAACAGGGTGACGGCGGGTGAGCTTCGCCGTCGTCGTGCGCTTCATATCCGTTCTCCTGCCGTGTTGGAGCCAACGGGCCGGCCGCCCGGCGGGTGACCGGGCGGCCGGCGTTAGCGGATGAGGGCTAGCGGATACGGCGGAGCGCCGGCTGCTTGCGGGACGCGGCGACCGCGCCGGCAAGCAGTAGAAGGGCCGCAGCGCCGACGCCGACCGTGGCGGCCGCCTCAGCGGCCGATGCGGACCCGGGGTCGGCGGCGCCGGAGCGTCCGCCCGGGACGCCGGCAGGGGCGGAGTGCAGCCCGTCAATGTTCTGCACGGCCAACTGCAGGTTCTTGTCCGCAAGGCTGCCCCACGCGTATACCAGCGTGTGGGTGCCTTCCTTGACGGTCACATCGGCCGGGCCGATCACCGGAGCCGTGGTGCCCGCGGCGGCCACCGCTACGGACAGAGTGCCGGGATCCAGCGTCAGCGTCTTCTCATTCGGGTTGGCGAGGCCGGAGATGACAGGGGCACCGCCTGCGAGTACGTCCACGGCCGGTGCCGCTGCCGTGTGGCGGACAGTCAACTTGCCCTTGCCTGCAGTGAGCCGTGAAACGTCGTTGGTGAAGACGTTTGCGGTCGGTTTGCCGTCTGCGGCGAGGTTGGCCACGGCCGTGTAGTTGCCGCTGGCCGCGAGGGTGACCTTCACTGGTCCGATCACGGGGGCGGAGGCGTCTGCGGCATCGGCGGCGGTGATGGCAAGGTCATAGTTGCCGGCCGGAAGGGCCAGCGGCCCGGCCAGGGTGCCGGGGGCGAAATTGTCCAGGGTGCGTTCGCCGTTGACCCAGACGTCAACGGTAAGTCCGGGCACTCCGTGGAGAACGGAAAGCTGGGCGTCGGAATCGGCCGCCTGGGCGGGGCCGGCAAGAGTAAGAGTTGCCGCGATCGCCACGGCGCCTGCTGCGAAAAAGCTCGTACGCATGAACATCTCCTTCGACGGCCCGCCGAGCGGGCGATTTTTGCTTACACCCCTACTACCGGCGCAGGGGGCCGTTCGGATGCACGTGCATGTAGAACCATTTGAAGGAGTGCGGAGAAGGGCACGGCGGCGGGGCGCAACGAAGCGGACGGGCGGCTCAGGTGAGCTGCCCGTCCGCGGCTGGAGATCCCGGAGCGGGCTAAACGCGCGGGGGGTTGTCCGGGCCCGTGGTGGCTTCCGTCTTGTCTGTGCTTGTGGGGGGTTCCGGGCCGGTGGCCGCGGGGCCGCCGATACCGTAGAAGCCCGTCTGGCCATCGGCCGGCCCGGCCGTGGCCGGACCTGTCCCACCGGGACGGGGTTGACTGTGGATGGGCGGGGCACCACCGGGGTTGCCGGGAACTTGCGAGTATCCCGGTCCGGCAGGTGGCCCGCCGTAGGGAATCACCGGGGCGTCTCCCGGATCCCGCGGTCCCATATCCAGATGGAACGGCGGGTATTCGTCCCGCATCAGGGCAACGTAGGTGATGACGCGGTAGACCCAGCGGTTCAGACCCAGCAGGAAGTCAAAGAGGCCCCGCGCGTACACTCCGGTGAACAACAGGATGACCCCGGCGATAAAGACCAGCAGCCCGAGGAGGGAGATCCCAACGCCTACCTGCGCCCATTGGCCGTCCCGGTACACCCAGGTCTGGGCGGTGCCGGTCAGCAACGCGATGATCAGCAGGTGCGGGATGGCCAGCAGCCAGGACTTCACGAAGAGCAGGCCGCGGGACAGCCTCTCGGGATAGTCGACGTCGAAGTCGGCCGGGTAGTCGGTGCGCTCCAAGGTGAAGGGCGGGTAGCGGTCCGTGCCGAGCGCCCCGTAGGAGTAGAAGGCCACCCGCCAGCCCCAGCGGATCACTCCGACGTTGAAGTTGAAGAGCGAGCGCGGGTAGCGCCCGGTGAAGAGGATCGCGAACCACGCCACGATGGTGACCACGCCGAAGGCAAACCAGAGGAAAAAGAGGACGATGAAGTGCGGGATCGCGAGGAACCATTTGAACAGCCACATCCAGCGGGACAGGTCCCGATCCAGGTACCCGCTCAGCCTGGCCGGATACACAACGCCGCCTGCCCTTGGCAGCGCCCCTGCCGGCGGCTCGCCGCTGTTGGCCTGGCCTGCCGGCGGCTGGCCGCCGTAGGCATACCCGGCAGGCACCGGTGCGGCGTGCGCCCCGTAGGCCTGCGCCGGGGCACGGGGCGCGGACGGCGGACCTCCCTTACCGCGTCCCAGTCCCGCGGCGCCGAGGATGATCAGGGGAATGCCGATCAGCAGGAACACGATGCCGCCGATCAGCAGGCCGATGAAGACGGGCCACAGCAGGTCGGTGCGGGCCCCGGCCTGCAGGTCCACGGCAACCGGGGTGCTGGCGTCGGCGTTCATGATGACCACGGCCCAGCTGCCGGACCGGATGTCCCAGGTGAGCTGCTGTACGCCCGGCCCGGTGGCGGATGCGGTCCAGAAGCTTTGATCGGCAGGCCGCGTGGGTGTCCTGGCGCCGGGGACGTCGCGGTAGAGAACGCGGAAAGGCGAGAACCGGACCTCTGTGATCTCGGAATGTTTGACTTCCGCCAGGTAGGCCGCCACGGCGTTCCGGGGCGCGATTCCGATGAAGATCTCCTTGCCCGCATCCGCAGAGCCGCGGAGCAGGACACTGCCGGCAACGTCAATGGGGGCGGAGTCGGACAGGCCGCCCTGGGTCATGATGTTGAGGCGGGGCGAGGCCAGGGCGTAGGAGTCCGAGGAATAGCGCTCCACTGGCGAAGTGAAAAACCCGTTGTCGCGCTGCTGGTAGTTGGCCCACCCCGTAGCGCCGGCGCCGGCCAGCAGGCCCAGGCCGATGAGGGCGCTGAGCGTCCCCAGGATGAGCATGACAATCCGGCCTGGTCGCATGGCCGCCGTCCTTTCAAACACTCAGTTCTTCAACGTGGTGAGCAGGGTTCGGCACCAGCCCTCTGCCTTGTGGATCTCGCCGCTGCGCAGCGGCCCTTCGCCGCCCACCACGAAGAAGGGCATGTGTTCGGCGATGATGTCGGCGCCGCCCGCTTTCAGGGCATGGGTCATCTTCCTCGCGGCCTCGCCGTGGATGAACATCCGGACGCGGGTGTCGAACGCGGCGGCTTTGACGCCCGTGAGCGCGCCGTTCCCTTGTGCTGAAAGCAGCGCGGTGATTTTCGGCGTCGGGCGCCAGCCGTTGATGGGGCTGCCGACGACGAGGAGGTCCCCCGCCGCCAGGCTGCCGGGGGTCACGTCGCCTACCGAGACGGGAGTCGCCTGCAGTTCGCCGAGCAAGCCGGCGATTGCCCCGGCTACTGACTTGGTGTTTCCGTAGGCCATATCGTAGGCAACCAGAGCCTTCATGCGGTGATCACAACCTTCAGCGCTTTCGTTTCCGCGGCGCGCGCGAAGGTGTCGTAGGCCTCCATGAACTGGTCGAAAGTGAAGTGGTGGGTGGCGAATTTCTCGGCGGGCACCTTCTTCTGGGCGACGAGCTTGAGCAGCATCGGGGTGGTGTTGGCGTTGACCAGGCCCATGCTGATGTTGATGTTCTGGATCCAGAGGTTTTCCACATGGAGTTCCACGGACTTGCCGTGCACACCGACGTTGGCCACATTGCCGCCCGGCCGGACGATGTCCGTGCACATGGAGAAGGTCGCCGGGATGCCGACCGCTTCGATGGCCACATCCACGCCGTGCCCGTCGGTCAGGGCAAGCACCTGCTTCTTCCAGTCGGCGTCGCCGGAAAGGACAACGTGGGTGGCGCCGAATTCGCGGGACTTCTCCAACCGGTTCGCGTCGAGGTCGACGGCGATGATGGTGGCGGCGCCGTAGAGGCCCGCGGTGGCGATCGCGGCGAGGCCGACCGGGCCCGCGCCGATCACCGCGACGGTGTCCCCGGGCTTCACCCGGCCGTATTGCACGCCGATTTCGAAGCCGGTGGGCAGGATGTCGGAGAGCATAACGGCCTGGTCGTCGCTGACTCCCTCGGGCATCAGGTAGAGGGAGTTCTCGGCATAGGGGACGCGGACGTACTCCGCCTGGGTGCCGTCGATCAGGTGTCCGAAGACCCAGCCGATGCCGGGCTGGCCCTCGTCGCCCATGCAGTGCGAGTACAGGCCTGCCTTGCAGTTGGCGCAGTGCCCGCAGGACTTGATGCAGGAAATGATCACTCGGTCCCCCACCTTGAGGCTGGTCACGGAGGAACCGGTTTCCGTGATGGTTCCCACGCCCTCATGGCCCAGGATCCGGCCCTTCGTCACGGCGGGGACGTCGCCCTTGAGGATGTGGAGGTCCGTCCCGCAGATGGTGGTGGTGTCCACCCTGACGATCACATCGGTGGGGTTTTGAATGGTGGGATCGGGGACGTCCGTCCAGGATTTCTCTCCGGGACCGCCATAGACGAGGGCTTTCATGCGTGCTCCTTGGTTTTGAGGATTGTTGGCGGATCCACGATGCGGAGCCGGCAGGGGGTGACGGAAGAATCGATTCCGGAGGACAGGAGGGACAGCCGGGCTCGTTCGCGCAGCTCTTCGATGGCGGCCGCCGACGCACGGGCGTGGGCCAGATCGATCACAATTTCATGGCGGGGCAATTTGGCGGCGACCCGGCGGCAGACGACGTAGAGTGCACGGATGTTCGCGGCGGTAACCACACCGTGCACCTCAATCCGGGACGTTTCCTGATGGTCGTCAATCCGGATCGTCACCTTCAGGCGTGGCGTCCTTACGTGCGTGTCCATGGGTCCCCCGACGCCCGTAGGGTTGCGGTAGGAGCTGCCTGGACCTTCGGTGGTTCGCGATGTTTGCTCATATTGACGTGGTCTCTTGCCTTTCCGGCTGATGCTGGAAGTGCAAAGCGCCATTTCCTTCCCCAAGGTTCAGCGAGACCGGTGTTGCGTTTCTTCGAGGCGGTTCGTCCCCCAATGGTCGTGCAGGAATCGCCCCAAATCCAGAATGGTCCGCCCGTTGGGAGGGGGTAAGGGGCGAAAGTCCCTTGTCTGGTGGGCGCGGCGTGCGGCGAGCCCGGATTGGCGCTGCGCGCTGTGGCGCCTAGCCTGTTTGCTATGCCTGCAAAGCCTCCCGACGCCGTGCCCGGCCTGGTCCTTGCCTCCGTCCGGCTGCCGGGCGAGACCGCACTCCGCGACGTCCATGTGGTTGACGGCGTGATTGCGCGGATAGCTCCCGCCGGGAAGTGGCGCGTCCCCGGCTCCCGTGCGGTCGAGCTGGACGGGAGGTATGTCATCCCGGGGCTGTGGGATGAGCATGTCCACATGACGCAGTGGGCCCTCGCCGCCAACCGGATCGATCTCTCCGGCGCCGCCTCGGCACGCGAGGCGGCCGACGTCGTGCGCTCCTATCTGTCCGGGCACCACGACGGCGGCAGCGGACTGACTCTGGTGGGCGTCGGGTTCCGGGACGCTGGCTGGGGCGATGTCCCCAGCCTCGAACTGCTCGACGGCGCCACCCGGGGCCTGCCGACGGCGCTGATCAGCCACGACCTTCACTGCGTCTGGCTCAACAGCGCGGCGGCCACCCGCTACGGCGTGCCCGTGGACGCATCCGGGCTGCTCCGCGAGGCGCCGGCCTTTGCACTGACCCGCGAACTGGGCAAACTGCCCGACGCCGTGGTGGATGCCTGGGTCGGGGAGTCCGCGCTGGCAGCGGCCGCACGCGGGGTCGTGGGGATCGTCGACTTCGAAATGACCTGGAACCGCGACGTGTGGCTGCGACGGATCGCCGGCGGTTTCAATTCCTTCCGGCTGGACGCCGGCGTCTATCCGCAGGATCTGGACCGTGCCGTCGCCGAGGGTATGCGGACCGGTTTGGTGCTCGACGGCGGCGGCCTCCTCACGGTCGGTCCGCTGAAGGTGCTGATCGACGGCTCGCTGAACACCCGCACGGCGTACTGCGTGGATCCGTATCCGCACGGCGGCCGCGGCCTGCTCACCATAGGCGGGGACGAGCTGCTGGAGCTACTGGTCCGGGCCCGGGAATCAGGGTTTGTTCCGGCGGTGCACGCGATCGGCGACGGCGCGAACGAAGTGGCGCTGAACGCCTTTGCGGCGGCCGGGATCGGCGGCCGGATTGAGCATGCCCAGTTTGTCCGGCACCGGGACTTTGCCCGCTTCGGCGAGCTGGGCCTGACCGCCAGTGTCCAGCCGGCGCATGCCCTCGATGACCGCGACGCCGCCGACGCCAACTGGGCCGGCCGCACGGACCGGGCGTTCCCGCTGCGCTCCCTGCTGGACGCCGGGGCCATGCTGGCGCTGGGCTCCGATGCGCCGGTGGCGCCCCTGGATCCGTGGGTTGCGGTCTCGGCGGCCACCACCCGTGCCCGGCAAGACGGGCGCGGGCCGTGGCATCCGGAACAGGCCCTCACCCGGCAGGAGGCCCTGACGGCGTCGACACGCGGACGGGGCCGCGTCCGCGTGGGAGACCCGGCGGACCTCGCGGTGCTCGACGGCGACCCGCTGACAGTTTCCGACGCGGTGTTCGCGGCGATGCCGGTGGCCGCGACGCTGGTGGCAGGGCGGTTCACGCACGGCGGCGGCGGCGCCTAGCTCCCCTTGACCCTCGCCTGGACCAGGTTGGCGAACGGCAGCCGGCCGAACTCCTGCCGGAAACCGGAGTGGTACCCGGCTTCGGCTGCATTCAGCTGTTCCGCGGGCAGCTCTTTCCAGGCTACGATCAGGGACCCGGCGGCGGCGAGCTGCCAGATCAACCGGCCGTCCCAGTGGCCGGGCGGCTTGCCCTTGCCGAAGTCGACGAACTCCTGGATCTGCCGGCGGAGCCCGCGGTTGCCCTTGCTGCCGGGGCCGGCCTTCCCGAGGTAGAGGACGTCGGCGTCGTCGACCCATTCGGCGGCGAGCGCGTGCGCCTTCAGGGTGGGGTCCTTCTTCTTGAAGATCCCGGCCGTGCTCTTGGCCAGGAACTGCGGCTGGAAGCCCTCGGGCCGCAGCACCGCGAAGATCCCGGGTTTCTGCGGAATCCGGTTGATGTCCAGGTCCGCGAGCGGCCGGAATCCGGTGAACCCGTCCTGTTTCAGTGACTGTCTGTTGATCGGCATGGGTTCCTTGGATCGGGGCGCGGGCTTCCTGCACCAGCTTACGGAAGCACCATTTCCGCGGCCGCCTAAATTGTCGCAGGTGCCCGATAGTCTGTTTCCATGGACGGCGAACAGGGGCCTGAAGTGGCTTCGATAGCAGCGGCGGGTGTGGCGGTCACGGAGATGATCCGACACCTTGCTGCGGCACCGCCTGCCGCGGACGGTGCCGGGATGATTGGGCAGCTCCGTGAACTCGAGGATTTGAAGTCTGCCGCGGCCGCCCTGCAGGCCCGGATCGCCGTCGCCTTCGATGTGCGGCAGCGCCGGGAGCAGGCCCGTGCGGGTGTGCCGTCCGGGGAGCTGGGCGCTGGCATCGCTGCGCAGATCGCCCTCGCCAGGCGCGAATCCCCTGCCAAGGGCGGCCGGCTCCTGGGCCTGGCGAAAGCCCTCGCCACCGAAATGCCCCACACTCTCGCCGCCTTGGAGACCGGGCAGCTCAACGAATGGCGCGCCACCCTCCTGGTGCGGGAAACCGCCTGCTTGTCGGCGGAGGAGCGGTGCGCGGTCGACGAGGAACTCGCGCCCGACGCCGGGACGTTCGACGGCGCCGGGGACCGGTCCCTGATCGCCGCGGCCCGGACCGCCGCCTACCGCCGCGATCCGCGCTGCGTCACCCAGCGGGCGAGCCACGCTGCCACGGAACGGCACGTCAGCCTCCGCCCGGCCCCGGACACCATGTGCTACCTCACGGCACTGCTCCCGGTCGCCCAGGGCGTCGCCGTCCACGCCGCCCTCACTCGGCACGCCGACGCCCTGCGCTCCGGCGGGGACCCCCGCGCCCGCCGGCAGCTCATGGCCGATGCGCTGGTGGAACGCACCACGGGAAAGGCCGGCGGCATCAGCGGAATTGAGATTCAGCTCGTGATGACCGACCGCACGCTGTTCCAGGGAGCCAGCGAACCCGCCCGGCTTCCCGGCTACGGTGTGGTCCCCGCCGGGTGGGCGCGGGAGATCCTCCTCGCGGACAACGCCGGAGGCACTGACCAGGACCAGTCCATGAACGCTTGGCTCCGGCGGCTCTACACCGCTCCGGGCACCGGAAACCTCGTCGCGATGGATTCCCGGGCGAGACTCTTCCCGCCTGGTCTTCGCCGCTTTGTCCGGGTGCGGGACGCCACCTGCCGTACGCCGTTTTGCGACGCCCCGATCAGGCATCTGGACCATATCCTCCCCTGGCACAGCGGCGGAACGACTGACCAGATCAACGGCGCCGGGCTCTGCGAAGCCTGCAACCACACGAAGGAAACCCCCGGCTGGAGCGCCCACCCCAGGCCGGGACCACGGCACACATTCCTGCTAACGACGCCAACCGGTCACAGCTACCTGTCCACCGCCCCGCCGCTGCCGGGAGCACCGTCTCCGGGACCGCGGCCTCTAGAATCAGCACCATCGCGCCACCGGCACAAACCCCGGTACGTCGCCAAAGCGCCCATGCGCGGCAAACCTGTGGCGGCTGCACCAGCCGCGGCCTGAGCCTGCCGGGTTAGCCCGCCGCCGCGCACCGGCATGGCTGCGACGGCTCCGCCTATTCGAAGAACTCAACGCGAGGCTCGCCCTGGACCCCGCTGCGCTGCAGGGCCTCCGCGAGCTGCGGGTTGTCGAAAAACGCCCGTGCCGCCCCGATGGACTCAAAGTAGTGGTGCACCAGAACGGTGTTGGGGTCCTCCACCGCCCGGTGAACGGACTGCTGGGTAACTCCTCCGGCGTCCTGCATGTCCGCGGCCGAGTCGTACACCTTGCGCCATTTGTCATAGTCGGCAACCTTGTGAAGAATCAGGGCAAGTGCCATGGCAGTACTCCTTGCTGAAACGGAGGGCCTCCCTGGATCAGCGGACGCCCGGCGGATGAGTGGAATGCGACCGCCCCACCTCCTGGCCGCGCTGACATCATGCGCCCCATGACGGGACACGGTGATGCGCCCCATGCTAGGCGTCCGCCGCCGGCTCCGGTAGAGGCTCTTAGGACGTCGCCTGGCTACCTTCCGAACCGCACCTCGGCCAGGGACACGTCGGCCTCGAGAGTGTGGTTGCCGGCGGAGTGTCCGAGTGCGAGGCGGTAGCTTCCGGGCAGGATGTGCCACTGCCCGCGATCCTGGTCGTAGGACGCCAGCAACCGCGGATCAACGTCCAGCGTGACGGTCCGGGCTTCGCCGGGTTCGAGGTCCACACGCTCGAAGCCGAGCAGCCGCATCCCGGGGCCAGCCGGCCCCTCGACGAGGTACAGCTGGGGGACGTCGGCCCCGCGGCGAGGCCCAGCATTGGTGACGGTGAACTCTGCACGCACCGCTTCCCTGTCCTGCACTGTCAGGTCCGCATAGCCGAAGCTTGTGTAGCTGAGCCCGTGGCCGAAAGGGAACAGCGGCTGCAACCCCTTCTTCGCGAACCAGCGGTAGCCGACGTCGGATCCCTCGTCGTAGTTGATCGTTGTCGGCGTCCCCCACGGCGTGCCGAGACCCGGCAGTTCCGGCCGCGGCGTCTGGTCCAGGCCGGTCGGGAACGAAAGCGGCAGCTTCCCGGAGGGGTTGGTGGCACCGGCAAGGATCTCGGCGATCGCCAGGCCGCCGCACTGGCCGGGGTACCAGGCCGCCAGGACGGCCCTGACCTTCGGCAACCACGGCATCGCCACGGGGTTGCCGGTTTCGAGGACGACGACGGTGTCCGGGTTCGCGTCGGCTACGGCCTGGATCACGGCGTCCTGTCCCCACGGCAGGGAAAGGTCCGCGTTGTCGTAGCCTTCGCCCTCCACCCGGATGCCGAAAACGATGGCAACGTCGGACCGGCGCGCCAGCAGCGCCGCCTCTGCCGGGCTCATGCCGGGGTCGTATTCGATCGCGGCGCCGGGCAGCAGCTTCTGCAGTTCCGCCAGCGGTGAGGAGGGCAGCAGGTATATGTTCCGCATGCTGCCCATGATGCCCGGGCCGCCGATCGAGTGGATTTCGGCGTAACCACCGGGCGGGGTGACGGCGGTCGAGCCGCAGCCGGTAACTACCCCCAGCTGGGCATGTCCCCCGATCACGGCAATCTTGACGGCCGCGCCAGCCATAGACGGCGCCGCCAGCGGGAGCACGCCGTCGTTCTTGAGCAGGACGATCCCCTGCCGCGCGGTCTCCAGGGCGACGTCGGCATGGGCGGCGAGGTCGACGTCGGGCGTTCCCTCCCAGCGGTCGATGCCGACGTCGAAGATGGCGTAGAGGATGCGCTGCACCATCCCGGACAGTCGTTCCTTGGGGAATTCACCCGCCGCGTAGGCGTCGCGCAGCGGGGCGGTGAAGGTCTCCTTGCCCCACATCATCACGTCGATCTGGACGCCGGATTCCTGATCCTGGCCCCGCAGCGCGAAGTCCCAGCCCGGCGTCGCGCCCCAGTCTGACATCACCCAGCCGGGGAAGCCCCACGCGCCTTTCAGGATGCCCTGGAGCAGCTCCCCGTTGCCGCCCGCGTAGGTGCCGTTGACCTTGTTGTATCCGGTCATAACGGAGCCTGGCCGGGCGCGTTCGATGGCGATTTCGAACGCGAGCAGGTCAGATTCCCGGTGCGCGGCCGGGTCGATGACGGCGTCCAGCCAGTGCCGGTTGGTTTCGTTGCAGTTCAGCGAGAAGTGCTTGACCGTGGAGATGACCTGCTCGCCCTGGATGCCCCTAACCGACTCGGCGCCGAGAACACCGCTGAGCCACGGATCCTCGGACAGGTATTCGAAGTTCCGGCCGTTGCGCGGATCGCGGTGCAGGTTGAGCCCGCCGGCGAGCATAACGTTGAACCCGCGGCTCCGGGCCTCCCGGCCCACCAGCTGCCCGGATCTGCGGGCGAGCCCGGGGTTGAAGCTGGCCCCCAGTGCGATCGACGCCGGCAGCGCGGTCGCGGTGTCGCCGTCCCGGTAGCCCGGGTTGGTGATGCCCAGGCTTGCGTCGCTCATCAGCAGGGCGGGGATGCCCAGCCGCGGAATCCCGGGCGTGTAGCCGGCGCTCATCGGAACGCCGTCCGGGATGCGCGGGTCCTTGTCCGTGAGCACCCCGTTGGTGCCCATGACACTGATCAGGAGCGAGAAGCACTCCTCGTCCGTCAGTTGCGCCTCGACTTCCCGGGCCCGGTCCATCGCTTCAGAATTCACGCGTGCCTGCTTTCGGGGTGGTCCCGGCGGGGCGTTTAGCGCCGCGGCGGATCGGGGACCTGCGGATGGGTTCCATCATGCCCTTTGCGGGTACGGCGGGGCCAGAGGCCTGTGTTCCTGATGCCCGGCCACCGGATTCAGGTACGACGGCGGTCAGGCATCTGTCGAGCGCTTCGCTGACCTCGGGCTCGCAAGACCTGCAGGTACCTTCGCGATCTCGCTATGAGCTGGCTCGGACATTTTCATGTCCTGAACGACCCGGCTGAATCAGATGGTTACCTGCAGGCGCTTTAAGCGTACGCCCCGTCCACCGGCACGGGTAGGGCAAAAGTCCCGGTTTCCCGGCCCTTGGCGCGCCGCGGGTCCGTGATCCGCTCAGGGCGTTGCCCGGCGCAGCGTCAGGTAGGAGCCCACCCCGAGGACCGCACAGAAGAGTGCCGTCCAGCCGCTGACACTCAGCGGCGTCTGCCCCGCAAACCACGCCCCGACCTGGGGCCACCAGCCCTGCGCGGTGGCGAGCCCGATCAGTCCCACCAGCGCGGCCGCAATGATGATCCAGACCACCAGCATCCCGGTAGCCCGCCACCTCTTGTACACGGTGGCAAACCAGAACCCGGTCATGTACAGGGCCAGCATCACGACGAAGTTGAACAGGATCTGGACGACCGCCGGGCTGTCCGCCGCCCAGCCCAGGACGTACAGCTGCCCATTCAATCCCCAGCCGTTGGTCGCCACCTCCACCCGGCCCAGCACGTAATAGAGCAAACTGACGGCCAGGGCCACGACCGCGAACAGCCCGGTGGTCCCGATATAGAAGGTGCGCCGGCTGACGCTCATGGCCTGCGAGAACGGGAACGTATAGCTGAGGGACTGGATGCCCAGGGCCAGGAAGTACCAGACCACCGCCTGCGAAGCGCCGGAGTAGCGGGTTTCAACATCATCCGGGATGATGAGCCAGATGGCATAGGTGAGGGAAAAACTGGCGGCAATGATCAGGGCCGGGATCCCCAGGAACGTCCACTTGTTGATCAGCTGCATGCGGGCAACACTCACGGCGCGGTTCATGGCGCCACCTCCACTTCTGCCTGGTCCGTCGCGGTGCGGGGCCCGGCGTCGGCACCCCCGGCCGGGGCCGCCATGGTCTTGCGGACCACGAGCTGCTGCAGGGATACCGGAGCCAGTTCCAGGCCGAGTTCGGCGGCCCTGGCACGGTCCGCGCTGCCGAGCCGGGCCTCGATCGTCACAGCGGCCAGCGTTCCCAGCCGTTCCCGGTGCAGGACCTTCCGGCCGGCGGTGAATGCGGCGACCTTTGTGTCCGCGCCCGTGACGGTGGCGGCCGAACCGCGGATGTTCTCGGCGGCGTCGTCCAGGATGATCCGTCCGTGGTCGATCAGGAGGACGTGTTCGAGCAGGTTGGCCACCTCGTCGATGAGATGCGAGGAGAGGATGATGGTGCGCGGATGGCGGGAGTAGTCCTCCACAAGCCGGTCGTAGAAGATTTGCCGGGCGACGGCGTCGAGCCCCAGATAGGGCTCATCGAAGAACGTGAGTTCGGCGCGTGAGGCGAGCCCGATGACGACACCGACGGCGGACAACTGGCCGCGGGAGAGTTTCTTGATCCGGCGTTTGAGCGGCAGCCCGAACTCCTCGGCCAGCCGGTCCGCGAACTGCTGGTCCCAGTTCGCGAAGAACATCGCCGCCGCCTTAAACGCCTGGGCGGCATTAAAATCCTCCGGATACTTCTGGGATTCCCTGATGAAGCACATCCGCGACAGGACGCCGTCGTTCTCATAAGGGTGTTCTCCGAAGACCAAGACGACCCCGGAAGTCTCGGGATCCTGGGCGGTGAGGATCGACATCAGGGTGGTCTTGCCGGCCCCGTTGCGTCCGAGCAGGCCGCAGATCTTCCCGCCGTCGATCCGGAGGGTCACTCCGTCCACCGCCCTGAGGTCTTTGTACCGCTTGGTGACGTTCGTTAGCTCAATCACCGGCGCCTGCGTGGGGTTATTCACCGTCCCGCGCTCCTTTCCGTTAGTACGGGATCTGAATTGCTGCGGTTGATCATGTCGGTCAGCGCGTCGAGGCTGATGCCGAGTTTGCGAGCCTCGCGGGTGAGCGGCTGGACGAAGTCCTGGAAGAACTCTTCGCGCCGTCGCTCCAGCAACCGTGCGCGCGCTCCGGTGGCAACAAACATGCCGATCCCCCGCTTCTTGTAGAGAATTCCCTCGTCGACGAGCTTGTTGATGCCCTTGGCCGCAGTAGCGGGGTTGATCCGGTAGAACGCGGCAAACTCGTTGATGGACGGCGCCTGCGCTTCTTCCGCGAGCGCGCCGGCCACTATATCGCCTTCGATCAGTTCGGCGATCTGGAGGAAGATCGGACGTGTTTCGTCAAGCACTGCCGACCGTCCTTTCGCCGGGGTCGAAACTATGACCCGGTCTGTTGGTTAGTTACTTGTGTAGCTAACCATAGAAGCAAGTTGCACACAAGGGCTTCCATGCCGGCCCTCTGGTGCCTCAATCCGACCCCGGCAGAACACGGCCCCGGCCAAAAGCGTAGAGTGGAACGAGACGCCTGATTCTGGACGCCGAGCGCTGAGGGAGAAATCGTGACGATTGACTGGGACGAGAAGAAGACCCTGCTGCAGGAACCGAACATCGCCGCCGTAACGCAGCTTTGCGACGAACTCATGGAAAAGAAGCCGGGGTCGGTCGTCCCCTACATCGATCCCGTCCATGACGAGGACGAGTGCCGGATCGTCAGCCTCCACATCGCCCCGGGCAAGGGCACCGAGTCGGGCTTCGTCTCGCACTTCAACGACGATGAGGCCGCCCGCCGCGCGACCTCCATCTACGAGGCGGTCGAACTCGACCCGCGCTACGTGATGCCGTGGAATGCGTACCCCTGGGTCCGGGACCCCGAGCTCCCCTCGGCCCTGAATGTCCAGGAGAAGACCGACGGCCTGCGGCCCTTCCGCCAGTTCCTCAAGATCAACAAGCGGGTCTCCGCGGTCATCGCCCACGGCGCCGACGCCCATGCCTTCCTGACGCTCTTCGAGAAGACCTACCACTCCTCGCTCAAGAACCGCGGCGTCAAGATCTACAAGGCCACCGCCCTCGGCGGCCGCGCCTTCGCCGTCTCGGCAACCAAGCAGGACGAACTCCTCGCCAAGAATGTCGAGGTCTACAAGGACGCCATGCAGCGGGCAGGCATCCAGCACCTCTGAGCCGCCAGCCCGGATAGGCGCACGACGCCGGCCCCCGGCGGCGCGGTGCCCTCACCCCTCCAGCAGCCTCCGTCGGTGCCGGAGCTCCTTTACCCACGCCCGGGTGACCATCGCCGGGAACGGCGAACCGCCGTCGTCGTTCGTTGACGCAAACGCGGACCCCGCCTCCAGTTCCGCGAGCAGCGGGCCGGACGCCTTCAGCCCGAGCTCCAGCACGTTGGCTGCGGCGGGCCCGGTCAGTCCCAGTCCCGTACCCCAGGCCAGGAAGTGCCGCCGCGAGATCCCCGTCCGCTTGCCGTCCAGGGAAAGCGCAAGCGTTTTGTCCCCGTAGACCACCGTTGAGGGGATGTCGTACACCGGGGCAATGGACCACTCCCCCGAGGGCTGCTGCACCATGGACACGTTCTTCGCGTGCAGATCACCATTTCCGCTCAGCCACGCGAACGCCGCCTGGATGGCCAGGTTCCGCAGTGCGGGCAGCGGCGCCGCACAGTAGTCCGCGAGCGCCCGGCATACCTGCCCGTACCCCACGTTGTACTTGTCCGCAGGGTATAGCCCCAGCACCTGTGCGCCGTCCTCGACGGCGAGCCGCCGCACCGCATCATGGGCGCCGCCAATCATGGGGATCCGGTCGAAGCGCTCCACCAGCAGCCCGGGACGGCCGGCGACATCGCGGATCAGCTGCACCCGGCTCAACGGGATCCGCAGCCTGGCCGCGTAGCGGAACATGACGAACTCGTTCTCCACCACGTGCGGGAACTCGGGGGCGTTGAGTTTGAGGATGAACCGCCGGCCCGCCCGCGCCACCGGCAGGGAGATCATCCCCGCGGAGAGCTTGTCCTGCACCCCGGCGAGCGCCACCGGATCGATCAGGCCCGAGTCCCCCAGCAGGGCATCGAAATCCACCGGCGTTTCCGGATCCAACTGCACGGCGTGCTCGTCCGGGTCCGGTTTCTCGCCGTGGCCAACGATTTGCACATCGCCCACCGGGTTCGCCCCGGCCACGATCAGCAGCGAGAGCTCATCGTCCACGCTGGTCTTCACCGAGCGGCGCAGTGTGTTCAGCCGCCGCCCCTCCGGCAGCAGCCCGGTGAAGTACGGCGGCGCGGCGCCTGCGGCGGAGAACACAGGTTCCGTTGAGAGCGGCAGGGAACTCGCGACGGCGGGTCCGCCCGCCGTGAGGTAGGCCGGCAGGTAGCTGAACCTGGTGCCACCGCCGTGCCGTTCGAGCCGCGCGGCCAGCACCCCGGCCTTGTAGACGTCTGCGACGCGGTGCCTCATGGCTGCGGATCCGCCTGTTCGACGGCGGGTTCGACGGCGGCCGCCCCGCCCGCGAGCGCCCGGGCGGCGGGGCTGGACCGGGTGGCCAGCTGCAGCTCGAGCCCGAGGGTGTCCAGGAGCGCCAGCAAGGAGTCCAGCTGGATGCTCCGTTTTCCCTGTTCGACGAAGCGGACGAAGCGCTCGGATACTCCCGCGAGCCCGGCGAGGTCCCGCTGGCTCAGCCCCAGTGCAGCGCGACGGAGGCGGACCCCCGCCGCCAGCCGGTCCTGGAATGATTCCGCCATGGACATGCC
Organism: Pseudarthrobacter woesei; assembly: GCF_055412745.1. Classification (NCBI taxonomy): domain Bacteria; kingdom Bacillati; phylum Actinomycetota; class Actinomycetes; order Micrococcales; family Micrococcaceae; genus Pseudarthrobacter; species Pseudarthrobacter woesei. The sequence goes on from NZ_JBVAYU010000011.1 coordinate 47,788, forward strand.
TCCGTAGGTACGAACGTGCCGTTCTCCATTGTTTTCCAGTCTATCGCCGGAATACTTCGGCGGATAGAGGCTTCTCGGCACGTTCGTGCCGATGCATTCGTTCGGAAAGTCCGGAGGGCATCGCCCCCTGCCACGGCCCTATGCTGAAGACGCGGCACCCATCACCACACAGACCGCAACCCACGCGTCAAGGGAAAGAGGAAAACATGTCCCAGAACCCCGGCTCCAAACTGGCGATCGTCGGCGCGGGCAGCGTCGGCACCTCGCTGGCCTACGCGGCACTGATCCGCGGTTCGGCCAGCAACGTCGCCCTCTATGACGTCAACGCCACCAAGGCGGAGGCCGAGGTGCTGGACCTGGCGCACGGGACGCAGTTCGCCGCCGCGGCGACGACGGTCACCGGCGGCGGGGACATCGCCGCGACGGAAGGGGCCGACGTCGTCGTTATCACCGCGGGGGCCAAGCAGGCGCCGGGCCAGACTCGGCTCGACCTGGCCGGTACCAACGTCCGCATCCTCGAACAGCTCATGCCGAGGCTGCTCGCGCATGCCCCGGACGCTGTCTACGTGCTGGTGACCAACCCCTGCGACGTGCTGACCGTCGCGGCGCAGAAGATCTCCGGGCTGCCGTCATCGCGCATCTTTTCCTCCGGCACGGTGCTGGACACCTCCCGGCTGCGCTGGCTGCTGGCTCGCGAAGCCGGCGTATCGCTCACCAGCGTCCACGCCAGCATGGTGGGCGAGCACGGCGACTCCGAGTTCCCGATCTGGTCCGGTGCCACGATCGGCCCGGTCCCGATCCGCAACTGGAAGGTCGACGGGGAACGCGTCTTCACCTCCGAGCATCTGGCCGACACCGCGCGGGAGGTGACGCAGGCGGCCTACAAGGTGATCGCGGGCAAGGGCGCCACCAACTACGCGATCGGCCTGTCCGGTGCGCGTATCGTGGAAGCCCTGCTGCGCTCGGAAAATGCCGTACTGCCGGTCTCCACGGTGCTCGACGGCCAGTACGGGATCTCCGGCGTGGCACTGTCGCTGCCCAGTGTTGTGGGGCACGGCGGCGTCCGGGAGATCCTCGACACACCGATGGACGACGGCGAACTGGCCTCCCTGCACCACTCGGCGGAGACGCTGCGGCAGAGCCTGGCGACGCTGGGGATTTAGAGGATCTGAGAGGCGCCGGACGTGGTGGAGCCCACCACAACCGTCACCGAGCCAACGTGGGGCAGCACCTGCCGGACCCCGCGTTCGAGGTTGGCAGTTACCGAGGCGAGTTCGACCATGTGGGCATCCGGCGCGATCGGCACCGTGATCTCGACGTGCAGCCGGTGACCGGACCAGCGCAGCCGTGCGGTCCCACCGGTCCTTGAATGTTCCGCAATAACGGGCGCGACCCGGTCCGTGAGTTCAGGGTCGACGCCGTCCATCAGCCGGCGTCCGACGTCGCGCAGGGTTCCCCAGAGCAGGACGACGATGGCGGCGGAGATCAGCAGGCCCACGATGGGATCGGCGAGCGGGAAGCCGAGCCAGACGCCGATGACGCCTGCGACGACGGCGAGCGAGGTGAAACCGTCCGTGCGGGCGTGCACTCCGTCGGCCACGAGGGCCGCGGAGCCGATCCGCCGCCCGACGCGGATCCGGTACATCGCCACGAGTTCGTTGCCGGCGAAGCCGACCAATCCGGCGGCCAGCACCCAGCCGAGGTTGTGGACCGGCTGGGGTTCGAAGAATCGGCGGATGGATTCGACGGCGGCGACGACCGCCGAGAGCCCGGTCATCGCCACGATGAACAGCCCGGCGAGGTCCTCGGCCCGGCCGAAGCCGTAGGTGTAGCTGCGTGTGGCCTTGCGGCGGCCCAGCAGGAACGCGATCCAGAGCGGCACCGCGGTGAGCGCACCGGAGACGTTGTGCACGGTGTCCGCGAGGAGCGCGACGGAGCCGCTGATCAGCACGATCACCAACTGGAAGAGTGCGGCGGCACCCAGGCCGAGCAGCGAGATCTTGACCGCTCGGATCCCCTGCGCGCTGGATTCGAGGGCGTCATCGATGGAGTCCGCGGCGTCGTGCGAGTACGGGACGAAGACCGACCGGGCCCAGCCCTTGAGCCCGGCGGCATGGGTGTGGCCGTGCGGACCGTGGGCGCGGTCATGGTTAGGGTCGTGTGCGTGGTTATGCTCGAATTCGTCGCCTTCGGCGTGGCTGTGCTGGTCGGCGGCATCCGACGGGCGGCTCACGCTCCGTGGCCCGTGGCGGTGCCGAGCGTGTGTTCGGCCTGGTGAAGGGCATCCAGCACCAGTTGATGCGCGTGGTCGTTCTGCAGCCTGTAGTGCACCTTGGTTCCCTCCTGCCGGGTGGAGACCATGCCGGCGAGCCGCATCTTGGCAAGGTGCTGGGAGACTGCAGCCGTGGACTTCCCCACCTTCCCGGCCAGGGCGTTGACCGGCACTTCACCCTGGCCCAAAGCGAGGATGAGCCGGACGCGCGTGGCATCGGCCAGCATGGAGAACACCTCAACGGCCAGTTCCACGTGCGGACTTTCGGGCTCGACCTGCATATCTGCATTTATACGCAGATACTTTCATATTTACCCCCCGCGGCCAATTGTTTCCCGCACTGCGCCGGAACACCATCAAAGTGCCGGGCGTTGAACACGGGTACCCTGAAGACTCCGCAAGGCTGACCGGAACAGGAGGATCGTGATGGCCGCTTCGGATGCTGCCAGTCCCGTCGCCCTCCTCCGCCGTGCCGTGTTGCTGGCCGGTATTCTGCCCGTCATTGCGGGCTTCCTGGGCATGCACATCCTCTCCGGCTCCCACGGCCTGCATCCCCGGGCGCCGCACTCGGGCGCCGGGCATGCCGCGGCGGATCAGCCCGCAGTTGCGCCGCCCGCTGACCTTCACGGTGACCACGCCAACCACGACGCCGGGCTCCCCGCCTCGACGGGCGTCACCGAGGCGACCGACACCGCGGTGACGACCGCGTCGGTGACGGCCGGCGGTACCCAGGTGCCGCCGTCGTGCGTCTGCCAGGGCGGCTGCGCCGGGAAGCCGGCCGTGCACCCTGACTGCACTCCGTCCCCGGCCGGCCCCACCCTGAGCGCGCCGCAACCCGGAACCACGCTGTTGGCGATGCAGCCCTGGCCGGCCGCCCTGGCTGTCCGCGCGGCGGGCTACGCCTACATGCCAGGCTCACGCACGCCCGGCGAGCTGTCCATCAGCCGCACGTAAAAAGGGACATTTGCCGTGACAACACCGGCCCACCACCCGCCCCACGACGCGCCCGGCCGCCATTCCGGCCTGCGGCGCGCCCCCAGCCCACCGGCGACAACCGCCGGGTTCCCCGAAGGACCAGATTTCTATGAAGAAAACCCTCACGATTTCCGCCACGGCCCTCGCAGTCGTCATCGCGCTGGCAGGCTGCTCCACCGGCAGCGCCGGCTCCGGAGGCAGCGCCATGCCGGGCATGGACAACAGCACGGGCCACATAGCGCCGGGTTCCAGCTCCGCACCAGCGGCCGCGGACCGCAACGGCTCCGACGCGATGTTCGCCCAGGCCATGATCCCGCACCACGCGCAGGCCGTGGAGATGAGCGACATGATGCTCAAGAAGACGGGCATCGACGCCAGAGTCACCGCCCTGGCCACCCGGATCAAGGCTGCCCAGGCACCCGAGATCGAGAAAATGACAGGCTGGCTCAAGGGCTGGAACGAGCCCACCCAGGCGACCGGCGGCCACTCGATGACCGGAATGATGAGCGGTGACGAGCTCGGGAAGCTCGACGCCGTCCAGGGCACCGAGGCCTCGAAGCTGTTCCTGAGCCAGATGATCGCCCACCACGAAGGCGCCGTCGAAATGGCCAACACCGAGGTCCGCGCCGGCAAAAACACCGAGGCGATCCAGCTGGGCAAGGACATCTCAGCCTCCCAGCAGACCGAGATCAGGGAAATGAAGGACCTGCTCGCCGCCCTGTAGACGGTCCGGTGACGCCGGCCGGGCGCGGCCGGTCGCGGCCGGTCGCGGCGGCTCCGGCGGGCGTAACGCAACGTCGCCGCAACCTCGCGTGCACGCGGTTCGCATATGCTCAACGGACAGACTCACAGCGGCTCAGCGACGAACCACCCGGGAGACACCTTATGACCAACTGGCGAATCAGGGATTTCCACTCGGCCGATCTTGACGGCATCCTGCACCTCTGGGAATCCCTCAAGGCCACCAATGTCGAGCCGGTCTACGCGCTCTCCGAGGTGCTGGCTTCCTGCGAAAAGGACCACGCGGTAGTCGCGGTGCAGGGCGATCAGGTGGTGGGCGCCGCCGTCGGCCGCGCCGCCCATGACCAGGGCTGGATCGTCTTCCTCGCCACCCTCCCGGAATCCCGCGGCCGCGGGATCGGCACCTCGCTGCTCGCCGCCGTCGAAAACCGGATGGCCCCGCACGGGCTGAACAAGCTCTCCGCGCTGATGCCGGAATCCGAAACCCGGGTGGAGGCCTTCCTGGGCCGCGGCTTCGTCCTGAAGAAGAACCTGCGCTACTTCGAGCGGAAGATCCCGGTCCAGCGCCAGGAACTCGAACCGCTCAGCCAGCTCGGCGGCCGGATCCTGGCCCGCGACCTTTGGGAAAACGTGGCCGGCATGCGCAACGAGAAGGAACTCCTGGAACGCCGGCTGGTCCTGCCGCTCGCCGAGGCCGACCTTGCCGATGAATACGGCGTCGTGCCGCCGCGCGCCGTCGTCCTTTTCGGCCCTCCCGGCACCGGCAAAACGACCTTCGCGAAGGCGATTGCCTCCCGCCTGGAGTGGCCGTTCGTGGAGGTCTTCCCCTCCCGGCTCGCCGCCGATCCCAAGGGCCTTGCCGGCGCACTGCGGGAGACCTTCCTGGAGATCGCCGAACTGGAGCACGCCGTCGTCTTCATCGACGAGGTGGAGGAGATCGCCTCCCAGCGATCCGGCGAGCCGCCGTCGCCGCTGCAGGGCGTCACCAACGAGCTGCTCAAGATCATCCCTGCGTTCCGCGAACAGCCCGGCCGCCTGCTGGTCTGCGCCACGAACTTCATCCGGGCCCTGGACACTGCGTTCCTGCGCCACGGCCGTTTCGACTACGTCATCCCTATCGGGCTGCCGGACCGTCAGGCCCGCGAGGCCATGTGGCAGCGCTTCATCCCGGCCACAGTGGTGGACGACGTGGACGTGGAGCTTCTCGTGGACCGCACTGAGGGCTTCTCCCCCGCGGACATCGAGTACGCGGCCCGGAGCGCTTCCCAGCGCGCGCTGGAAAAGGCGGTGTACGACGACGGCGGGCTGGCTTCCAGCGCCGACCCTTCCGTCCGTGCGGCGGTCCGGAAGGGCCCGGCCACCCAGGACTACCTCGACGCGATCGCGGACACCCGGACCACCGTCAGCGAAGAAGTCCACCAGCAGTTCCTCGAGGACATCGACGCACTCGGCCGCGTCTAAGCGAAGCAACGCGGGGTCATCTACGGCCCATGTTGGGCCCCGGGATGGGCGCTAAGTGACCCCGCGTTGCTCTGGGAAGGTGACGACGATCCTGGTGAAGGGGTAGGTGCTGGCCACGGCCGGCTGCAGCTGGCCTTCGCCCTGCGGGCGTGATCCATGGTGGCGCATCGAGGTCTTCGGGGCGGTGAGCGGCTCCGGAACGCCGGTGATGGAGACCACCCGGCCACCGGGCCTCACGATGCTAAGGACGCGGTCCGCGCCGGGCCGCCGTACGATGGACTCGCCGCGGGGCGAGGCCGTTGTGGTGACCTCGGCACCGAAGTGCTTAGCAGGCTGGATCGCAAGTGCGCCCACGCCGCCCACGCCTCCGGCGAGTTCATCGCGCAGGGCCTGCAGCGCTGTCAGGCGCCGAGCCTCTTCTTATCCACCCGCGCGGAGACGCGGGCGCGCACTGTCAGTCCCGGTGGGACCCGGAATCGGCGGTGCCCTCCACTTGGACCGAGGTCCCGACAGGCTCGGCCGGGGCATCCTCGTAAGAGAGGTTCTCGTAATCCGTGTCGTCCGCCTCGTCGAGCAGGTCATCGAGCTCCTCGAGCAGCCACGGGTTGATGCGGGCGAGGATCTTCCGGGTTTCCTCGACCGGAACGGCGGCGTAGAGCACCGGCCGGGCCTCGTCGTAGCGGGTCACCGGCGGCTTGTCCGGCCACTTCTCGGCAAGCGCCCTGACCCGCTCCGGCAAGGAATTGTGCGCGTTGTCCGCGATCTTCACCAGGGTTGCGTCGTGATCCTCGGCGATGTAGCGGATGCCGGCCTGGTAGTCGTCCGGGTTCTCGTGAAAACGCTTGGTGACGCGCTCGATGATGTCCGCGGCCCGCACCGAGACGCCCATGGCCAGGAGCGCCTGCCGGGTCATCGGAGTGTCCTCGGCGATGTCGTGCAGGTAGCCGGCGATCCGGACGTCATCGTCGAAATCTGCCAGGGCGTCCCCGACGGCGATCACGTGTTCGCGGTAGGGGCGCTTGAGCTTGTCCTTCTGGCGGTTGTGGGCCACTTCGGCGAGGATCTTCGCCGTCTCCACGGTGAAGCTCGGTTGAGGGGACTGCGGTTCCGGGGCGCGCGCTTCCGTGAATTCAAGTTCTGACATGCGTCCAGCGTACGCGTCAGCGCTACGCGCCGCGTCGGCCGACGCCGGGCCATACCCAGGACTCGCGCGGCAGCGCGGCCGGGTCAAAGACTGCAAGCGCGTGCTCCAGGCGTCCGGCCGGCAGCCCGAGCGAGGCCAGCAGAAGGTCCCGCACCTCGTCTGCCGGAACGCCGGCGACCGCAAGGTCGGTGAGCGTCACGGCGCCGTCGCGCTTGGCCAGCCGGGCGCCGTCGGCATTCAACACCAGCGGTACATGCACATATTCCGGAACAGGCATATTCAGTATCGAGGCCAGGTAGGCCTGCCGCGGCGTGGACGGCAACAGGTCGTCTCCGCGGACCACCTGGTCGATGCCCTGGGCGGCGTCGTCCACCACCACGGCCAGGTTGTAGGCGGCCACGCCGTCATTGCGCCGGATCACGAAGTCGTCCACCACCCCGGTGTAACTGCCGTGCAGCACGTCCTGCACGGTCGCTTCCGTAACATCGGCTCGGAGCCGGATGGCGGCGGGCCGGATGGCACGCTTTGAGTCTCGTTCCGCCGCGGACAGATTCCGGCAGGTGCCCGGGTACGCGCCCTGCGGGGTGTGCGGAGCGGACGGGGCCTCCTGGATTTCGCGGCGCGTGCAGAAGCACGCGTACGTCAGGCCCGCAGCCGTCAGCCGTTCCGTCGCCTCCGCGTAGCGCTGCTCGCGGTCCGATTGGCGGACGACGGCGCCGTCCCACGTCACGCCGATCGCCGCCAGATCACGGAGCTGATCCGCCTCGGCGCCGGACCGGACCCGGTCCAGGTCCTCGACACGCAGCAGGAACCGGCGGCCGGTGGAGCGGGCAAAGAGCCACGCCAGAATAGCCGTCCGGAGGTTGCCCACATGCAGCTCCCCGGACGGGCTGGGGGCGAAGCGGCCGGCAGATGTCATGGAACCAGCCTATGCGGCGCACCTCAAGAGCCCCTCCAACCACCAACGCGGGGTCACCTACGGCCCATGTCGGGGTCCAACATGGGCGCAATGTGACCCCGCGTTGCCTGAAACAACACAAGAGCCCCTCAGCTACCGATGACTTCGGGGAAACCGACGTCGGTGGCTCAGGGGCTCTTGCCGTGCCGGGCCCGGGGACGTTGCTCCGGGCCATGGCACTGAGAGTGCGGAGATTCTGCAGAAAGACGATGTGTGAACAAGTGTCAATCAGCGGCGGGTTCCTTGCGGGATGCCTCATCCAGGGCCCGGGTGGTGTGCCGGAGTGCCTGTAGCCTTGGGGATCCGGCGGTAGCCTGTGTCCCGTTGTTGTCACTATTTCAACAGATGCCCTACAGTTGGTGCAACAGACTTCGCTTAGACTGGTTAATCTGACCAAGACGGACGGCAGTAACCGGCAGGAAGTGGTCATTTTGCAGGAACTCGACGCGACGGACCGGCGGATCCTGATCGCCCTCGATGAAGATCCGAGGCTGCCCATCATGGTGCTGGCCCAGAAGCTGGGGCTGGCACGCGGCACTGTGCAGTCGCGCCTGGAGCGGATGTCGGCGTCGGGCGCCCTCCGCCGGAACAGCAGCCGGGTGCTGCCGTCCGCCCTGGGCCGGGGAGTGGCGGCGGCGGTGAGCGCAGAACTGGACCAGAGCCATCTGAACGAGGCGATCGCCGCGTTGCGGAACATCCCGGAGGTGCTCGAGTGCCATGCCCCGGCCGGCGAGACCGATCTGCTGATCCGGGTGGTTGCCACGAGCCCGGACGATCTCTACCGCGTGTCCGAGGAAATCCGGCTCTGCCCGGGCATTGTGCGGACCTCCACCAGCATGTTCCTCCGCGAGGTTATCCCCTACCGGACCACGGGGCTGCTGGGCGCCTGATCTGCTGCACCTCGCGGCCCGGCAGCACGAGGCCTACCTGACGGGCGGTCCGGAGGAAATGAACCGTCTCCGCGATTCCGGCGCGATCAGCCCTGAGACGGCGCGAGCCTGGGACCAGCTGGGACAACCCGGCCCAGCTGCGCACCGACTTCCCTACAGGGTTCCCGAAAGGCAACATCGCCGACGCTGATCAGCGCTGTGCCCTGATCAGCCGGAACACCCTCCCGGCGAACCAGGAGTTGCTGCGCGCCGATCCTGGCCGCGCCCGGGACATCATTGGCTCCGACGTCAATGACTGCGTCGAGCACTACCGCCCCACCAACAACATCCCGCACATCATGGACCGCTTCACCTCCGGTTTCAGTGCCAAGGTGCACCAGTGAGGCCGCGCACTGCCTCGACCCTGGGCTTCCGCCCTCGCCGCTGCAGGCGTTTGGCAGATTAAAAGCAGCCGCCAGGCCCGTTTGGACATGAGGAACGGAGAGCTCTTGAAGTCCGCCGTGCGGGTCACAGACAGCAGCTACTGGCCTGAAATCAGGGCATCCGGCAAGGTCGCGCTCACCATCGCGGGCCCGAAGGGCGAGATCCACGGGCAGACGGACCGCATCCGCTTCATGACCGTGCAACCACCCGAATGTGCCGCCTGGGCCGGGCCAGCAGTTCACCCGCCCGGCGCCCGGCCCGCCCGCTCAGCCGCCGTCTCAGCCGCCGTCGCAGCCGCCGTCGGCTTTGCCGTATTCGCGGTCCCAGAGTTCGTGCATTTCGGCGTCCTTGCGGATCGATCTCACCGCCTCCAGCTCGGCGGGTTTCCGCCGTTGCCACTCCCGCGGGTTGAGGGACTTCCGCCCGCTGTCCAGCAGGAGCAGCGCACGGTCCGTCAGGGCATCGCTGCGCAGGGTGAAGTCGGTCTTCCGGCGGCGCAGGACCTCATGGAGCGCGGCCCGGGAGGCGGCATAGTCGCCGAGTCTGCGCAGTGAACGGGCCCGCACCAGCAGCAGCGCGGCGGCGAGGTCGTCACCGTTGAGCAGTCCCTCGGTGTCTGCCGCGACTTCCGCATCCCGCCCCAGTGCCGCCGCCAGCGAGCATCGGGCCAGGGCCAGCGGTAACGACGGCGGCAGTCCGGTCAGCGCCGCCAGCGCGGCCTCCGTCTGGCCGGTCTCGCGCAGCGAGTGCGACAGGGCGAGGAACACGGCTTCCTCGCTGAAAAGGACCGAGACCTCGATCCGCTCGGCCACTGCCACCCGGGTGACCACGCCGGAGAGGTAGGTGGACGCGTAGCGGTTCGCGTCGTCGTCGTTCCTGATCGAGAGGCCGCGCCGGAGCAGTTCGGAGGCCCGCAGGTGGCCGTCGTGCGAGTAGGCCAGCAGCCCGGCCATGAGGTAGCACAGCCCGGCCCAGCCAGGGTAGGCGCGTGCCAGCGCAATCAACCGGTCCGGGTCGGTGCTGGAGAAGATGGCGGCGTGCACTGCCCGGGTCGCCTTGCCAGGCCCGGCGCCGAAGCCCTTTGTCAGCCGCGGGGCGCCGCCCTCGACGGCCAGCGCGCCTCGGCTCCTCCCCGCCAGCACTGCGGACACCAGCCCGCCCACACCGTCGGCGAGGCCGCGCACGGGCGTCCGGACCAGGGCCTTGCGGAAGGGCGTCAGATCGCGGGCATCGCGGTACAGGACGGGCTGCTGGGGAACGGATTCTGCGGGTCCGGCGCTCATGCACCCATGCTAGTAGGCTCTGGGAATGGCTGAACTCAATGACGACTCGTCCGCTTCCGGAACCGCCCGCCCCGGCCCCAAAACCCCCGAGGTCAGCGACGACTTCATCCACCGGCGCCACACGCTGCCGTCCGGGCTGGAGTACACGACGACGACCGGCCGGCTGGTGCTGCGCCGCGAGGAAGTGAAGGACGGCAAGGCCGACGGCTTCAAGGCCAAGGCCGAGATCTTCATGGTCAGCTACGTCGCGGATCCGGCTGCCGATCCGGCTCCGGTAGCGGGTTCCGCGGATTCGGCCGGAAAGCCGGCGGCGAACCGGCGACCTGTGGTCTTCGCTTTCAACGGCGGCCCCGGCTCCTCCAGCGTCTGGCTGCATATGGGCCTGCTGGGCCCGCGGATGGTGGACAGCGGGGACGTCGGCAACCTCACCCCGGCCCCCTACGGTGTAGTCGACAACCCCGAAACCATCCTGGCGCACGCCGACCTGGTGATGATCGATCCGGTGAACACCGGGTTCTCCCGCGTCGTGGAGGGCGGTCCGGCCGAGGAGTTCCACGCCTTCGTCGAGGACCGTGACCTCGTGGCGGAGGTCATCCGGCTCTGGGCCACCCGCAACAACCGCTGGCTCTCGCCCAAGTACCTCGTGGGCGAGAGCTACGGCACGCTGCGGGCCGTCGCCGTGGCCAAGCGGCTCTTCGACGCGTACGGGATGGCCGTCAACGGGCTCGGCCTGATCTCAACGGTCCTCAACCTCTCCACACTGTATTTCCAGCCTGGAAATGACACCCCGTACGCGCTGCACATCCCCACCTACGCCGCGATTGCGCACTACCACGGCCGCCATCCCGGCCGGGAGCTCGCCGAGGTGCTCGCGGAAGCCGAGGCCTTCGCGGGCCGGGACTTTGGCTACGCGCTGAGCCAGGGATCCCGGCTCACCGCGGAGGAGCTCGACGACGTGGTGGCCCGGCTCGGTGCGGTGACCACCCTGGACGAGGACTTCATCCGCCGCACCAACCTTCGCTGGACCTACGGCGAGTTTGCCGCCGAGCTGCTCCGCGGGCAGGGCCTCACCGTCGGCCGGATCGACGGCCGTTTCACCCAGCGGCCGGACAACCGCCAGCTCTCAGAAAACTGGGATGACCCCTCGCTCCGGGCGATCAACGGGCCTTACGCCGCCGCGATCAACCACTATCTCCGCGCCGAGCTCGGGTACCAGAACGACCTCCCCTACGAGGTCCTCTCCGGTCGCGTCCAGCCGTGGAGCTACACCACGTTCGAGGGGGCACCGGTGGACGTCAGCGCGGATCTTGAACGGCTCCTCGCCTACAACCCGGAGCTGCGCGTCCATGTGGACTACGGCTACCTCGACGGCGCCACCCCGCACTTCGCCGCGGAGTACGTCTGGGCGCATATGGACCTGCCGCCGGAGGCTCTCGCCAGGTTCACGCACCATTATCACGAGGCCGGCCACATGATGTATCTGGACCCGGAAGCCCGGCGGGCACAGCTGGCGGCACTGGCGGAGTTTGTCAGCGCCTAGGGATCGGCCCGGATAGGCGCCACACCTGTGCCAGGAAGCCGGGTGCTGCGTCATTCCGTCCCGGTTGCTTCCCGGCTGCGTCCCCGCCCCGCCCCGGAACCCCTGGCGTTTCCGGCGATCCCGGCTCGGCCGGTAGCTCGCGGGCGGGGGCAACTGGGCGGGAACGCAGCGCAGCGGCCGTCGCGACTCCCCGGACACGCTCAGCTAGGCCGCGGCCGCGACCCAGAGGCCGATGACCCAGGTGCTGGCGGCGAGGCAGGCGAGGCCGAACTCGACGATCATGCCGAAGCCGGTGGCCTTCAGCGCGGCCCAGCTGGAGGCCACGGCGGTCCGGAAGACTCGGGTGCGGTGCAGCTCGCTGAGCAGCAGGCCGGCCGCGAAGCCGACGACCAGTCCCACCACGGGGATGATGAACATCCCCACCACTCCGAGGACCAGCCCGGCCACGACCGAGCGGCCGGGGATGCTGTGCTGTTTGAGTTTGCGGCCCGTCAGCACGGCGCTGGCGGCCATTCCGGCCAGAACAAAGACCAGGCCGATGCCGAACACCACCCATCCGGTGGTGCCGGCGCCGCCCCAGATCGCCCAGGCCAGCAGGCTGAGCCCGATCAGGAGGCTGCCGGGGAGCACCGGGATGACGGTCCCCGCGACGCCCACAAGGATGGCCAGGCCGCAGAGAATCGTCACGGCTGTTTCGGGGTTCATCACCCCAGTCTATGGTTCCGGACCGCACCGGACGGTCAGGCGAAGGGCCGCCGACCAGCGGCCGGAAGGCCAGGCAGATCAGACGACGACGCCGGGACAAAAGGATGCGCCGCCGTCGTCGTCTGTTCGGCTGTGTCTGTTCGGCTGTGGCTACTCGGCTTCGACCGCCGCGGCGACTGCTGCCGAAACTGCCGGGGCAACCCGCGGGTCCAGCGGGCTGGGCACGATGTAGTCGGCGGAGAGATCATCCTCGGCCAGCGCCGCGATGGCGCGGGCCGCTGCCAGCTTCATGGCCGGTGTGATCCGGCGGGCGCCGGCGTCGAGGGCGCCGCGGAAGATGCCGGGGAACGCGAGGACGTTGTTGATCTGGTTCGGGAAGTCGCTGCGGCCGGTGGCGACGACGGCCGCGTACTTGTGCGCGACCTCGGGCAGTACCTCGGGGTCCGGGTTGGACAGGGCGAACACAATCGAGTCCTGGCTCATGAGCTTGAGGTGGTCCTCGGCCAGCTTGGACGAGGAAACGCCAATGAACACGTCGGCGTCGAGCAGTGCATCGGCGGGGCCGCCGGAGACGCCGCGCGGGTTGCCGCTCTTGGCAAGCTGGGCCTTCTTGCTGGCGGGATCGGCGGCGATGTCCGCACGCTCGCTGTTGATCACGCCGCGCGAGTCCAGCAGGACCACGTCCGTGATGCCGGCGGCCAGGAGCATCTGGGCGACGGCGATACCGGCCGCGCCGGCGCCGGAAACGACAACGCGGAGCTTCCCGAGTTCGCGGCCGGTTACCTTCGCGGCGCCGGTCAGGGCGGCGAGGACGACGACGGCGGTGCCGTGCTGGTCATCGTGCATCACCGGGCAGTCCAGGGCCTCGATGAGCTTCTCCTCGAGCTCGAAGCAGCGCGGCGCCGAGACGTCCTCAAGGTTGACGGCGCCGAAGCTGGGGCGCAGCCGGACGAGGGTCTCGACGATCTCGTCCACGTTGGTGGTGTTGAGCACCAGCGGGATCGAGTCGAGCCCGCCGAAGGCCTTGAACAGGGCGGACTTGCCTTCCATCACGGGCAGCGAGGCGCTGGCGCCGATGTCGCCGAGGCCGAGAACGGCCGTGCCGTCGCTGACGACCACCACGAGGCGCTGGGCCCAGGTGAGGGTCTTCGCGAGCTCCGGGTTGGCGGCGATGGCGCGGCTGACCTGGGCGACGCCGGGCGTGTAGGCGATGGACAGATCGCGCTTGCTGGCGAGCGGGACGGTGCTGGAAATCGAAAGCTTGCCGCCCTGGTGGGAGGCGAAGATTTCCTCGTCGCTGAGCGCGGCTACGGGCTCTGCGGGGGAAGTGGCGTCGGTGGGATTGATCGTTTCAGTGGACACGTCGTTGTCTCCTGGGGCTCACCGTGGGCATACGGCTCATGGAAGCTCAAGCACAGGCATGCTCAAGATGGTCTGCGGAACATCGGTGCCGGCCCAAGGTTGGCGGGCCGGCGGTGACTGTCCGGGTACTGCTGGCGGCCGGGCCGCTGCTGTTCTGCAATGGTAAACACATCTACAGCCGCACGACGTGGCGCGGGACACACGGGCGGCCCTGGTGAAACGTTTATCCTCGCGTCAACGTGCCTGACGTCACCAGAACACGCTATTAATTGCCGGTAGGTTACTCCTGCTGGTCTAGACCAGTTACGTACGGGTTACGCGCAGTGGCGGCTGCGGGTCAGCAGCCAGCAGGCCTTTTTGAGGTCTTCCTCGGCCTCAAAGAGTGAAAGGCGGCGGCAGCGGACCGCCTGGACAAGTCCGCTGACGGTCAGCAGCAGCACCCGGGACACGGCGGCGTCGCCACTCACGGCGGTGACAGCCTTCTCCGCGGTCGAATCGATTTCGCGCAGCAGCCGCGTCGTGTCGGTGTCCGTCACATAGACCGCCTTGCCCAGGCACTGTTCGACGGCAGGCTGCATAAGGCGCATATGGAAGATCTCCATCACGACGCCGGCGAGGGCGTGGGCGGGGACGTCATCCGCGGTGTGTTCGGCTGACCGTCCCGCACCCTTCTTCTTCGCGGCGGTCGCAGCGGCGGGTGAGGAGGGGGCGGTGGGGCCGGCCGGGGAGCCGGCCGGCGAGTGGGCCGCAAGCAGCTCCGCGAGCTGCCTGCGGTAGAGCGCCAGCACCAGCTGGGTGGCTGAGGGAAAGTAGCGGTACAGAGTTCCGAGCGGAACATCGGCCTTGGCCGCGACCTCGGAGAGGACCACGGAGTCCAGGCCCTTGCGGGCGAAGCTGGCGGCCACATCGAGAATCCGGGTGTAGCGGAGTCTCTGCCGGGGCAGGGTGGGCGGAGGGGCCATCGGTGGAAGTTCTGAGTGAAATTCAGGCATCAGCAGCGTTCCGGGGTCGGTTTTCTCGGCAGCCGGGAGGGACCCCCCACAGCGCTGCCGCGGCAATTCCCGTCCACTATACGCCACACTACGGGGCGGTAAGCCAGTCATACAGAAGGCCTGCGCTGCCCGGGCGGCGCCCGTTCGGCACCCCTATACGGTCAGTCCACGCCCTTGATTTTGACCACGAATACGGCACCGAGCAGCCCGATGACAGCGGCCGCCACGTACAGCGAAACGTAGCCTCCCCACATGGTCACGAAGGGGAATGCGATGAGCGGCGCGAGGACCTGCGGCAGCGAATTGGCGATGTTGATGACGCCGAGGTCCTTGCCGCGGCTCAGCGCGGAGGGCAGGACCTCGGTGATGAGGGCGAAATCCACTGCAAGGTAGCAGCCGAAGCCGATCCCCAGCACCGAGGCGCCGACCATGGCCCCGGTCCAGGTCGGCGCGAAGGCCAGGATCAGCGACGCCACCGCGATGATGGCCGAGGAGACGATGACGAGCGGCTTCCGCCGGCCCATCCGGTCGCTCAACGGGCCGCCGATCACGCTCGTGATGATCACCATCACCGCATACAGCCCGGTGAGGATCAGCACGCCAAACTCCGGCGCCATGCCCTCAGTTTCTTCAAGGTGGACGGCGTCCTTGAGGAAGAACAGCAGGTAGAGGGTGACCATGTGGTTGCCGATATTCACGAGCAGCCGGGTCAGCCAGGCCCAGGCGAAGTCGGGGTAGAGCGCCGGGGAGATCCAGAAGCCCGTCACGAAGCCGACCAGGCTGAACGGGGTCCGGGCCTGCGCGGGCAGCCGGACGTCGTCGCTCTGGAAGAAGTACAGCGCGACGCCGGCGAGCAGCGCCACGGCACAGACGAGATAGCCGACGGCGAAGTTCCCGGTGACGGCGGCGGCGATCACTGCGCCGATCAGGATGCCGACCGTCTGTCCCATGGCCCCGAGGCCGCCTACCGTGCCGCGCTGCGCCACCGGCACCCGGTCCGGGATGGCGGCGGTGATGGCGGCATAGGCCCCGTTGCAGCCGGCCTGCACGAGGCACCAGAGCAGGGTCATGACGGCAACGTTCGGCGCCCCCGCCAGCGCGATGAGGGCAGCGGCGCCGAGGACGGCCCCAAAAAGGACCCAGGGCACCCGCCGGCCCATCCGGGAGGTGGTCCGGTCGCTGAAGGCGCCGAACAGGGGGTTGGCCACGAGCGACACCGCGGCACCCGCACCGGTCACGAGGGCAAGGATGGATTCCTTGTCTCCTTCGCTGAAGGCCGCGGCCTGCTGGCCGAGCAGCACCTGGATCGGGCCGAAGAATGCCGCGTTGATGCCGACATTGACCAGCACCACGCCCGCCACCCAGACAGGCCGGACGCGCCGTTCGGGTTCGGCCAGCGCCACCGGGCCTTCCGTGGAAAGCGCAGCGCGGGCGGGATCCGGAGCTGCTCCCGGTAAATCGGACAGGCTCATATGGTTCCCCCGGAACTGACTGCTCAGGCTGAAGTTCAGTGTGGGCCCAGACTATCGTGGGGATCAACACCCGCCGACTATTTCCAGCAACAGGGAGAACCCGTGGCCGCATCTGCCGTCAACACCGCCGACCTCTACGACGAACGGGGCGAGGAGCTCGACTCCCTGGCCCTGCAGTTCCAGTCCCTCGGTGGCCATTCGCACTTCAGCGGCCCGGTCCGGACCATCCGCTGCTTCGAGGACAACGCCCTGGTCAAGTCCACCCTGGCGGCTCCCGGCAACGGCGCCGTCCTGGTCGTCGACGGCGGCGGCTCCCTGCGCACGGCGCTGATGGGGGACCTGATCGCCGCGAGCGCCGTGGCGAACGGCTGGGCCGGCGTCGTGATTTACGGCGCCATCCGGGACCGGGAAGCGATCGCGGAACTGCCGCTCGGAGTCAAGGCGCTCGGCAGCAACCCGCGCAAGAGCGCCAAGACCGGCACCGGCGAGAGCGACGTGGAGCTGGCGATCGACGGCGTCTCCGTCCGGCCGGGGGCGAGGATCTGGTGCGACCCGGACGGGATCCTGCTGGAGCGATGAGGCTTCGCCTACCGCGGCGGGAGGGTGGCGCTGATCCTGCCCATCACCGGCAGGGCGGCCGCGAGCGCGGACCGGTCGCTGTCCGAAAGGGTGCGGAGGATTTCTGCGAGAACGGCGTTCCGGCGCGTGGTGGCGGAGTCGACGGCGGCCCGGCCCGCCGCCGTAATCCTCACCCGAACGGCGCGCGAGTCGTCCGGATCGGCCTCCCGCCGCACCAGGCCGGCGCGTTCGAGTTTGATGATCTGCTCGGTGGCGCTCGGGACCTTGACGCCAAGGTTTCGGGCGATCTCGCCGACCCGGATGCCGTTGTCCAGCAGCATCTTGAGCGTGCTGAGCTGGGCGGTGCTGAGTTCGCCGTCGGCGTCGAGGCGGCGGACGAGGTAGATGCTGTGGCGGAGCGCCTCGCGGAGATCTTGGGCCAGGGCCAGTAGCCCGGCGTCGGCCATTTCAGGAGCGTCCATGGCTAGGAAGCCTAACGGTTGGGCCGGCCGGGGCCAAAGAGTGCCGTCACAGGCCGCCCTGCGATCCCAACTGAGCGGCGCCGCCGGGAGCGCTCAGAGAATGATCTTCATTCCCTCGTGGCGGGCAGCGAAGCCGAGCCGCTCATAGAAACGGTGCGCGTCCGGCCGGGACTTGCGGTGAGTTCCGGCGTCGGCGTTTGTTGCTCGGCGGTTCATGGACCGTCTACACGGTGGCCTTGGCGTCCTCCACGAGGGCGGAAACGGCACGGAACAGCGGGTGGTTCGGCTCCAGCCCGGTGATCTTGGCCGTCGCCTCGTCCGCGGTGGAAGCGGCAAGGATCTGCCCGAGCTCCACGGCTTCGGCGTCCGCCGGATCGTTGAAGCGCAGGGCTGCCGCGATGGCACCGAGCAGCGCTTCGGGGACGATCCCGCGTTCGGCCAGCTCCGCCGCCGGACCAATGAAGCGTTCGTGCCGGCTGAGCTTGCGCACCGGCGCCCGGCCTACCCGGTTCACGGTGTCAGGCAGGTGCGGATTGGAGAAGCGGCCCAGGATCTTCTGGACGTAGGCCTCCTGCTCCCCACGGTTGAAGCCGTGTTTGTGCACCAGCAGTTCCTTGGTCTCGTCCAGGACTGCGCGGACATCCGCCGCGACGTCTTGGTCGGCCATGGCCTCGGAAATCTTCCCGAGGCCGGCCTCGAATCCGAAGTAGGCGGCCGCGGCGTGCCCGGTGTTCACGGTGAACAGTTTCCGCTCGATGTACGGTGCCAGGTTGTCTACGAAGGTCGCGCCCGGAATGACCGGCTCGTGTCCCGCAAACGGGGTGCGGTCGATGACCCACTCGTAGAAGGTCTCCACGGTGACATCCAGGCCCTGCCCTGCCTCCTGGTTGGGCACGATCCGGTCCACCGCCGTGTTGGCGAACACGGCGGCGGCCGCCAGGGACCCGGCGGCCGGGTCCCACTGGGCCGACACCCCGTCCTTGAGGATGTCCGTGGCGTTGATCGCGTTCTCACACGCCATCACCTGCAGCGGAGCCAGTCCGGCGGCCCGGGCGGCGATCCCCCTGGCGATCACGGGAGCCACGAACTTGAGGATGTTCGGCCCCACAGCGGTGGTGACGATATCCGCCGTCGCGATCTCCGCGATGACGTCCGCCTCCTGGCTGCTGGAGTTCAACGCGCGGAAGTTGTCCACGGTGCGGACGGTGGGGTGCTCCCCCACCTCGTGGACCCGGTAGCTGTCCGCGGCGGCCAGCTCCGTGATCAGGGCCTCAGCGACATCTGCGAACACCACCTCGTACCCCGCTTCGTGCAGCAGCAGGCCCACGAATCCGCGCCCGATGTTTCCGGCTCCGAAATGGACAGCCTTCACTATGAATTGACCTTTCCGAACAGGTTCAGGACTTCCTCGACTGTGGTGGCCGCCTCGAGCTGCGCCACCTGGGCCTTGTTCGTGAAGACCTTGGCGATCGAGGAAAGGATGTGCAGGTGCTCGTTGTTGATGCCGGCGACGCCGACCACGAACTTCACTTCCTTGCCGTTCCAGTCGATGCCGTCCGGGTAACGGATCACCGACACCGCGGACCTCATGATGTGGTCCTTCGCGGCGTTGGTGCCGTGCGGGATGGCGAGGAAGCTGCCCATGTACGTGGACACCGATTCCTCGCGTTCGTGCATGGCGTCCAGGTAGCCGGAGTCGACGGCGCCGCGGTTTAGCAGGAGCCGGCCCGCCTCGTCGATCGCGGCGTCCCGGGTGGTTGCCGTGCCGTTGAGGATGACGCTTTCGGCCACGAGGATGCCGGCGGGGCCGGTTTCCTCGCGGGCTTCCGGCGTTTCAGCGGCGGCCGGAGCGACGGCAACGGCGCCCGGCGCGATTTCGGTGTTGCTGCTCTTGACCAGCTCCACGATCTCGTCGTACTTCGGGCTGTTCATGAAGTTATCCACGGAGACGTGCACGGCACTGGCCGTCAGGGGCGTGGCCCGTTCGGTCAGGTCCTGATGGGTGATGACGACGTCGTAGCTGTCACTGAGATTCGCGATCGCGGAGTTGGTCACCACGACACCCGGATAGCCGGCCGCCCTGATCTTATTCCGCAGCACCGAGGCGCCCATCGCGCTGGAGCCCATGCCGGCGTCGCACGCAAAGACGATGTTCCTGACCGGCCCGGCGAGGACTGCAACACCGCCGCCGGCGGCACCGGACCCCGTGAGCATGGAGGACACCGAGCTTTTCTTGCCCTTCATTTCCTCCATCCGGCCGGTGGCGGCGCCGAGGGCCTCGTCCTCGGATTCACCCACGGGAGTCTTGCTGGATTTCAGGATTACCGAAGCGATCAGGAAGGAGACGGTGGTGGCGAGCACCACCGAGAGGATCACGCCGATGTAGCTGTCACGGGCGGTCTGGGCGAGCACCGCGATGATGGACCCCGGGGCCGCCGGCGCCACGAGGCCTGCATTGGTGATGGCCAGTGTCGCGACCCCGGTCATGCCGCCTCCGATCGCGGCGACGATGAGGATGGGCTTCATCAGCACGTAAGGGAAGTAGATCTCGTGGATACCGCCGAAGAAGTGGATGATGGCGGCACCGGGCGCCGACGCCTTGGCCAGGCCCTTGCCGAAGAACATGTAGGCGAGCAGGATACCCAGGCCCGGGCCGGGATTGGCCTCCAGCAGGAACAGGATGGACTTACCCTGCTCAAGTGACTGCTGGATGCCCAGCGGCGTCAGCACGCCATGGTTGATGGCGTTGTTGAGGAACAGCACCTTGGCCGGTTCGATGAAGATGCTGGTCAGGGGCAGCAGGCCGTTGTTGACCAGGAACTGGACCACGTTGCCCGCGGCCGTGCTGAACGCCGTGACCAACGGGGAGATTCCGTAGAAGCCAAGCATGGCCAGCAGCGCACCCCAGATACCGGCGGCGAAGTTGTTCACCAGCATCTCAAAGCCGGGCCGGATCTTGCCGTCCCAGATCGAGTCAATCTTCTTCATGGTCCAGCCGCCGAGGGGGCCCATGATCATGGCACCAATAAACATCGGAATGCCGGCACCGACGATCACGCCCATGGTGCCGATGGCGCCCACAACGCCGCCGCGGACATCATAGACCATCCGGCCGCCGGTGTAGGCGATCAGGAGAGGAAGCAGATAGGTGATCATGGGCCCTACCAGGCCCGTGTTCGGAACTCCCTCCGCGTTTGTGCCGAAGCCGCCGAGCTGTGGGACCGGGATCCAGCCCTTCTCGATGAAGAGCGCGGTAATGAGGCCCCAGGCGATGAACGCGCCGATGTTGGGCATGATCATTCCGGACAGGAACGTCCCGAACTTCTGGACGCCCACCCGCACGCTGGTGCGGGGTTTCGCAACTGTCTCTGTTGCCATGTGATTTCCTAACCGTCATTCCTGCTGCACCGCAGGTTGGTCCGATAATGTCGCCGAGCTAGCTGGTGGAGCGGGTGGAGATCCGGTGGAGCCATTCGAGGAAGAGCTTCAGTTCGGAACTGGAGAGCTGGTCAGAGTGCGAGGCCTGAAGTGCTGCATTCAGGGCGATCGCCGCCACGACCACTGACGATTTTCCGGAGGCTTCCGGACCGTTGTCCCGGGCCTGGTCCGTGGATACCGCAAAGATCATGGCATCGCGGGTCATGGACGAGAGCTCGAGGTTCCGCTCGGGCGCCTTTTCCGTGATCAGCATGAGGGTCACGCCCACGTTGGCCGCCAGGATACTCCTGGCTGCCTCCCGCGGCGGGACGTTGATTTGGCCTGCCACGGCAGCCTTGTTCAGCAGCTCCTCCATGAGAGCCTCGGCATCTGCAACGACTGCCGGGCGGCTCTCAGGGCGGATATTGCCGAACATGACCAGATACAGTTCCGGCTGCTTGAGGCCAAACTGCACGTGTTTGTCCCACATCCGCCGGATGTCTTCCAGTGGCTGTCCGGACGGCGCGAAGTCGCGTTCGTCCGCCACGAATTCCTCAAAACCGGCCGCAACGACGGCGTCGAAGAGCCCTTCCTTGTCACCGAAGTGGTGATACAGGGTGGGGGCCGTCACGCCTGCCAGCTTGGTGATCTGGCGGGTGGACACTGCCGCTCCGGCGGACTTGGCCAGCAGCCCGGCAGCCGCACGCAGAAGCCGGGTCTTGGGCGGAAGCTGGCCATCGAAACTCATAACCGCTACCCTAGCACCTATAGCAACGCTATATGAAGTGCATCACATACAATTTTTCCAGGTACCGGATCCGCCCGCCGACGTTGCCGTCGGCTGGCCCACCCGGACGATCCGGCACGGAGCCTCCGGCCCGGTTCGGACGGCCCCCGGCGTCACCTGATTTAATGGCTTACCGCCCACGGCAGAGAATGAGGACCTTCAGTGCAGAACTTCCCAGGAGTAGGCGTCAGCCCCGGCCGCATCATCGGCACCATCCGCCAGATGCCCAAACCGATCAGCGAACCCCCTGCCGGGGAACAACTTCCGGCCGGCGTCACGGCGGAAGATGCCACGGCGGCGCTGAAGACCGCCGCGAAGGCCGTCCATGACGAACTCAAGGCCCGGTCCGTGACAGTCAGCGGCGACGGGAAAGCCGTCCTCGAAGCCACGTCCCTCATGGCCACGGACACCATGCTGCTCAAATCCGCCGCCAAGCTGATCGCCCGCGGCACCTCCGGCCAGCGGGCCATCTGGGAAGCGGGCGCCTCCGTCGCGGAAATGCTGCACAATCTGGGGGGCTACATGGCCGAGCGTGCCACCGATGTCCTGGACGTCCGCGCCCGGATCGTGGCCGAACTGCGCGGCGTGCCCGCCCCCGGAATCCCTACCTCCGCGACCCCCTTCATCCTCATCGCCGAGGACCTGGCTCCGGCGGACACCGCCACCCTGGACCCGGAGAAGGTCCTGGCCCTGCTTACCGCGGGCGGCGGACCGCAGTCCCACACCGCGATCATTGCCCGCTCCCTCGGCCTGCCCGCCGTCGTGGCAGCAACCGGCGTCGACCGGCTCGCGGACGGCACCGAAGTCTACGTGGACGGTGCCGCCGGCCTTATCACGGCGGATCCGGACGAGTCCCAGCGCACCGCCGCCGAACAGTGGGCCGCCACCGCCTCGCTGCTGGCGGACTTTGACGGCACGGGCGCGACGGCGGACGGCCACCTCGTCCCGCTCCTCGCCAACGTCGGGGGCGCCAAGGACGCCGTGGCCGCCGCGAAGCTCAACGCCCAGGGCGTGGGGCTGTTCCGGACCGAGTTCTGCTTCCTGGAGCGGGACACCGAGCCCACGGTGGATGAACAGGCCGCCGCCTACAAGGGCGTCTTCGACGCCTTTCCGGGCAAGAAAGTCGTTCTGCGCACGCTCGACGCCGGCGCGGACAAGCCGCTGCCGTTCCTGACCGACGCCACCGAGCCTAATCCGGCCCTCGGCGTCCGCGGCTACCGGACCGACTTCACCACGCCAGGCGTGCTGGAACGCCAGCTGCAGGCCATCGCCCGGGCCGAACAGGAATCCGCAGCCGACGTCTGGGTGATGGCACCGATGATTTCGACGGCGGAGGAAGCCGCCCGCTTCGCGACGCTGTGCACGGAGGCGGGCATCAAGACCCCCGGCGTCATGGTGGAGGTCCCCTCTGCAGCCCTCACGGCCGAGGCCATCCTCCGGGAGGTGGCCTTCGCCAGCCTGGGCACCAACGACCTCACCCAGTACGCCATGGCCGCGGACCGCCAGCTCGGCCCGCTGGCCGCGCTGAACACCCCCTGGCAGCCCGCCGTCCTCCGGCTCGTCAGCCTCACGGTCGAAGGCTCCGCCGCGGAGGGCCACAACAAGCCGGTGGGCGTCTGCGGTGAAGCCGCAGCGGACCCGGCCCTCGCCGTGGTCCTTACCGGGCTCGGCGTCTCCACCCTGTCCATGACGGCCCGTTCCCTCGCGGCCGTGGCCGCCGTGCTGAAGACCGTTACGCTGGCCGAGGCGCAGGAGCTGGCCAAGCTGGCGCTCTCCGCCCCGAGTGCCACCGAGGCGCGGGCCTGGGTGCGGGAGAAGCTGCCGGTACTGGAAGAGCTCGGCCTGTAGACGCAGGATGTGAGGGCCCGCCCGGGGCGCTAGGATGCCACCATGACACTGATTGCTCCCAGGGTGACGGCCGGACTTCCGGCCGAGGACGCGCAGAAACTCACGTACGCCCTCAACGGCAGCGACGACATCACGGTGTTCGTGGACGGCACCGTGCACCGGCTCCCGCCGGCGGCGCGGGACGCCGTCGTCGACCTGCTGGGCCGGTTCAGCCGCGGCGAGTCCGTCACCGTCAGCAGCGTCGAGGACATGCTCACCACCTCGAAGGCAGCTGAGCTGGCGGGCATCTCGCACACCTACCTGCGGAACATGACGGACCGGGGAGAAATCCCGGTGGAATACCGCGGCACGCACCGCCGCATCCGGCTGGCCGACATCATGGCATGGCTCCAAACCCAGAAGAAGAACAGTACCGCCGAAGGCGCTCCCACCCCCGAGAATGACGGCGCAACGGATGCTTCGTGACCGCGTGATAAGGATCAAGCAACGATCACGGCCCTACGCGGAAACGCGGAGAAGGCCGGGGTTACGCTTGGACGGTGGGTAAGTTCAGAGGGTGGCACATCGTGGCCGGCATTGCCGCCATGGTGCTCACCGGCATCCTCGGAACCGCGATGGGGCTGAACAACACGGCCACGTTTATGTCCAGTTGCGTCGCGTTTGTCGCCGTCGCCATGTGGACGGACAGCCGGATGTCTCTCCGCAGGAGAGAAAAGGCGCGGGAGGCGGCGCGGGATGACCCTGCCCGCACCGAACCGGGCCTCCCCCTGGATACCGAGCGGCCCAAGCGGGACGGCCACGGCACCTAGGGCGTTCTAGATCCTTGGCCGGCCCGCCCAGCGCCGCGCCTTGAGCGCCGCATGGAGCTCCAGCCGGGCCATCCCCTTGAGCGGATCCACGCCCAGGAGCTGCCGGATCCGGCCCAGCCGGTTGTAGATACTGCTCCGGTGCAGGTGCAGCTTGTCCGCCACTTCCTGGACCGAGCCGTCATTGTCATAGAACAGCTCCAGCACGGGCAGGAGCTCATGGTTCCGGTCGTGGTCCTCCAGGATCCGGAAATACACCGAGCCCGCATCCGCCCAGGCCCCCGCCCCGCCGCCGGCGGAGGCCAGCAGCTGGTACAGGCCCGTGGCGCGGCAGTCCACGAGTTCGCCCAGCTGGGGATCCACTGCCGCGGCCTGGGCCGCTTGCCGGGACTGCCGGTAGGCCTCCGCCATCTCGCGGGGCTTGGCGAAGCCCTCGGAAGTCCCGAGGATGATGCGGCGCACGGACCGACCGGAGCGCTTGGCCAGTTCCAGCTGGTAGTGCACCAGCACCTGGGCGTGGTCCGCCCGGCCGGTGGATTCCCTGAACAGCACGACGGCGTGGGTTTGGGTGCCGGCGCTGAACAGGGCCGCGTCCACCCCGATGGTGGCCTGAAGCGCGGCGGAGCGGTGGATCAGGGTGGAGGCGATCGGGTCCGCTGCTTCCGCCCAGCCGTCGGCATCCAGCACGGTCACAAGCTGCCAGGGCCCGCGGCCCTGCACTTCCTTCCAGCCGGCAACGGCCGCGGCGGCGTTGGACTCGCCCTTGCAGGCGGCCAGGAACTCCTGCTCGCGCCGGCGCCGGAATTCGGACTCGGCGGTGTTGGAGTCCAGCAGCAGGGCGGAGAGCTGTTCAATTTCGCGGCCGACCTCGGGCAGCTGGGCGAGGACCGGCGTCGCGTTCGGCTCCTCGGCGTCCAGCTGGACCCATAGGTATCCCACCCGGAAGCCGCGCACCAGCAGGGGCACGCAGACGCGGCCCAGCATGCCCAGCTCCTCGTTCGCCGGCACGACGACAGGCCGCACCGCCGTCGCGATCCCATGCGAGAGCTGCCACGCGCTGACGTCCGCGGCCACGCGTTTGCTGAGCAGGAAGTTCACCCGGACCCGGTCGGCGTGGGACTGGTTGGAGCTGTAGGCGAGCAGGAGGCCGTCGAGGTCTTCCAGCGACAGGCCGCGGCCAAGCTTCAGCGCCACCTGCTCCACGAGCTGCTCCACCTCCTGCTGCTGCATGCTGCCAGACTACTGCCAGGGGAGGGCCCGGGGCGAAAGCCACACCACCTGCCGGCGGGCGGACAGCAGGCGACACCTGCCGCTTGCCGTGTCGACAAATGTCGAGTGCGGGATTTCAAAAACCGCCAAATTCCGCGGCAACCCGTCCGGACCTTGCGGCGGAGCCTGTCGCCTGCCTCACAACAGGATTTATTCTGGAAGTACGACTTCCCCCGCAAACACCCAGGCCCACAAGGCCGCCACGACTGGAGCCCACAATGATCATCGGTGTCCCCAAAGAGATCAAGAACAATGAATTCCGCGTTGCCATCACGGCTGCCGGCGTCCACGAGTTCCGCACGCACGGCCACTCGGTCCTGGTGGAGCGCGGCGCGGGCCTGGGCTCGGGCATCACGGACGAGGAATACGCCATCGCCGGCGCCGAGATCGTCGTCGAAGCAGACGACGTCTGGGCCCGCGCGGACATGGTCATGAAGGTCAAGGAGCCGGTCAAGGCCGAATACCACCGCTTCCGCAAGGGCCTGATCCTCTTCACCTACCTGCACCTCGCCGCCGAGCCGGAATTGACGCAGGCGCTCATCAACAGCGGCGTCACCGCCATCGCCTACGAGACGGTCCAGGAAGGCCGCACGCTGCCGCTGCTGGCCCCGATGTCCGAGGTTGCCGGCCGGCTCTCCGTCCAGGTCGGCGCCACCTCGCTGATGGCTCCGGCCGGCGGCAAGGGTGTGCTGCTCGGCGGCGTACCGGGGGTCCGCCCGGCGAAGGTCGTTGTCCTCGGCGCCGGTGTTGCCGGCACCAACGCCGCCGCCATGGCCCTGGGCCTCGGCGCCGACGTCACCATCCTGGACATCAACATCAACCGCCTCCGCGAACTCGATGCCCAGTACCAGGGCCGCCTGAAGACCGTGGCCTCCAACGCCTACGAGATCGAGAAGTCCGTCGTCGACGCCGACCTCGTGATCGGCTCCGTGCTGATCCCGGGGGCCAAGGCCCCGAAGCTCGTCACCAACGAGCTGGTCTCCCGGATGAAGCCCGGCTCCGTGCTGGTGGACATCGCGGTGGACCAGGGCGGCTGCTTCGAGGACACGCACCCCACCACACACCAGGAGCCGACGTACAAGGTCCACAACACGATCTTCTACTGCGTTGCCAACATGCCGGGTGCCGTTCCGAACACCTCCACCTACGCGCTGACCAACGTCACCCTGCGCTACGCAGTCTCACTGGCCAACCTGGGCGTCAAGGCCGCGTTTGACCGCGATGCCAGCCTTGCCGCCGGCCTGAACATCGCCGCCGGCAAGGTCGCGCACCGTTCGGTCTCCGAGGCGCACAATCTGCCCCTCGTCGCCGACTGGCACCAGCTGGTCTCCGCGTAACACACGCGTTGCCGTACAACGGCAGTCACCCTCGGCGAGGATGGCTGCCGTTGTCCAGTTAAGCTGGCAGGGACCGGGCCCGCTCGATCAGCCCCAGGACCTCCACCGGCCCGGCCGGGTCCACCGGGACCGGCAATGCCGATCCGGCCCCGCCGCCGCTGATTTTGGCTGCCAGGATCCGGTAGAACTCCGGGTAGGCGCCGCGCTCGGTGGGCAGCCGGTCCAGGTGCCCGTCCCTGCCGAGCAGCCCGGCCCAGTCCCGGTCTTCGACGCCGTAGGCGGGGTCCAGCGGGCTGCCGCCGGCCACGATGAAGGGCTCCTGCGGGTCGATGCCGTGCTTGGTGAAGGCGCCGTCGCTGCCCAGCAGCCGGAAGCGGGGTCCCTGCTGGGCGCAGAGCATGTTCATCCACAGATGGCTCGTAACCCCCGATTCGTGCCGCAGGGCCAGGAAGACGTCGTCGTCGGTCTTCTCGCCCGCCCGGCGCGCCGCCAGTTCCGCGTGCATGACCGTGGCGGGTCCGAACAGCGCCAGCGCCTGGTCCAGCAGGTGCGTGCCGAGGTCGAACAGCACCCCGCCGCCGTCGTCCGCCGTCGCGTCCGCCTTCCAGGCCTTCGCGACCGCGGGGGACCAGCGTTCAAAACGGGATTCGAAACGGGTCACGGTGCCGAGGGCACCGCTGTCCAGCAGCCCGCGTACGGTCAGGAAGTCGCCGTCCCATCGCCGGTTCTGGAAGACGGTCAGCACCCGGCCCAGCCCTGCCGCGAGGCCGATCAGCTCCTCGCCTTCGGCGCTGCGCACGGTAAAAGGCTTGTCCACGACGACGTCGAGGCCGGCTTCCAGCGCCGCCTTCGCGAGCGGGTAGTGGGTGGCCGGCGGTGTTCCCAGCACCAGCAGGTCCAGGTCGCCGGCGAGTCCGAGGATGTCCGCCGGCGTGTCCACAAGCCGGGCGCCGGGGTACCGGGCGGACGCGGCGGACTTCCGGCCGGCGTCGGAGGTGGCGATCACGTCGAGGGAATAGGCGGGGTTGGCCGCGAGCAGCGGGGCATGGAAGACGCTGCCGGAGAGGCCGAAGCCGGCGACCGCGGCACGGATGGGCCGGGTGGAGTCTGTTGTCATGGCTCCACGCTACTCCCGGGCGCCCCAGTGGGCGGTTAAGCGGCGAAGGCCGGCGCCCGCCCGATTCGGGGAGTGCCGGCCCTCGCTGCTGGAGGCGCTGCTTAGCGGGGAGTTACTTCTTTTCCCAGCCGAGGGTGGTCCAGTCCGGAACCTGGGACAGGCTCTTGAACAGGGACGGGCCGTAGTTGGCCAGGCCGGTGCGCACGAAGGAGATCTGCGGACCGTTCATCACAACGCCCATGGAGAAGTACTTCGCCATGTGCTTCCTTTCCACTTCCATCGCTGCCTTGTTGCGCTCGGTGTTGTCGGCGATGGTGGAGAGCTTTTTGATCCCGGCATCCAGCTCGGCGTCGCCCAGTTCGTTCTCGTTCGTCTTGGAATCGTAGAACTGCTTCACGGAGTCGGTCGCGTCAGGGCCCACGGTGTAGCCGGAGACGCTCATGAAGAAGTCGCGGCTGCCCAGCACCTTGCCGAAGTCTGCGGAGGCGCGCTGGTCGATGCCGACGTCCATGCCGCCGGCCTTGAGCTGGTTCTGCAGGGTCTGCGTGAAGGCCAGGGTGGTCGGATCGTCACCGAAGTTGCTGATCCTGAAGGCAGCGGGAACGCCGTCCTTCTCCATGACCCCCGCGGCGTTGGCCGTGTACCCGGCGTCGGTGAGGACCTTCTTGGCGGCCTCGGGTCCGGATTCCTTGACCGGGTAGTTGTCCTCGTAGTACTTGGAGAACGGCAGCAGCATCATCGATCCGGAGCTGGTTTCTTCCCAGTTCAGGCCGTTGAAGCGGACCTTGCGCAGCGCTTCGCGGTCGACGGCGGTGAAGATCGCCTTGCGGATCGCGACGTCACTCATCGGCGCCTTCTGGGCGTTCAGGTTCAGGCCGCCGGCGAAGAGGCGCTGGCCGCGGCGGACCTCGGAGTTCTTGGTGCCGTCGAGCTGCTTGTAAGGGGTGATGGTGTTGGCCGAGACGCCGTCGATTTCACCGTTTTTGAACGCAGCAATCTGGGCGCTGGTCTCCAGCTGGCGGAAGATGACCTTTTCCAGGACCGGCTTGGTGCCCCACCACTTGTCGTTCTGGGCCAGCGTAACGGTCTTGGCGGCGGCGTCGTACTTGTCCAGCTTGAACGGGCCGGCCATCCGCTCCGGGTGCATGTCGCCGGTGAAGCCTTCGTTGAAGATCGCGGGGGTGTTCACGGCCGGGTGGATCAGGCCGGTGAAGAGCGAATCCAGCGGGTAGACGGGCTGGGTGGTGGTGACAACAACTTCCTTGTTGCTGGCACCGGCCTTGACGGAGTCAACGAACTCGTACGCGCCGGAAGTGACGACGTCGATGTCCTTGTTCTCGCCCTTGAGACACGGTGCCGGCGGGTGCGCCCGGAGGCGGTGTTCCGCGAGTCGGGTATCAGATCGTTATGAATAACTCAGGGGAATAGATTTAGCCGGCGGCCGCTTGGAATCCCGAGCAGCCTACGCTCCGCGGACCACGCACGAGGTGAGCTCCCGCCAGGACGCGGCGAGCCGTTCCGGGGTGATCTTGTGCATCCTGACGGCATGCAGGAGGCGCTCCGGTTCGAGCGTGGCGCTCAGCGAGGTGGCCATGAGCCAGGGATCGGCTGCCACACCCGCCTCCTGCAGCAGGATCTCCAGATGCCGGCGGCAGAGCACGGCGGCCGGCACGTCGAACCTGTTGCGGGCGGACACATCCGCGGCCCGGGCAAGCTCCCCGAACTCCAGCACCCAGGCAATGCGTTCCTCGCCGAAGGCAATGAGCCGTTCCAGCGGCGCTGCGCCGGGACCCAGCGGCGGCGGTCCGAACATAAAGCGCCCCTGGAACCCGGCCTCGGCGTCGCTGAGCAGGGTCATCATGAGCCCGGCCCGGCTGCCGAACCGCCGGAACACCGTCCCCTTACCCACACCCGCGCGCTGCGCCAGCGTGGCCATGGTCAGGCCGTCCGCCCCGCATTCCTCGATAAGCTCGCGGGCAGCCCGGAGCAGCACCTCCCGGTTCCGGGCGGCGTCGCGGCGCTCAGGCTCCACGCCCGGGCGGATCGGGATTAAGCTCACACCGCACATTCTAGCCCCGGGGAATAGAAGCGGACCGCAGTCCGTTTTGATTCAGTGAAGGCCGGCAAAGCCTCCACGATCCGTCAGCCGCAGGATCCTCCGCGGCACGATACCTAGGAGTTCACATGTCCAAGAACACCGTTCTCACCCTGGTCGGCAGCCTGCGCGCCGATTCCACCAACCAGAAGCTGGCCGAAGCGATCCAGCTGAACGCCCCGGAGCAGGTGGAAGTCATCATCCACGACAGCCTCGGCAACATCCCGTTCTACAACGAGGACATCGACGTCGAGGGCCAGGTCCCGGCCGCCGCCGCCGCCCTGCGCGCCGCTGCCAACGCCGCCGACACCCTGCTCCTGGTCACCCCGGAACACAACGGCACCGTTCCCGCCTCGCTCAAGAACGCCATCGACTGGCTGTCCCGCCCGTTCGGCGCCGGGGCCCTGAGCGGCAAGCCGACCGCCGTCGTTGGCACCGCCTTCGGCCAGTTCGGCGGAGTCTGGGCCCAGGATGAGGCCCGAAAAGCTGTCGGCATCGCCGGCGCCCGGGTTCTCGAGGACGTCAAGCTGGCTGTCCCCGGGTCGATGGTCCGCTTCGCCGCGGTCCACCCGAAGGACGACGCCGAGGTTGTCGAACAGATCAGGGGCGTCTTCGACGCCCTCGCCGAGTCCCGGACGCCGTCCGCAGCCTAGCCCCCTCGCTCCGCGCTTTACCTGCGACGTCCCCGGCAGACTCTGCCGGGGACGTTCCGCGTCCGCCGGAGGGATGCCGCAGCTCGGGGCGTTTTGTGAACAAACGTTGCCTGCAAGACAACACGGGCTGTACCCTTGGAAATGTGACCCACGAAACACTTGATGCCGCCGCAGAAACACTTCCGGCCGAGGCAATTGACGCAATCGAACGTGCGGCTACGTCCGCCCACCGCCACGAGGAACTCTTCTCGGAGCGCGCAGCAAATATCAAGCAGTCGGCAGTCCGCGATGTCTTCGACATCTCGATGCGCCCCGGCCTCGTGTCGCTCGCCGGCGGAAGCCCGTACCTCCAGTCCCTCCCGCTCGAGCGGCTCGGCCAGACCGCCGCGAAGATCATCGCCGAACAAGGCATGACAGCCCTGCAGTACGGCGGAGGGCAGGGCACCGAGGAACTCCGGACCCAGATCTGCGAGGTTATGGCCGCGGAAGGGATCCTGGACGCCAACCCCGACAACGTGGTGATCACCGCGGGTTCACAGTCCGCCCAGGATGTCGCGACCAAGGTCTTCTGCAACCCCGGTGACGTGGTCCTGGTGGAGGACCCCACCTACGTTGGCGCGCTGAACACGTTCGAGGCCTACCAGGTGCAGGTTGCCACGGTACCGATGGACGGGGACGGCATCGTCCCGGACCTGCTCGAAGCCAAAATCGCCGCCCTGCAGACCGCCGGCAAGAACATTAAGTTCCTCTACACGATCCCCAGCTTTAACAACCCCTCCGGCATCACCCTGTCCCAGGAGCGCCGGCAGCAGGTCGTCGATATATGCCGCAATGCGAATATCTTAGTGCTGGAAGATAACCCTTACGGCCTGCTGCGCTTTGACGGGGAACCGCTGACCCCGCTGCGGGCAGCAAACCCGGACGATGTCATCTACATGGGGTCCTTCTCGAAGATCTTCGCGCCGGGCCTGCGGATCGGCTGGGCCCTTGTCCCCGCACACCTCCAGCGCCGCTACTACCTGGCCTCCGAGGCCGTGACGTTGTGCCCGCCCACGCTCAACCAGATGCTGGTCTCCGCCTACCTGCGCGACTACGACTGGCGCGGCCAGATCGAAACGTACCGGGGGCTATACAAGGACCGCTGCGACGCGATGCTCGCGGCCCTCGACGACTACATGCCCGACGGCCTCAGCTGGACCCGCCCCGAAGGCGGCTTCTTCGTCTGGGTGACCCTGCCGGACGGTGTGGACACCTATCCGCTGCTGAGGAAGGCGATCGACGCCGGCGTCGTATTCATTCCCGGTGCGGCATTTACGCATTCGGATGAACCGTCCAACAAGCTCCGGCTAGCCTTCAGTGCGGTCCCGCCGGAATCCATCCGCGAAGGCGTCCGCAGGCTGGCGCCGGTCCTGCGGGAAGCCATCGCAGCGTTGTAGCCTGAGTCAACGGCGCATGGCCGAAGACGATCGTTGACCCCAAGGAGTATTTTATGACCGGAATTATTGTTGTCGGCGTCGATGGCAGTGAAACTGCGATGAAGGCCGCGCAGACCGCGCGAGGCCTGGCGGTCTCCCTTGGGGCAACCCTGCATGTGGTCAGCGCCTTCGACAGCGACCGGACCGAAGTCTTCGGCAGCGGCAGCGACAAATGGATTGTCTCCGATGCCGGCGAAGCGGAGAAGGTCGCCAAGAGCGTCGCCAACAGCCTCAGAACGCCTGAGGTCAATGTCACCTACGCCGCCGCCCGGGGTAAGCCCGCCGAAGCCCTGATCGACGAGGCATCCCGCGCCGGCGCGCAGCTGATTGTGGTCGGCAACCGAAGGATGAAGGGACTGGGCCGGGTGCTGGGGAGCGTTGCGAACAGCGTGGCCCACAATGCTCCCTGCGACGTTTACATCGCCAAGACCGACGCCGCCGAATAACGCATAGTGCCGGCAGCCAGGACACGTCCGGGAGCACCGGCGCCTGGACTGCCGGCTGATATGAGGCGGGTCAGGCCTTCCCGCCGGCCGCAGCCGGGGCCGTCTTCAGTATCCGGCGCAGGATCTTGCCGGAGGAGGACTTGGGCACAGCGTCGATGAACTCCACCCGGCGGATCTTCTTGAACGGCGCCACCTTGGCGGCAACGAAGTCCATCACTGCTGCCTCGTCGAGCCGCGCGCCGTCGTCACCGGGCTGCCGGACCACAAACGCCATCGGCACTTCCTGGCCGTCGGCGTCGGGGGTTCCGATCACGGCGGCGTCGGCAATGCCCGGATGTGTCAGCAGCAGCGCCTCAAGCTCGGCAGGGGCGATCTGGTAGCCCTTGTACTTGATGAGCTCCTTGAGCCTGTCCACGATTGTCACGACGCCGTCGGACCGCACAGTGGCGATGTCGCCGGTGTGCAGGAAGCCGTCGGCGTCGAGGGTGTCCGCCGTTTCCTCGGGCCGGTTCAGGTAGCCGAGCATCACGTTCGGTCCGCGGCACAGCAGGTGGCCCGGGGCGCTGGCGCCTTCGGCGGGGACCTCGATCTCCTCCCCGGTGGCCGGATCCACTAGGCGGCAGTCCATGTTCGGCACCGTGTAGCCCACCGAGCTGACGGGCACATCCGTGGCGTCCACGGGGATGAGGTGGGAGACGGGGCTCATCTCGGTCATGCCGTAGCCCTGCAGTACCCGGCAGCCCAGGCGCTTGGCGAGACTGGTTCCCAGGTCCCCGTCGAGCGGTGCCGCGCCGGAGAGGGTGGTGTGGACCGAGCTGAGGTCGTACTCGCCGACCAGCGGGTGCTTGGACAGCGCAACGGCCACGGGAGGTGCAATGAAGAGGTAGCTGCACTTGTGGTCCTGGATGATTCGAAGGAACTCGGCTAGATCGAACCTGGGCATGGTGACCAGGCAGGCCCGCTGGCGCAGGGCAAGGTTGAGCAGGACGGTCAGGCCGTAGATGTGGAAGAACGGCAGCAGCGCCAGCAGCCGGTCGTCGGCAGCGACGTTGAGCAGGCCGCGGGACTGCTCCGCGTTGGCGACCAGGTTCCGGTGGCTGAGCATAACGCCTTTGGGCCGTCCCGTGGTCCCGGAGGAATAGGGCAGCACGGCGACATGCGTGGCCGGATCGAAGCTGACGTCGGGGGCCGGCGCGCCCGTGGTGAGCAGGTCCCGCAGCGAGGGGTGCCCTTCGGCGCCGTCGAGCACCACAAGCCGTTCGGCCGGGATCCCGGCCCGTGCGGCAGCTTCCTTAGCGCCGGGCAGCAGCGCCGAGACGGTGAACAGCCACTCCGCTCCGGCGTCGGCGAGCTGAAGCGCGATCTCATCGGCTGTGTAGAGCGAGTTAACGGTCGTGACCGTCGCGCCGGCCCGCAGCAGGCCGTGGAAGACGACCGCGAAGGCCGGGGCGTTGGGGCACAGGATCGCCGCCACGCCATGGACGCCGAGTCCCTGGGCCGCGACGGCTCCGGCCAGGGCATCGATCTGCGCCAGCAACGTGCGGTAGCTGGTCTCCGCGCCGCTCGTCCCGTCGATAACGGCGATCCGGTCCAGGTCCTCCTCGCGGAGGCCGCCAAAAAGGTACTGATAAAGGCTGACGTTGGGAATATCCACGTCGGGGAACGGGCTCGAAAACACGCAACATCTCCTTTGATCTGCGTCCACCCGGCGGGCGGCGGCTGGTGCCACTCTAGTGCCGACCAACGGCCCGGGGACAGGAAAGCGCGGATTTGGCCCGCGCCGCCACCCCTCATCCCGCGCCGCCACCCCTCATGGGGAGTCAGGGAAGGCCCGCGGGGGTTGCGCTGCGTCCGGCAGTATCAGTCCAGCAGGAGGGCCGGCTCTTCGAGGATTGCGGCGACATCGGCCATAAAGCGCGCCGAGAGGTCCCCGTCCACTACCCGGTGGTCGAAGGAGCCGCCGAGGGTGGTGATCCAGCGCGGAATGACTTCGCCGTCAAGGACCCAGGGCTTCTGCTTGATGGTACCGAAGGCAACGATGGCCACCTCGCCGGGGTTGATAATCGGGGTGCCGGTGTCGATCCCAAGGGCGCCGATGTTGGTAACGGTCAGGGTGCCGCCCTGCATCTGCGCCGGCTGGGTCTTACCGGCGCGGGCCGTGGTGGCCAAGTCGTTCAGCGCGAGGGCCAGTTCCTTGAGGGACAGGTCCTGGGCGTTCTTGATGTTGGGCACCATGAGGCCGCGGGGTGTTGCGGCGGCGATGCCCAGGTTCATGAAGTGCTTGACGTGGATCTCGGCCGAGTCGCTGCCGTCCGGGTTGTCCACCCAGGTCGCGTTGACGCTGGGGTTTCGGGCCGCGGCCCAGATGACGGCCTTGGCCAGGATCAGCAGCGGTGAGACCTTGATGCCCTCAAAGTCGCGGGAGACCTTGAGGCGCTTGACGAACTCCATGGTGCGGCTCGCGTCGACGTCCACGAAGATACTCACGTGCGGGGCTGCGAAGGCAGACTCGACCATGGCCTTCGCGGTGGCCTTGCGGACGCCCTTGACCGGGATCCGTTCGATCCGCTGCTCCTGCGGGCGGCCGGTCGTGCCCCAGAAGGTGTCCGCCTGGTCCACCTCGGCGTCACGCTGGGCCTGGTAGCTGACGAGGTCTTCGCGGGTCACTTCGCCGCGGGCGCCGGTGGGGATGACGTCGGAGAGGTCGATGCCGAGGTCCCGGGCGATCTTTCGCACGGGCGGCTTGGCCAGCACCCGGTTGACGAGGCCGGTGATGGCGCCGCCGAAGGTGGGCCGCTGGTCGGTGCTTTCCGTGGGGACGGGCCGCAGGGCCTGGGCGACAGGCTCCGGGCTGATCCAGATGTCGTGGCCCTCCATCCCCACCCGCTCCCTAACCTCGCTAGCTCGGCCAGGGAACCTGGCGGGCGTGGCCCCAGGCTCGGCTTCCCGGGCAGGTCCGGTGATTGAGCTTGTCGAGATCGCCGGGGCAGCGGAAACCCGCGGGCGGCGCTTCACGGCGTCAGCCTTGGGCCCGGATCCCACCAGCGGACCGCCGGCCGGGCGCCCGGCCGGCTCGCCGGCGTCGGACATGTCCTCTTCAAGCTGGCCGTACATCGGAGCCGCGGAAGCCTGCGCCGCAACGTCGGGAGCCGCAGGGGCGGCAGCATCCGGGGCGGCAGCGTCGGACACGCTGATGATGGGGGTACCGACGTCGACCGTCACGCCCTCCGCGACAAGCAGCTCGGTGACGGTGCCGGCGAACGGCGAGGGCAGCTCGACGAGGGACTTCGCGGTCTCGATCTCGCACAGGACATCGTTGATGGCGACGGTGTCGCCGGCCTTGACCTTCCAGGAGACGATTTCGGCCTCGGTCAGCCCTTCACCCACGTCGGGGAGGTTGAACTTGTGGAGAGTCATGTTTTCCTTGGTTGTGGAAGGCGCCCCGTAGTACAGGGCATCAGTAGGAAAGGGCACGTTCGAGTGCCTCGAGGATGCGGTCAATGTCCGGAAGGTAGTCTTCCTCCACCTTGGCCACGGGATAGGGCATGTGGAATCCGCCGACGCGGATGACAGGAGCCTCGAGCGAGTGGAAGGCCCGCTCGCTGATCCGGGCCGCGATTTCGCCGCCAATGCCGCCGAAGGTGGGGGCCTCGTGGGCCACGATCAGCCGGCCCGTCTTCTTGACCGAGGCCGTGACGGTGTCGAAGTCGATCGGCGAGATGGAGCGCAGGTCGATCACCTCGACGCTGTGGCCGTCCTCCGCGGCGGCGTTCGCTGCGGCCAGGGCCACCGGCACCAGCGGGCCGTAGACCACCACTGTCGCGTCCGTTCCCTCACGCAGCACGTGGGCCTTGAAGGGATCCGCCGAGGTCCCGGGGGATTCCGTGTCCACCTCGCCCTTGAGCCAGTAGCGGCGCTTGGGTTCGAAGACGATCACGGGGTCCTGGCAGTCGACGGCCTGCTGGATCATCCAGTAGGCGTCATGCGGGTTGGACGGGGTGATGATGCGCAGGCCCGCGGTGTGGGCGAACAGCGCCTCGGGGGATTCCGAGTGGTGCTCGATCGAGCCGATGCCGCCGCCGTAGGGGATCCGGATGACGACGGGAACGGTCAGGTTGCCGTTGCTGCGGGAGTGCATCTTGGCCAGCTGGGTGGTGATCTGGTTGAACCCCGGGAAGACGAAGCCGTCGAACTGGATCTCGCAGATGGGCAGGTAGCCGCGCAGCGACAGGCCGATCGCGGTACCGATGATGCCGGACTCCGCGAGCGGGGTGTCCACGACGCGGTCCGCACCGAATTCGGCGATGAGGCCGTCGGTGACGCGGTAGACCCCGCCCAGGGGCCCGATGTCCTCGCCCATCAGCAGGGAGCGCGGGTGGTTGTTCAGTGTTGCGCGCAGGCCCTCGTTGATGGCCTTGGCAATGGTCATGGTGGTCATGAGCTGGCCGCCCCCTCTGCCTGGCCGGTCGCTGCCTCGGCCTCGTCGGCGAACCCGGCACTGTACTCCTCGAACCAGGCCAGCTCTTCGGCCACCAGCGGGTGGGCCTCCACATAGGTGTTGGCGAAGGCTGTCCGGATGTCCGGGGTTTCCAGGTCGTGGGTGGTCTTGCGGACGTAGGCGGCGAGTTCGTCGCCGGCGGCCCCGACCTGGTCAAAGAAGGCGTCGTCCGCCATGCCTTGGGCGCGCAGGTACTTTTCCAGGCGTTCCAGCGGATCCTTCGCGCGCCACCGGGCTTCCTCCGCGGATTCCCGGTATTTGGTGGGGTCGTCGGCCGTGGTGTGTGCACCGACGCGGTACGTGAACGCCTCGATCAGCACGGGGCCGTTGCCCTCGCGGGCGTGATCGAGTGCCCACTCGGTGACGGCGTGGACGGCGATCACGTCATTGCCGTCCACCCGGATGCCGGGGAAGCCGTAGCCCTTGGCGCGGTTGGCCAGCGGGATGCGGGTCTGCACGGAGCTGGGCACGGAGATGGCCCAGTGGTTGTTCTGGCAGAAGAACACGACGGGCGCGTTGTAGGAGGAGGCGAAGACCATGGATTCGTGGACGTCGCCTTCGGAACTGGCACCGTCACCGAAATAGACCACGACGGCGGCCTTGGGCTCCGGCGCCCCGCCCGGCGTTCCGTCCGCGGCGGCCGCCGCGAGCCTCTGATCGCGCTGGATGCCCATGGCGTAGCCGACCGCGTGCGGGGTCTGGGCCGCGAGGACCAGGGTATAGAGGTGGAAGTTGGTGTCCTTGGGG
The DNA here is from genome assembly GCF_055412745.1 of Pseudarthrobacter woesei. Taxonomy (NCBI): domain Bacteria; kingdom Bacillati; phylum Actinomycetota; class Actinomycetes; order Micrococcales; family Micrococcaceae; genus Pseudarthrobacter; species Pseudarthrobacter woesei. Next base: position 85,541 of record NZ_JBVAYU010000011.1, read on the forward strand.
TTCCATCCGCCGTTGGAGACGCCGCGGAACTGGCGGAGCAGCTCGGCCAGGTCCACGTTGCGGGTCAGCGCCACACCGTGTTCTCGGTAAGTGGGGAAGATGTAGTCCTGCGGCTGGCTGGCCCGGCCGGAGCCGATCTGTGCGGCTTCCTGGCCGGTGAGCGGGACCCACAATGCCAGCTGGCCCTGCCGCTGGAGGGCGGTGGCTTCCACGTCAAAGCGGCGGATCTTGGCCATGTCGGCATAGAATCCGCGGAGCTTTTCCGGAGTGAGCCGCTCGGCGTATTCGGAGAAGACCGGGTCGGAGCCCAGCTTTCCGTCCGGGCCCAGCAGCTGCACCATCGGCTCCGCGGGGTCGCCTAGTTGGGCTTCGGCTTCCGCCTCGAGGTGGTCATCCATATCGGTTCCGTCGAACTCGGTAGAGGGCAGATGTGTGGCGCCCATACCGTCTCCTTGCTTGCCGCATCCGAATGCGCCGCAATCGCTGGGATATATGCCGGATCAGGAATATATTCCTGATCCGGCATATATTTGGCTTACTCGTCCCTACTTTATCCGCAGTAGGCAGCCCGCAGGCTTCATGTTAAGCGCTAGGAACGCCGTGGCGGTTTTGTATAGATCGCACAGAGTTCCAGGAAACGGGTGTTTGCCTCGGCCTCCCCGATACTGACCCGCACCCCCTCGTCCCCGAAGGCGCGCACGGAGAGTGCGCGCTCCCCCGCAAGGGCAGCGAATTCCGCACTATTGGAGCCCAGGTTGAGCCAGACAAAGTTTCCCTGCGCCTCCGGAACAAACCATCCGAGCTCACGGAGACCGGCCGTGACGCGGTCCCGTTCGTCCACCAGGCTTTGTACCCTTTCTACAACCTCGGCGAAATGCCGCAGTGAGGTCACGGCGGCGATTTCCGCGATCTGGGACACCGCGAACGGAGTGGCGGTGACGCGCAGGTGCTGGCTGAGGTCAGGGTTGGACACGCTGTAGCCCACCCTCAGCCCGGCAAGGCCGTGCGCCTTGGAGAAGGTCCGCAACACCACAACGTTGGGATATTTGCGGTACATCTCAATGCCGTCAACAGCGTGCTCGTCGCGGACGAACTCCTGGTAGGCCTCATCGATGACCACCACAACGTCGGAGGGCACAGTCCGGATGAAGCGTTCGGTTTCCGCGGTGGTGAGGATGGGCCCGGTGGGGTTGTTGGGCGTGCACAGCAGGATCATCCTGGTGCGGGCCGTCACCGCGGCCGCCATGGCGTCCAGATCGTGTCGGCCGTCGGCGGTCAGCGGGATCCGGACGCTCTCGGCGCCGGCGACGCCGACGCAGATCGGGTACGCCTCGAACGAGCGCCAGGCGTAAATGACCTCGTCCGGCTTGCCGTCGTCGTTCTGGCCGGCGAACGTGGCAAGGAGCTGGTTCAGTGCCCCGAGGCTGCCGGCGCCGGTGACGATGTCCTCGGCGGGAACGTCCAGGAAGCCGGCGAGCGCGGCCCGGAGCCTGCTGCTCAGCGGATCCGGATAGCGGTTGAAGTCGGTCTGCGCCGCGATCGCCTGCTGCACTGCAGGGATCGGGGGCAGCGGGTTTTCGTTGGAGGAAAGCTTGTAGCTGACCAGGCCCTCAACGGGGACGGGCGGTTTGCCGGCCGCATAGCGGGGAAGGAGGTCTACCACCGGGCGGGGCCTGATGCCCCCGGCCGGGTTCTCTGATGAAGTCATGCCATCTAGCCTACTTCCCGGCCCTGCCGCCACGGGCGGAGATATGACAGCATGGGGCCATGCGCTCATTCATCGTTCGGGTCATCATCAACGGGCTGGCCCTGGCAATCGCGTGCTGGATCCTCACCGGCCTCGATATTTCCACCGCGGGCAACGGCACGATCAGCATCATCCTTGGCTACCTGTTCATCGGCTTAGTCTTCGGACTCGTCAACGCCTTCGTCAAGCCCATCGTCAGCCTGCTGTCGCTGCCGATCACCATCCTCACCCTGGGTCTTTTTACGATTGTCATCAACGCGGCAATGCTCTACCTGACGTCCTGGATCAGCAGTTACACCACAGTGCAATTCACCATTGACGCCTTCTTCTGGACTGCCGTGTTCGCCGCCCTCATTATCAGCGCGGTGTCCCTCGTGGCCAGCTGGCTGCCCGTCACCGGCCGGCGCTAGGGAGGTGCACCTGGCCGGCGAGCGCTAGGCCGCCGGCTGCTGGGCGCGGTCTCCTGGGTTGCCGCCCGGACCCTGCATCGGACCCTGCATCGGGGCCTTCGCCGGGCCCGGCCGCGGGCCCGGTGCCATCGGAACTCCCCGCGGCGACGCCATGGCATCGCGCCGCAGCGAGAACCGCGTGACGGTGGCAGCACCCCCGGCCCCCACGACGGCGGCAAGCGCGGCGGTGGAGCCTTGAAGCGACGGATCCCGGCTCGCCGAGACCTCCCGGGCGCCGTCAGCATAGAGGCCCATCCGGTGGCCCGGCCCCATGCCCGGTTCCAGCCAGTCCCGGACGGCAATCGGATTCGTCAACGTGACGGTCACACGGTCCTTGGTGTCAGGGTTGGGCCGCCCGTCCGTCCCGGGCACCCAGTCGTCCGCATGCTCCAGATGCAGGCTGCTGACACCTGGCACGGGCTCGATTCCTCCCACCGGCGAACCGGCCGTGAGCACGAACCTCAACCCGTATTCGGCCAGGAACGCCTTGTCCTGGCTGAGGTTCATGGCGTGGATGCCGCCCTGGCTGTAGCCGACGGCGGCCACCTGGTCGCCCGCCGCGGCACCGGCCTCCGCCAGGGCCCGCCGGACGGCTTGGGCCGTCTCCGCCGAGTCGTAGCCGAGGCCCTCTGCGACGCCGGCGGGGTCAAAGGGGTTTGCGCCCGCCGGCAGCCCGCCCTGCGTTCCCGGGATGACGACCACCCACGCGCGCTGACTTCCCTCCCCGAGCCGCAGGACCTCGATGTCTCCGCTGGTGCGGCCAAGCGCCCCGGCCCGCAGCAGCAGCCCGGCAGGTGAGACGTCGACCTCCTCCGTCCGGGTTTCCCTGCCGTCGACCCGGACCGGACGGGGTTGCAGGAACTCCAGGCCGGGCGCCGCCGCCAGCCCGCGGACTACGCCACGGACGCCGTCTGCGCCGATGACGGCACCGCCCGCCCCGGCCAACGCGGCGGGCACGCCCAGCAGCAGCGCCAGCCTCGCGGGCGCCTGCGAGACCTCATCCTCCACCACATCGCGGAGGGTCATCGGAGGTAGTCCGAAAAGCCCCCACAACGGTCCGTACCCTGCGCCCGTCCTGCCGATCCGCAGAAGCAGGCTGTTCCGGGCCTCGGCGAACTCGTACTCCCGGTGGCTGGCCCTGACCTCGCGGCAGAGTCGCTCCAGCTCGGCCCGGACACGGCCCAGGGCCTGGGCCCCCTCTCCGACGGCGATGATGGCGTTGCTGCCGCTGGCGTAGGAATCGGGCTGATAGGGGAACAGGGCACGCCGCACCGCGTCTGCGTCTGCTTCCACGGCCGCCAACTCCTTCGCCACCCCGTCCAGGGCCGCAGCCCCGGCGAGCAGCTCCTCGAACTGGAAGCTGAGCCCACCCACCCCGCCGCGGATCCGGAGCATGCCGTCGACCGGCGCCGCGGGAACGGGCGCTCCCCCGGAGCCGGTCGGCGTGGCCTCCGCCATCAGGAACCCGGCCGGCCGGAGGACAGCACCACATTCTGGGCGTGCCGGAGCACCACGGCCACGGCATCCTGCAGGGTGTTCCGGACCCGGCGGAGTGAGGCTGCGTGCAGGGAGAGCGAGGTCCGGTACGCCCGTCCGGCGGGCGACTGCCAGGTTTGCAGCTCCAGCCGCACCAAGTGGGACAGCACGGCATCAGCCTGGTCGGCGCAGGCGGCAACGCGGGCCGCCAATTGCTGGACCTCGTAGCTGCGCGAGGCGCACGCCGCAGCGTCGGCGGCCGTCAGGCTGCCGATCATTGAGCCGGCCATTGCACTAGTCATCCCTGTCGTCATGAACCCCACGCTAGAGGGACGGCTGGCCGTGCCAATGCTCCAGCGGCAGCTATGTGGACAACCCAAATGGACAACCCTCCGGAGGAGCCACCGGACAACCACCGGACAACCGCAAGTCACAAGGAACAGCGCACTTAAGACGCGGCGTGACTTCGTGAAAGAATCGGGACATGCCTGAAACTGCCGCCACAGCTGAAACCCGCACGCCGTCCGGACGCCTGGCCCTCGCCGCGTCTTCACCCCAGATCGCGCTCGGCCCGCTGGACGGCCGCTACCAGTCCGCCGTCGCCCCGCTGGTCGATTACCTCTCCGAGGCCGCCTTGAACCGCGACCGGGTCGCCGTGGAGGTTGAGTGGCTCATCCACCTGACCGGCAACAACGTCCTGCCCGGCGCCGGACCGCTGACTGCCGTTCAGCAGGAGAACCTGCGCGCCATCGTCACCGGCTTCGACGCCCACTCGGTCACCGAATTGGCCGACATTGAAGCCGTCACGGTGCATGACGTCAAGGCCGTCGAGTACTACATCGGCCGGCGCCTGGCCGGCCTCGGCATCGAGCACCTGACCGCCCTGGTGCACTTCGGCTGCACCTCGGAGGACATCAACAACCTCTCCTACGCCCTGGGCATCAAGGGTGCCGTGGAGGATGTGTGGCTGCCGGCCGCCCGGGCCTTGGTAGCCCGGATCGGCGCCATGGCCGAGGACAACCGCGCCGTGCCGATGCTTTCCCGCACCCACGGCCAGCCGGCCACGCCCACCACCCTGGGCAAGGAACTCGCGGTCTTCGCGCACCGCCTGACCCGCCAGCTGGACCGCATCGCCAAGACCGAGTACCTCGGCAAGATCAACGGCGCCACCGGCACCTACGCCGCGCATGTGGCCTCCGCCCCCGGCGCCGACTGGCAGCAGGTTGCCCAGAGCTTCGTCGAGGGCCTGGGCCTGGCCTGGAACCCGCTGACCACCCAGATCGAAAGCCACGACTGGCAGGCCGAGCTGTACGCCGACGTCGCGCGGTTCAACCGGATCCTGCACAACGTCTGCACGGACGTCTGGAGCTACATCTCGATCGGCTACTTCGTGCAGATCCCGGTCGCGGGCGCCACCGGATCCTCCACCATGCCGCACAAGGTCAACCCGATCCGCTTCGAGAACGCCGAGGCCAACCTGGAGATCTCCTCCGGCCTGCTCGACGTGCTCGGCTCCACCCTGGTCACCTCCCGCTGGCAGCGCGACCTCACGGACTCCTCCTCGCAGCGCAACATCGGCGTCGCGTTCGGCCACTCGCTGCTCGCCATCTCCAACGTGGCCAAGGGACTGGACCGGCTCAACGTCGCCGAGAGCGTGCTGGCCGCGGACCTCGACACCAACTGGGAAGTCCTGGGCGAGGCCATCCAGATGGTCATGCGCGCCGAGGCGATCGCCGGCGTCGACGGCATGGACAACCCGTACGAGCGGCTCAAGGACCTGACCCGCGGACAGCGCGTCGACGCCGCCCGGATGCACGAATTCGTCCAGGGCCTGGGCCTGTCCGCGGAGGCCGAAGCCCGGCTGCTGGCGCTCACCCCCGGCAAGTACACCGGCATCGCGGACAAGCTGGTGGACCACCTCAAATGAGGCTTCTGCTCATCCGCCACGGCCAGACGCCCGGCAACGTCCTGGGCCAGCTGGATACCGCCCACCCCGGCCCCGGGCTGACGGAGCTCGGCGAACGGCAGGCCGCCGCCCTGGCCAGGTCGCTGGCCAATGAGCAGATCGGCTTCCTCTACGCGTCCACGCTGATCCGCACCCAGATCACGGCCACACCGCTCGCGACGGTGCGCGGCCTGAAGATCGAGGTGCTGGAGGGGCTGCGGGAGATCGAAGCCGGGGCGCTGGAGAAGGCCACCGACCGGGAATCGCACCTGCGCTACCTCGGCACGGTGTTCGGGTGGGCCGAGGGCGAACTGGACCGCCGGATGCCGGCAGGACCCAGCGGACACGACTTCTTCGAACGCTACGATGCCTCGATCGCCCGGATTGCCGCGGCAGCGGCAGCCGGCGGCGCGGGGACCGTGGCCGTGGTCAGCCACGGCGCCGCCATCCGCGTCTGGGCAGGGCTCCGGGCCGCCAATAGGGAACCCGGTTTTGCCGCCCGGCATGTGCTGGCCAACACCGGTATCGTGGCGCTGGACGGGGACCCCGACGCCGGCTGGCGGCTCATCCACTGGGACGGAAGTCCCGTGGGCGGTCTGGCCCTCGCGGACCCGACGGCGGAGGACCCGGCCGGCCGCACGCCGTAGTGGCCGCCTGCCGCACCTGTCAACGAGTTCTCCGAAGCCTTACGAGCAGGAAACACGGACGAAACCGGCACTGCCTAGCCTTGAGTTGCATAACCCTTCGGCGAAGCGAGGCAATGATGCAGACCAACCCGCGGCTCAACATACGGCAGGTCACCTGGGCCAACCCCGTGGGCGCGGATCTGCGCGCGGCCCAGCAGGCGGAACTGGACGCCCGCTTCGGCAGCAGCGACCACGAACCTGGGCCGCCGCCGTCGGAAGCTGACACCGCCGTGTTCCTCGTCGCGCACGACAAGGCTTCCGGCCAGCCCGTGGGCTGCGGCGGACTGCGGATCCTGGACGTGAACACCGCCGAGATCAAGCGGCTCTACGTGCTGCCCTACACGCGCGGCTCCGGCGTGGCCAGCTCCATCCTGGCGGCGCTGGAGGCGCATGCCCATTCCTTGGGCATCACCAGGATCACCGCAGAGGCCGGCTCCGCGCAGCCTGACGGCAGGCATTTCTACGCGAGCGCCGGCTTCCTGCCGGTGCCCAACTTCGGGTCCTACATCGGGGTGGAGCACTCGTACTGCTACGCCAAGGCGATCGACTCGCACAGCGCCGCCCACACCGCGATGGCGTGAGGACCCGCGCCGCCGCTCGTCACACAGCACCCGGCGCACCGCCGTCGGCTAATCTCGCACTATGGAACCGGCAGACATCACCTTTCGCACCCGCAAGTGGGTGCGGCCCGAAGACCTCAACGCGAACGGCACGCTGTTCGGCGGAAGCCTGCTGAAGTGGATCGACGAGGAAGCGGCGATCTACGCCATCCTGCAGCTGGGCAACGGCCGGGCCGTCACCAAGTACATTTCCGAGATCAACTTCGTCAGCTCCGCCGTGCAGGGCGACCTGATCGAAATGGGGCTGACGGCCACCCGCTTCGGCCGTACCTCCCTGACCATGCGCGCCGAGGTCCGGAACATGATCACCCGCCAGAGCATCCTCACGATCGAGGAAATCGTCTTTGTAAACCTCGGTCCGCACGGCAAGCCGGCACCGCACGGCTTCACCGAGATCACCTATGACCGGGACCGGATCCCGACCCACCACCTGACGGCGGCGCTGGACGAGGACTAGGGGTTCAGCGTTCGACGGCGGGAGCACGCCTGGGCCGCGCGGCGGCCTTGAGCACCGCGTCCCGCAGCGGCTGGGCACGTTCCGCGAGCGCCAGCCGTGTTATGGCGGACGACGCCACACGCAGGGCCTGGCTGCGCAGCAGCCTCCGCCTGCTGTACGACGCAATCGCCTCCCGGAGCGGCCGGGTGTTGAGCAGATCCGCCAGCGTGACCGCGTCAATCAACGCCTCACACGCGCCGCGTCCCAGATTCGGCGTCATTCCGTGCGCCGCATCCCCCACGAGCACCGCGCCGCCCCGGGCGTACCCCGCCAGCGGCGGCGCAGTCCAGATTCGCTGTGCCAGCGTCCCTTCCGGCGTCGCAGCCGCGAGTACGCGGCCGATTCCGGAGAACTCGCCGGCAAACCGCTCGCGGGTGGCATGCAGTGCCGCCCCGACGTCGATGCCGCCGGGCCCCAGCTCTGACCGGTAGGAGGCATACCAGTACGTCCTGCCGCGTGCTGCGGGGATGATGCCGAACAGTTGCCCGCGGCCCCAGTATTCACCGCCGGTGTCCGGGGGCACTGGCGCGTCGATGATGCCGCGCAGGGCAAGGTATGGACTGGGCCTTGCCCCGGAGTGTTCGCCCCAGGCGGCCCGGCGGACCACGCTGTGCACTCCGTCGGCGCCGACCACCAGGGCAGAAGACGGCAGCGATGCCACGGGCCCGTAGGCCCGAAGCACCGAATCGGGGACGGCTGCGTCCAGCAGCCGCAGGAGGTCAGCGCGGGAAACTCCGACCCCGCCCGGCGCCCGGGCCTGCAGGAAGACGTTCCCGGATCCGTCCCTGAGTGCCATGGCGCCAAAGCCGGAGCCGGCGGCAAGGATCGCGGGAAGGATCCCCATCGCATCAAGTGCCTGCTGGGCTGTGGGCCACATGGCCAGCGACGTCTCCACGGACGGCAGCTCCTGCCGCCGCTCATGGACGGTCACCAGGAAGCGGGCCGGGTCAAGATGCGCGGCAAGTGCCAGCCCTGCGATGCCGCCGCCGACGACCGTTAGAGCGTCCATGTGACCGATTCTACGACCGGCGCTCGAGACGGCGCAGCCGGACCGGCACGGGCCAGGCTGCCCTGGATGTTCACGGCGGGTTAACGCCATGGGCGCACTCCGTTCTGCCGGACGGACCAGACTCAAGTGCCGAGGGCCGGCTATTTCATCGAATCGATAGCCATAACCGTCGACTCCGGCGGTTGCCCCTATAGGCTGGCCGGACAAATGCCCCTCTGATCCCGTTCAGAAATGAGTCCCACTCGTGCGCAGATTGAAAACCCTTGTTGCCGCCGCCGTCGCCGCCACCCTGCTTACCGGCTGCGGAGCGGGCGCCGCTGCCCCCGCGGCGTCGGGAACGGCTGCCGGACCCGCCGCCGTCGCACCCTCGGGACCACCGTCCGGCGAAACCCTCATCGTCTACACCAACTCCAACGGTGAAGGCCGCGGCGAGTGGCTCACGAAGAAGGCGGCGGAAGCGGGCTTCAAGATCGAAATCGTCGGGGCCGGCGGCGCGGACGCCACCAACAAGCTCATTGCCGAAAAGAACAACCCGATTGCGGACGTCGCATTCGGGCTGAACAACATGTACTTCGAGCAGATCAAGGCCGCCGGTGCGACTGAGCCGTTCACACCCTCCTGGTCCGGAGAAGTCGACACCGCCAAGGGGGACAAGTCCGGCAGCAAGGCCTACTGGCCGCTGGTCCAGCAGGCGATTCTCCTCGGCTACAACTCCGGGACGTTCAGTAAGGACCAGGCACCCAAGGACTGGACCGACCTGTGGAGCCAGGACAAATTCAAGTCCCGCTATGAGCGTGTCACCGGCCTCGGCACCGCCACCGCGCAGCTGGTCTTCGCCGGCATCCTGACCCGATACAAGGACGACAGCGGCGATCTGGGTATCTCCGACGAGGGCTGGAAGCAGATCGAAGGGTATTTCCGTAACGGATCCCCGGCAGTGGCCAAAACCGATCTCTTCGCCCGCATCGCCTCGGGCGACACGGACATGGGCCAGATGCCCTCCTCGATCATTGTCGAACGTGAAAAGTCGTTCAAGGTCAACGTGGAAACTGTGATGCCTTCTGTCGGTGTGCCGCTGGCCATCGAGCAGGTGGCCCTGGTCAAGGGAACGGATAAAAAGGACGAGGCCCTCAAGTTCATCAACTGGTTCGGCAGCGCGCAGACCCAGGGTGACTGGGCACAGCAGTTCAACTCCATGCCGGTCAACAAGGCCGCCGTGGCCAAGGCAAAGCCCGAAGTCGTCGAGTTCTTCAGCACCCTCAAGCAGCAGGACATCGACTGGAACTTCGTCCAGGAAAACATGGGCCAGTGGGTCGAAAAGATCGAACTGGAATACATGAGCTGAGCCAGCCCTGGGTTGCAGCCGGCACCGATGCCGGCTGCAACCCATATTTGGTTCCCCGCCAGCCGCCGACGGCCGCCACACAAGACAGGTTCCCATGATCCGTTTCGAGAACATCGAAGTCACTTTCGGTGACTTCACCGCCATCCCCGAGCTGAACCTCGATGTGAAGCAGGGCGAGTTCTTCACGCTCCTCGGTCCCTCCGGATGCGGAAAGACGACGGCGTTGCGCACCCTGGCCGGGTTCATTGAACCCTCCGCCGGCGAGGTCTACGTCGACGGCAAGGCCGTCACCCGGCTCCCGAGCGACAAGCGCCACGTCGGCATGGTCTTCCAGAACTATGCCCTGTTCCCCAGCATGAGCGTGTGGGAGAACATCGCGTTCGGACTGCGGGTCCGCAAGGAGAGACCGGCCGAGAGCGACAGGCTCGTCCGCGACATCGCCAGGCGCGTAGACCTCTCCGACGAGCAGTTGCGCAAAAACGTGGCGGAGCTCTCCGGCGGGCAGCAGCAGCGCGTCGCCGTCGCCCGGGCACTGGTACTGCAGCCCAAGATCCTGCTCCTCGACGAGCCGCTCTCCAACCTGGACGCCAAGCTCCGCCACCAGCTTCGGCAGCAGCTCAAGGACCTCCAAAGCGAATTCGGCATCACCACCGTCTACGTCACCCACGACCAGGACGAGGCGCTGGCAATGAGTGACCGGGTAGCGGTCTTCAACAAGGGTGTGGTGGAACAGATCGGCACCCCACAAAGCATCTACGACGAGTCTGCCACCGAATTCGTCTGCAATTTCATCGGGGACAGCTCCCGCCTCACCGCCGGGTTCGTCGCGGAACTGAACCGGCAGTCGATGCACACCCTCGATCCCACGGCCAACTCCTATTTGCGGGTGGAAAAAGCGTCCCTGGAACCCTCCGGCGGGGACGCCCCTGCCGTCCCCGTGGAGGGAACCGTGGTCTCGAAGACGTATCACGGGCTGCACAGCCGGTACGTGGTCCGCTGCCACGGCTCCGACATCCGGCTGCTGGTCAGGGAAGACGGCGGGGCCCACCCCCAGACGGGCAGCCAGACAACGGTGTACGTCCAGCCATCCCGCGTCCTGCAGTACCACCCGGAAACCGGCGCCGCACTCGGGCGCCGGCCGCAGGAAGCGGCCCGCCGGTGAGCAGCGGGGGCAGAGCGAAGGGGGCAAGCACTCGGAGCATGCTCCGCTCGCCCGCCGTCCTGATCGTTGGGGTCGCGCTGACCTGGTTCATCGCGGCCTTTCTGGTCTGGCCCAATGCGAACGTGCTGATTCAGACCTTCTTTCCGGACGGCAGTTTCTCCGGGCGCGCGGCCGAAAAGCTCTTCTCCTCCCAACGGGCGATGAAATCACTGGGAAACAGTTTTCTGCTGGCCATCGCGCTGTCCATCACCGTCAATGTGGTGGGCATCTTCATCGTGCTGGTCACCCAGTACTTCAAGATCCGCGGCTCGAGGATACTGTTCCTCGGCTACGCCACGACGTTTATCTACGGCGGGATTGTGCTGGCGGCAGGGTACAAGTTCATTTACGGGGACAAGGGGATTGTCACCGGCTTCCTGCTGGGGATGTTCCCCGGGATGGAACCCGGCTGGTTTTCCGGCTTCTTTGCCGTCCTGGCCGTGATGACGTTCGCCACGACGACAAACCACATGCTGTTTGTCACCAACGCGCTCAAAGGCGTGGACTACCAAACCATCGAAGCGGCCAGAAACATGGGGGCCTCGACCTGGACCATCCTGCGGCGGATCGTCCTTCCGATGCTCAAACCCACCCTCTTTGCCGTGACCGTCCTGTCCTTCCTGACCGGGCTGGGCGCGCTGTCGGCGCCGCAGGTCCTCGGCGGCCGGGACTTCCAGACCATCACGCCGATGATCCTTACCTTTGCCAACAGCCCGACGTCGCGGGACCTCGCCGCGCTGCTCGCCGTGATCCTCGGCGTGGCCACCATGCTGATGCTGGCAGTCATGACACGGCTGGAAAAGGGGGGAACGTACTTCTCGGTTTCCAAAGTCTCCTCCGGGCTGCAAAAGCAGCAGATCGGCAACCCCGTGGCGAATGTGGCGGTCCACGCCGTCGCGTACCTGCTGTTCGCCGTCTACACACTGCCCGTGGTCCTGATCGTGCTGTACTCCTTCGCCGACGGCGTCGCGATCCAGACCGGACAACTGTCCCCCGGCAGCCTCACCCTGGACAACTACATCCGGGTGCTCACCCAACCATCGGGGCTGCGGCCCTTCATCATCAGCATCGTTTACAGCGCCCTGGCCGCGGTGATCGCCGTCGGTGGGCTGCTGTTCGTGGCCCGGCTCCTGCAGAAGTACCGCAACTGGGTCACGGCCGTCTTCGAGTACCTGCTCCACATTCCGTGGATCCTCCCCTCGGCCCTGCTCGCCCTGGGCTTGATCCTCAGCTACGACCATCCGAATCCGCTGGTCGGCGGCGCCGTGCTGACCGGCACCACGGTCCTCCTGCTCATCGCCTTCGTGACCGTCAAGATCCCGTTCACCCTCCGCATGCTGAAGGCGTCCTTTGCTTCGGTGAACTCCTCGCTCGAGGAAGCTGCCAGCATCATGGGCGCCAGGACCCTGTACATGTTCCGCCGGATCCTGCTGCCAATCGTGCTGCCGGCGGCGGCCGCCATCACTGCCCTGAACTTCAACAGCATGCTGGACGACTATGACACCGCGATCTTCCTGGCCCACCCGCTGTTCCAGCCCCTGGGCCTGGTCATCAAGGCGAACACGGACGGCGCCGAGGGTGTGGACGGGGTCTCCAACACGTTCGTCTACACGGTGCTGCTCATGGTCATCACGGGAGTGACTATGTATCTGGTCTACGGCAGATCGGGCCGGAAGGCGGCCAGGGCGGCAAAGGCCGGATCCGTCGGCAAGGACGGCACGACGGCGGGCCCGGCGGACGCCGTGCGGGACGAACCCGTGCGCGTCCCCTGACAGCGGCCCCTACTGCGCACCCGGCCAGCCTGTGTAGGCCTCGGCGAGGTAGGCGCGGCCGCTGTAGCCATCGAGCAGCGCTGTGGAACCCGTCTTGTAGAAGCTGTCCAATCCTTCGAAGAGCACCTTGACGTCGTGCAGGGCCAGGTTCAGGCCCTTGGCTCCGGTCGCTGGAGCCCGCGCCAAGGCCCGTCACCGGCGCTACAGGGCCCGGGTGAGGCTTCGGCGCAGCAGCCGGGCGCCCACCAGGAGCAGGCACACCGCCATCACGGCCAGCACGCCCAGCTGGGGAAGGATATCGGCCAGGGTGCCCTGGTGGCGCTGGATGTCCGCGAGGGCGTCATAGGCCCAGCGGTGCGGGGTGGCGTAGGAAACGGCGCGGAGCGTCTCCGGGAAGAACTCGGGAGGGACCATGCAGCCGCCCAGCCCGCCCAGCACCAGACCACCGCCGACCCCGATTCCGGCGGCGGCGGCGTCGTTGTCCATCACGGAGCCGACCACCATCGCGGCGCTGGCCGCGACGGCGCAGAAGAGCGTCAGGACAAGGGCGGACAGCCAGAGGTTGCCCCACTCGACGCCGAACAGCAGCGCGGTGCCGATCATGATGTAGGCGCCCTGGACCAGGGCGATGGCGAACCGCCCCAGCGCCTGCCCCGCCACGGCCTGCCCGCCGGAAACGGGGGCGGCCATGACCCGGCCCACCACACCGAACCGCCGGGCCTGGATCAGCGTGGCCGCGCCGGTGAGCGAACTGAGGAACACGAACAGCAGCAGCTGCTGCGAGGCGCCCAGATCGAACCGGCCCAGGCCCCGGAACTCCTGCGATATCTCGTTGGTGTCCGTGATCTCCACCGTTGGCAACACGGCCAGCTGCCGGGCGCGGTCCAGGGCACCCTCCGCCTCGCCGGCCGGGATTCCGGCGCCGGTCAGGGCCGAGAGCTGGCGTTGTTCCATACTCACCGCCTGCACGGCGGTGCGTACCGCCTGCATAACGGCCTGCGCGGAGGACTGGGAGGCCACCACGACGTCGAGCTCGGCCGGCCGGCCGGCGTCGAAGTCCGCCGCGGCGGCGTCGTCGATGAACAGCCCCACGTCGGTGCGTCCGCGGCTGAGCTCCGCCCGGACGGTGTTCGCGCCGGCGAAGGTAACCTCGGCGCCGGAGGCCTCCAGCTTGCCGGCCAGTGCCTGCGACAGCGCGCCGCGCGGGCCGGAGATGCCCACATGGGCCTGGCCGCTGCCGGCGCCGAATTGCGAGCCGAGCAGCAGGATCAGTACGAGGGGAAAGATGAAGACAAAGAAAATGTTGGATTTGTCGCGCAGGAACCGCCGCAGTTCGACGCCGGCGATCGCCAGGACGGCGCTCATGCCTGCGCTCCCCGGTCCGGAAGGACGCGGGAGACGAGGGTCCCGGCCAGCGCGAAAACCACCATCACTCCTATCGGCGCCGCGACGTCGGCGAGGTTGCCGCCGCCGGCCGAGATACCGAGGCCGCGGATGAACGCCCCGATGGGGTTCAGGTCAAGGACGGTCGCGGCGAAACCGGTGCCCTGGACCGGGAAGAACGCGCCGCCGGCGATGCCGAGCACCATCGCCAGGATGGATTGGGCCACGTTGGCCTGCTCCGCCGTCCGGACCAGGCGCGCAACGATGAACGTCAGGCTGGTCGCGGCCGTGACGACGCTGAGAATCAGGGCGCCCACCACCAGCGGGGAGCCGAAGGAGACGCCGAACAGCACGGATCCGGCGGTGAGCAGCACAGTGGTGGCCACGACGCCCAGGATGAAGCCGACGCCGGCCTTGGCCGCCACCACGGTGCCGGCGTTGATCGGCATCGACCGCAGGCGGGCCAGGGTCCCCTGTTCGCGCTCCGCCAGAAGCCCCAGCACGCCGAAACCGACCGTGAACATCAGGAACAGCCCGGCCTGGCCGGCGACCAGGGTGCCGCGGAGCGTGAGCTGCTCGGCGGCCGCCTGCCCTTCGGCCAGCGTGATCAGCGGGGCGCCGGCCGCCGCCTGTTGGGCCAGGGCCGCGAGCTCCTGCGGCGGCAGCCCGGAGATGCCGGCGGCGGATGCCGTGACGGTCCCGGCGGCGAACTGGTCCATAACGCCCTGGACTACGGAAATCAGCACGCTCGCCTCCAGGCCTGCCCCGTTGCCTTCAACGAGCCGGACGGACGCCGCCTGCCCGGAGAGGACGGCGGCGCTGAACCCCGCGGGGACGATGATGCCGAGGTCGGCCCCGCTGGCCTGGGTCTCGCTGCGGACCTCGGCGGCGGGCACCCGTTTGACTGTGACGTCCATGATCTCGAGCGAATCGATGGCGCCGAGCAGCGCGGCCCCCAGCTGGTCGGCGTCGTCCGCACTGGCGACGACGGTGGCCGGCTGCAGGCCCACGGTGTCATCGCCGAGGCCGCCGAACACCAGGCTCAGCACGCCCATCAGGGCGAGCGGGACGACGAGGGAGAAGATGATGACGGATTTGTCCCGGATGCGCTGGCGCAAATCGCTCGCCACCATGGTCCACAGCCCGCGCATCTCAGTCCCTCAGCGCCTTGCCGGTCAGGTGCAGGAAGACCGATTCAAGGTCGGGCCGGACGATTTCCACGGAGGTCACGGACATTCCGGCGTCCCCGGCTCCCGTCACGATGCCGGCGAGTGCGGTGGGCCCGTCGCTGGCGGTGAGCGTCAGGCCGGCGCCGTCGCTGTCGATGTGCTGCACGGCCGGCAGCCCGCGGAGGGCATCAGCAGCGCGCGCCGTGTTGCCGCCGCCGTGAAGCTTGATCCGGTCCACGCCGCCGGTGAGCCGGATCAGTTGCTCCCGGGTGCCTTCGGCCTGGATCCGGCCCTCGTCGATGATTGCGATCCGGTCGCACAGCCGCTCCGCTTCCTCCATGTAGTGGGTGGTGTACAGGACCGCCATGCCTTCCACGGAGAGTTTTTCCACGGATTCCAGGATGGAGTTGCGGGACTGCGGATCCACCCCGACGGTCGGTTCGTCGAGGATCAGCAGGGTGGGCCGGTGGAGCAGGCCGATGCCGATGTTCAGCCGGCGCTTCATGCCGCCCGAGTACTTTTTGGTCAGGTCCCCTGCACGGTCGCTCAGGCCGATCAGCTCGAGCACCTCGTTGCAGCGCCGGGTGAGTTCCTTGCCTGTCAGTCCCTGCAGCCGCCCAAAGAACTTCAGGTTTTCCCGTGCGGTGAGGTCCGGGTAGATGGCCAGGTCCTGGGGGACGAGGCCGATGTTCCGCTTGGCCGCGGTTTCGGTCGGGGCCATGTCCCGGCCCGCGACGCTCACCGTGCCGGCGTTGGCGGGGATCAGGCCCGCCACCATGGAGATGATGGTGGTCTTTCCGGCGCCGTTGGGGCCCAGCAGCCCGAAGGTTTCGCCAGCGCGGATGTGGAAGGAGACTCCGTCCACCGCGGTCAGGTTCCCGTAGCGCTTGACGAGTCCGCTGACGTCCAGCACGTCCCTGGTTTGTGTCTGTACAGCTTCCATGGGAACCCTTCGCTGCTTGGTCTTGTCCAGATTAGCCTCGGAGTCCCGCCCGGCAATGGACAGAGGCCTTGGACCCGGCGCCGTGTCCTGTAGCCCACGAGCGGGACGACAGGCCGACCAGCAGGGAGAAGGCAACGGCCAAAACCGCCACGAGCACGCCCTGCCAGAGTGGCGGCTGGTTGGGGATGGACGCGATCGCGGCAAAGGCAAAAGATGTGGAACAACGATCCCGCGGGCGCAGCCGCCACCAGGCGGCGATCAGCGAGCAGCCCCCCGGCCAGCAGCCTGGCGCCGAAGGAGGCGAAAATGGCCAGGTCCGGACAGTCCAGCAGCACCAGCGTGATCAGTGGAAGAGAGACACCGATGGTGCAGCGGATCGCCATCTGGTGGTCCTTGTTACCGGAGGCTTCCTTCTGGCAGTCGGATTGTTACGACGGCGGCGCTGGCATCCAGACTCGAAACTACGCCGGAACGGCGCGGAACCGCCATCCTCATCCATTCAGTGGAAGAGGGCCGGGGCGCTAGAAGTGATAGCGTCTAGCGGTTGATTCCCCTGCTTGGGACAGCGCACCACAGATGCACGGCAAAGGCACACGGAGGACCCCATGCTTAAAGGATTCAAGGATTTCATCCTGCGCGGAAACGTGATCGAACTGTCCATCGCGGTGGTGGTCGGCACCGCATTCACGGCCCTGGTGGGCGCGTTCACCTCGAACGTCGTGAACCCGATCATTGCGGCCGCCGGCGGCGTGGAGACCGAGGGGCTGGGCTTCCACATCTGGCCGGGCAATGAGAAGACCTTCGTCAATTTCGGCGCGGTCATTACGGCCTTCGTCACGTTCCTGATCACGGCCGCCGTGGTGTACTTCATCTTCGTGGCGCCGATGAACCGCATCAACCGCCTGGTCAAGAAGCGCCTCGCCACCACGGAGCCCGAAGAGAAGCCGATCCCGGCAGACACCGCCCTGCTGGCGGAAATCCGTGACCTGCTGGCCCAGCTCGCCGGCCCCGGACGGACCGGCGAACGGCTCGACGGGGCCGCCGGCGAACTGGCAGCGAAGCAGCCGGCCAAGCCGGCCAGGGAATCCGTCCGCTAGGGCCGCCCTGGCCCGGGCACGGCACCGGAAGACCCAATCGTCACGCCGCCGCAATCCGCCGGAAACAGCAGCCGGACATCATGGGACCCATGAAGCCTCCAGCCGCCGGCAGAAAACCAGGCACACCATCGTCCCCGGCAACGTCCGTGCTGAGCTGCGAAGTGTGCGGCCAGATGCCCGAGCCGACCAAGACCCGGCTGACCTTGGCCAATATCGCGGTGATGCTGCCGATCGAACTGCTGGTACATGCCGCGGTGGTCGAAACCCATCTTCCGTATGTGGCCAAAGTGCTGGTCCTCACGCTGACAGCCACGATCCTCGTGATCTGGGTGGCGGAGCCGTCCGCGGCGCGGATGCTGCGGCGCTGGCTGCACGCCCCCGCCCTGCGCCACCGAAGCCGGCTGGACGAGGCTCCGGCATTATGGCGGGCACGGACGGTGCTGAAGGATCGGCCCGGCTCCCTGCAGAGGATCACCCAGTCGCTGGCCGGGCTGGACACCAACATCCTCAGCATCCACGTCCACCCGGTGGCCGGCGGGGTACTGGATGAATTCGTGCTCTCGGCACCGGGCGAACTGCGCGAAGCCGATCTGCTCAAAGCCCTGCGCGACGGCGGCGGCAGCCAACCTCACGTCTGGCCCACCACGGCGCTGGCCATGGCGGACGGACAGACCGGAGCGCTGAGTCTCGCGGCCCGGATCGCGGCGAACCCCGCCGAGCTGCCGCTGGCAGTAGCCGAGCTGCTGCGCGCGGGAATCATCACCGGGCCGGACAGCGACGCCGGCGATTCGGGCACCCCGCTGGCCGCAGACCTGGCCGTGCTGAGGATTCCCACGGCATGGCACGGTCCGATGACCTTCTCCCGGCCCGGTGAGCCGTTCACTCCGGCCGAATCCGCCCGGGCGCACCGGCTCGCGGAACTCGCGGAGATCCTGGCCCACCGGCCCGCCCCGGGCGGGTGAACCCGGGCGGGCGGACCCGGGCGGGCGGACCGCCCCGCCGCGGGCGAACCCGCGCGGGGCCGGATCTACGCCCTCCGGGCGGTCATCCGGATGGTCAGGGCGTTGTGCTCGACGGTGACCTTGAGGTGTTGGGCCTTGCCCAGGTGGTCGCCGTCGAGCTGGAATTCCTGTTCGTGGTCCAGGGTGATTTCAGCGGATTTTCCAGTGAAATATTCCACGGACTTATTCTTGTAATTCTTCCGTCCGAACACGCCGGCCAACACCTTCAGCCAGCCAAACCGCCCGGCGGGGGCAAGGATCACGAGGTCGAGGATTCCGTCGTCCACCTTGGCGCCGGGGAAAATTTCCACGCCGCCCATGATCTTGCCGCAATTGCCGACCATAACGCTGCGGATCCGGCGGCGCACCGCGGCCTGCCCGTCGATGCTGATCTTCGCCTTTACGGGTTTGCCCGGCAGGTGCCGGATGCCGGCCTCCACGTAGGCGAGCCAGCCCACGCGGTCCTTGAGTTCGTCGACCGTGTTCGCCATAATCGCCGCGTCGTAGCCGAGCCCGGCCATCACCAGGAAGAGCTGTTCGTCCTCCGAATGGTCCAGCACGGCCTTCAACACATCCACCGCGGCGTCCGTGCCGTTGAGGACGTCACGGCTGGCCGACAGCGGATCCATGATGCCGATCCCGAGGTTGCGGGCCAGCAGGTTTCCGGTGCCCAGCGGCACGAGGCCCATCGCGGTTCCGGTACCGGCGAGGACCTCTGCCACGCAGCGGACCGTGCCGTCGCCGCCGGCGGCAATGACGACGTCGGCCCCCGCGTCGAGCGCCTGGCGCGCCTGCCCGAGGCCGGTGTCCTCCGCGGTCGTTTCCAGCCAGAGCGGCTCGGCCCAGCCTTCCGTCTCGCACAGCCGGTGGAAGGCGTCCTTGAAGTCCTGACCCGGGGATTTCATCGGGTTAATGATCACGGCGGCGCGCCTGGACGCTGTTTCGCTGTCCAGCGCTGTTTGGCTATCAGGAGCGGGGTTGTTCTCTGGCATGGCGTCCTTCGAGGGCAGGTAGGCAGGCGGTGTCCCGAACTCAAAATCCTAGCCGGACTCCCGGCGTAACTTCCGCACCGGGAACCCGAATCATGGACGTTCGGCTGCCGGGGTCACTAAACTGGCCATGCTTAGGTACTGGAGCGTGCCGGCCCGATCTCAGTGGCCGGCCGGATGCCTGTCCGGACACGCCCGACAGGATGAGCTCCAGGGGCGGGAAGCGGGAGCACATGACCGAACCACAGGAGAACTACTCGGCCGAGGCTGAGGCGTCCAGTATGGATCCCCACGACTGGGGCCGGGCGATGGCGCTGGCTGTCACCCGGCTGGCTGAGCAGCTCGCGCCTGAGGACAGCGAGGATATCCACGCCACGCTGGTGGGCAGGGACCTGCATCTGAAGATCCGGGACGATTCCACCGGAGTCACCATCACCGTTTCAACGGCACCCGTTCCGGACCGCGACAGCTGACAGCTAGCGCCCGCCGGAGAGATCTGCCGAGACGAGTTCGGCGGCGGCCACGGCCGCTTGCCGCACCGATTCGAGGTAGGCCTCCGGATCGGCCTGGGCAGCTACCGACTGCGCCTGCAGGGAGACGTTGATGGCGGCCACCACCTTCGGCCCGTCATGGACCGGCGCCGCGACGGACATCAGCCCCACTTCGAGTTCCTGGTTTAACAGGCACCAGCCCTGGGCCCGGACGACGGCGAGCTCCGCGAGCAAGCCCTCCCGCGTGTTGATGGCCTCCGGGGTGAGCGGCCTGATGTTGGCGGCGGCAAGGTACTCCTCCAGCTGGGCGGGCCCCAGGCCGGCGAGCAACACCCGGCCCATCGAGGTGGCGTACGCCGGGAAGCGGGTGCCCACGGTGATGCCCACGGTCATGATCCGGCGCGTCGCAACCCGGGCGATGTAGGCGATGTCCGTGCCCTCGAGGACGGCGGCCGACGTCGACTCCCCCAGCTGGAGCGACAGCTCCTCGAGGTGCGGCTGGGCGAATTGCGGCAGCGACAGCCCGGAGAGGTAGGCGTAGCCGAGTTGCAGCACCTTGGCGGTCAGCGCGAAGATCTTGCCGTCGGTGCGGACGTAGCCCAGCTCCACGAGCGTGTACAGGAACCGCCGTGCCGTGGCCCGGGTCAGGTCCGTCCGGGCCGCCACTTCGGTCAGCGTCATCTTCGGATGGTCCGTGTCGAAGGCGCGGATCACCGCCAGCCCGCGCGCCAGTGACTGCACGTACTGGTCGCTCGCCGCGGGCGCGCCGCCGGCTTTGGCGCCCTTTGCTGCGTTATTCATTTCCACGCCTCTCAATCCCGCACCACTTTATCGGTGCGGGCGGATTCTCAGCTTCCGACGGCGGACGCGGCCTTGAGCGGCACCGGCACCATTTCCTGCAGCTCCGCCAGGGTGCAGCCGAAGGTTTCCCGGACCTCGACGCCGTCGGGGCCGGTCAGGAAGACGGCCTTGTCCGTGTAGACCCGGGTCACGCAGCCGATGCCTGTCAGCGGGTACGTGCAGGTCTCGACGAGCTTGGAGACGCCGTCGCGGGTCAGGAGCGTCATCATCACGAAGACGTCCTTGGCCCCGGTGGCGAGGTCCATGGCGCCGCCGACGGCCGGGATCGCGTCCGGCGCGCCGGTGTGCCAGTTGGCGAGATCGCCGGTGGCGGAGACCTGGAAGGCGCCGAGCACGCAGATGTCCAGGTGCCCGCCGCGCATGATCGCGAAGGAATCGGCGTGGTGGAAGTAGGACGCGCCGGGGAGTTCGGTGACCGGGATCTTGCCGGCGTTGATGAGATCGCCGTCGATCTGGTCTCCGGTGGCTTCCGGGCCCATGCCGAGCATGCCGTTCTCGGTGTGGAGCGTGATGTTCTGCTCCGGCTCGAGGTAGTTGGAGACCAGGGTGGGCTGGCCGATGCCGAGGTTCACGAAGGAACCGGGCGTGATGTCCCGGGCCACGAGGCGGGCCAGGTCATCGCGGCCCAGCGGCTTGTCGGAGGTTTGAAGTCCCGCGTGGCTGTTGGACTGGCTGTTCATCTCAGGCCACCTTCACAATGCTGTTGACGTAGATTCCGGGGGTCACGATGATCTCCGGATCAAGGCCTCCCGTGGGGACGATCCCGGACACCTGGACGACGGTGTGCCGGGCCGCGGCAGCCATGATCGGGCCGAAGTTCCGGGCGGTCTTGCGGTAGACGAGGTTGCCCTTGCCGTCGGCGGTGAGCGCCTTGATGAGGGCGACGTCGGCGTGGATGGGGGTTTCAAAGACCTGGCCTCGGCCGTCCAGGATGCGGGTTTCCTTGCCTTTGGCCAGCATGGTGCCGTAGCCGGTGGGGGTGAAGAAGCCGCCGATCCCGGCCCCGGCGGCGCGGATCCGCTCGGCAAGGTTGCCCTGCGGGACGAGTTCCAGCTCGATCTCGCCGGCGCGGAACTTCGCGTCGAAGTGCCAGGAATCGGGCTGCCGCGGGAAAGAGCAGATCATCTTCTTCACCCGGCCTTCCCTGATCAGCAGCGCGAGGCCCTGGTCGCCCTGGCCGGCGTTGTTGTTGACCACGGTGAGGCCGGTGGCGCCGCAGTCCATCAGCGCGTCGATGAGTTCGAACGGCTGGCCGGCGTTGCCGAAGCCGCCGATCATCACGGTGGAACCGTCCTTGATGCCGGCGACGGCCTCGCCGACGCTGTCTACGAAGTTCAGCATGTCCTATCCCTTTACTGGTTTTGCCGGCGGCACGGCGGTTGTGGTGACGTTTTCAAGGACAACGGCCAACCCCTGGCCGACGCCGATGCAGATCGCGGCGACTCCCCAGCGCTGCCCGGAGGCTTGCAGGGACCGGGACAGGGTGCCCAGGATGCGGCCGCCGGAGGCGCCCAGCGGGTGGCCCATGGCGATGGCGCCGCCGTGCCGGTTCACTATCGCGGGGTCGATGCCCCAGGCGTTGATGCAGGCCAGGGACTGAGCGGCGAAGGCCTCGTTGAGTTCGACGGCGCCCACCTGGTCCCATCCGATGCCGGCCTTCGCGAGGGCCTTGTTGGCGGCCTCCACGGGGGCGTAGCCGAAGAACTGGGGATCGTTCGCGTGCGCGCCGCGGCCGGCGATGCGGGCCAGCGGTTCCAGGCCCAGCAGCCCCGCGGCGTTTTCGGAGCCGAGCCAGGCCGCGGACGCACCGTCCGAGAGCGGTGAGGCGTTGCCGGCGGTGACGGTGCCGTCCCCGGTCCGGAACACGGTCTTGAGCCCGGCGAGCTTCTCGGACGAGGAGCCGGCGCGGATGCCCTCGTCGCGGACCAGGTCCGTGCCCGGGACCGGGGTGACGAGGT
>NZ_JBVAYU010000012.1:0-107844 GCF_055412745.1 Pseudarthrobacter woesei
CCTCAACCCAGCCGAGCCGGACGGACGCCTCAGCCTCGGCGTCGGGGCCCCACAGGGTGGGGTCCTTGGCGAAGATCCGGGTGGCGACCTTGTCTTCCAGCAGGGCGGGAAGGTGCTGTTCGTGGGCCTGGCGGGCAGCGCCCGTAGCGTCGTAGCTGAGAGTGGTCATGGGAAAACAAAAACCTCGAGTGCTGAGTGTAGGGGAACGGTATCGGCGCGCGGGGGAAGCCATAATTCGTCAGTCTGCCGGGCAGTCGCGTCATGCCCTTGGGCCATTCGGATTCGCGGTTGTGGTCACTCCGCGATCATGGATCGTTCAGGCTAATTCGGCGTCTCATCCAGTCCGGCTGGAAGGCGTGTTGCCGTGTGTTGCGAGCACGTCAACACGCCTTCCAGCCGGACCACATGCCGACAGAGGGCAACTTTCAAGCCTTACTAGCACTACTCCCGCCGCCCTGGGCTGGCCTCGCCCGGACGCGACTTGTTGGACTAGGGAGGGTTCCCGGCCCCTCTGAGGGATCTGAGGCAGGGCGTTTGAGCGCGACCGGCGCGGCTGCCCGTGGACTTTTCTCACGGACAGCCGCGACGCGAGGGCAGTTAGAGGATGGCGGCCCGCAGCTCCTTGGCGGCAAGCGCGGGGTCGGCAGCGCCGTAGATCGAACCGCCGGCCACAGCGACATCAGCACCGGCACGCTGTACGGCTTCAATGGTGCTGAGGTTTACGCCTCCGGCTACTGAGAAGGGCACCCGGGCTTCTTCTCCTGCGCTGAGCAGTCCGTTGAGGTCATATCCGGGCTGGGCCTGCTCATCAAGACCCGCGTGGAACTCCACGAATTTGGCGCCCAAGGCACGTGCTTCCTTCGCACGGGAGACTTTGTCTGCAACACCGATAAGGTCCACAACGATGCCCTTTTTGTGGGCTAGGGCCGCTTTGACGGCGCCTGCGATGGTCGAATCGTCGGCGCTCCCAAGGACAGACACGAGGTCGGCGCCTGCCGTGAAGGCAATATCGGCTTCGAGTTCTCCGGCGTCCATCGTCTTCATGTCGGCGAAGACGATCTTGTCGGGGTGGGCTTCCTTGATGGCGGTGACGGCCGCAAGACCGGCGGCCTTGATGAGCGGCGTGCCAAGTTCGATGATGTCCACGTGCTCGGCGACTTTGCCGGCCAGCTCGAGGGCGTCTTCGATGGTGAGGAGGTCCATAGCAACCTGAAGTTTCATGATGTTGTCTCTTTCTGTAGGGAACTTGGAGGAATAGGGAAGTGCGAATAGGTCATTCAAGATTTGCGTGCCGGGGCCAGAGATTCTCAGCCGGTTCGGCCGTCCTGTCCCACAAAGTCTGGAAGACGGACTCCGTTGCCAGGAAAACAACCTGTTCGAACAGGGACCCGGAGTACTGTCGTGAGACGCTGGATCCGTGGTCGGTCTTTTGCGCCGCAGGGATAAGGACCAAGGCATCGGCAAGGGCCGCCACCGGCGACGCGTCGTTGGTCGTTATGGCACAGACGGCCGCACCCACGTTGGCTGCTGTTTCCGCGGCTTTAACCACACCAGACGTCGTGCCCGACCCGGAGGCAACGAGCAGCACGTCTTTGGGACCTATGGCCGGGGTGGTGGTGTCGCCTGCGACATGGACGGTGAGGCCCAAGTGCATCAGCCTCATGGCCGCCATCCGCAGCACCAGCCCGCTCCGGCCGGCACCGGAAACGAACACCCGCTCTGCCAGACGGAGGTGAGCCGCCAACGCGGACAGCTGGTTCTCGTCGATTTGAGCGGCTGTGTCAGCGATCTCGTTCTGTATCATCGCGAGGTTCAGGGCAAGCGCGCGCTCGGTGTCGTCGGCGTGGGCAGTTGCAGTCGGACTCACGTTAGTATCCTTCGACTCGTGTGGATGGCGGCCAACGGCCTCAACGCTGGTTACGTTGTCAATCCATCATCCCGAGAAGTTAGGGTAGGTGTAACGCCCCCATAGGATGGTTGTCCCTACACTTTCGGGTAGTTCTCCCCTTCGGGCCCGCGCGATTGTGCACTCAGAATAGGATCGGCGCTATGCCCGCATTACCTTCGACCACTCACGAGTGGCAGCTGCTGCAAGCCGTCGCTTCGTTGGCAGACGCACCCCTGAGTCAAATTGCCCAGCGACTTCGGGCGGCCGTACTTCCGTACTTTGGCTGCAGCGCCTTGGTCATATTCACTGAGGACTGCACTGGACGCCCTCAGAAGAAGACCGGTGACGAAGAAATCATCTCCAGTGTCTCGATTGCGGAGCTCGACAGACTCCGCGCCACCCTCATGGATGATTCCCCTTGGCTCGGCCACGCCGAAATCGCCGGCCGATCACGGCCCATTCTCGCTATGAAGTACGCCCCCAGTCACGCCCTTCTGGTATTGACAGGTCCACACCCGTTCGAGGGAGACCCCGGGTACCGCACAGCAGTAGACCTTGTTACGTTTCTGTGGCGAGTTTGCGCCAAGCGGATCCAGGAAAAGGTGGCCGACGCGCCGCCGTCATACCTCCTTGAATCACGAGCCGCCTCAGCCGAACGAGTCCGCGTAACGGCTGATCTCGTCGATCAACACTCCACGACGCTGGAAACTCTTATGGCCGTGCTTCGATCACCCGCCTTGGACGACGAATCGGCCCGTAAGACGGTCACCGATCTGACGGCTAAGGCCCTCGTAGGTCTTCGCACCCTCAGTGATCGCACTGCTGAGTTCGTCGAAGAACCGGTCTCCACCGCCTTCAGGCGCTTGCGGGAGGACTTGCGTCCTCTCACGAATTACAGCGGGATTGATGTCCAGTTCATTGAACCGCCAATCAATGGAAGGGCCCTTCCCGGCGAAGTCGCACATGCAGCCCGAGCCATCGTCCGCGGACTCGCGTTGGCCATGATGGAACAGCCGGAGGTCCGCAGAGTCCGGGTGCAGTGGAACTGCGACGGGGAAAACTTGCTGATCAACGTACGCGACGACGGCGCAGGCGCCCTCGCCGCCGAATCTCACACCGTCGGCCGCCTCAACCGCAGAGTGCAAGCCCTTGCCGGACAGATGCAGATCGACGTTATGCCCGGCTGGGGGGCAGACGTCTCGGTAACTCTTCCCCTGGACCCGCCGGTCGCCCCGGCAGGGGAGGCCGAAGAATGGAATCTTGCCCCCCG
The DNA here is from genome assembly GCF_055412745.1 of Pseudarthrobacter woesei. Classification (NCBI taxonomy): domain Bacteria; kingdom Bacillati; phylum Actinomycetota; class Actinomycetes; order Micrococcales; family Micrococcaceae; genus Pseudarthrobacter; species Pseudarthrobacter woesei. The sequence goes on from NZ_JBVAYU010000012.1 coordinate 3,159, forward strand.
GGAACGGGAAGTCCTCCAGCATCTAACGGCCGGCCAACGCAACCGGGCCATCGCCTCAGCCTTGGATATCAGCGAAAACACGGTGAAGTTCCATGTCCGGAATCTGTTCAGAAAACTTGACGTCAGCTCACGGACTGAGGCCATCGCCCTGGCTCACAGCAACAAAGCACTTCGATAACCCCGCAGTCCATGGACGAATTCCACGCCATCGCGGAGTTCGACGTCACTGATCAGACCAGAAAGGTTGCGCCCCGACAGGCTTCGATGCCGACCAGCCGCAACCATTGCCAGCCCCGGCTAGGGGTGTCAACGTCCGACCAACACGGAGAAATTTGTTCGGCGAAGCGGTCCCGGAGGCGACTCTCTAATGCCGATAACGGATCTCGCGTCAACTATTGGGGTGTGAGTCCGGCTCTGAAGACGATGGGCGACGTGGGTCGTGCCGGGTTGCGAGCGACGCCATCCAGTAGGTCGCCCATTCTGTGCCTGGACGCGGTGAACGATGGCCCTGGACGTGGGGCTGGCCCCGAAAGCTTACATTGCGCTGCCGGCCGAGGTTGGTGCATCGGTATCATTCCCTGATTGGAGCATGGCTCTGGTGGGGAGGCGGTTCTGAGGTGCGCCGCCCGGTCATGCGGCTTTCGACGCTGCGGACCATGAAGGGGATGAACGGAGGTGGAATCGATATGAAAAGCCCAGCGACCGACAGTCCTGCTCGGTCTGCCCAAGAGCCCGGAATGAGCGTGGGCATGACCAGGTTGCTGCCGCTCGTGAATTCTCATGGCTGGGGCAACTTTGTCAAGACAAGGAAGTGCCGCACCCTGTCGATGCGGGGTGCGGCTGTTTGGGGAGGCCCTTGGTGGGGAGATTTGGGGGTGTGGACAGTGTCCACACTTTGGGTCACGGACTGGGCCGTACCGGTGCCGGACTGGCCCGAATTCCGTATGTTTCGGCGGGAGTGCAGTGTTCACAGGGGCTGGAACCCGGTTCGAGTCCCACCTCGGGCACAGTGTTTCCGCAGGTCAGGGGCCTTCTTGTGTTTTTTTCGTGTGGACAGTGTCCACACTCTTGCCTCTGATCTGATGTTCCGGGGTGTGCGGGTTCCCGGATAGACCTGTTCGGTTGTGTGGGGGAGTGGCTGACTACGGTCGGCCGGTTGCCTCCTTGCGGGGTCTCTGCTGGGGGTTCATCCTCGTTCGTCCTTCCCTTGGGTTTTCGCGTTCACCAATTCATGGTGGCCAGGGCCGCGTACGACATGACTTGCTGATTGTTCTTTAGATGGACTTGGGTTTTCGGCTGGTCCGGATTCTCCGCTCTGATAACTGTTCATGCAGGACTGCGGGGGAACGGCATGACATGGCAACTGATCCGGTGCAGACCGTGAGCTCGCTGGGCCTGGCAGTGTGGTAACCGGAGTCGGCCACCAGTTAACCCGCCGCCGCAGCCATCATTATCGCTGTCATTGCCGCATCCGGATTCTGCGTATCCGGCGTCGCTGTTCTCGCTGTTTTGGCGTGGGAGCTGGCTACGTTGCCCTCAATCAGATCCCTCTGAGAGGCGAACGAAGCGGTGGGCTAGCCATTGGCCATTTCACCGTCCCCAATTTCGACGGACGCCGTATACGCTGCCTTGCGGCGTGCAGGTAGGACGATCAGCTTCCTGGCGCCGGAAATCATCCAGCACCTAGCCGCGATCGCGGAGGCCCTGCCCGATGGCATGCTGTACGACCAACGGGACACCCGAGGCCGCATCGAGAGTCGGGTTGAAGGTACCCGGTCGGGCCGTCCTGGTGGGCTCCGTTCAGACTGACATATTCAAAAATGCCCACTTTTCGACCAACACTGACACGCAGACGGGAAAATGGATTCAGAAAGGGGTGGCGTGCTGGCCCGGACCGCGTGGGACCCGGGCCAGCACTCATGTCTCGGTAGAGGTGCAGCTATGCGACGCCACGAAGTGCGTCAGTGGATTCCTGGTCGATTATCCCGCCTTCATCAACAACAACACCGTAGTGTTCACGGGCTGAGGCAACGGACACATATCCGAAACGGACTTCTTCAGCTACCCGTTCGGCTGGGCGCACTCGGGGATTTCCGAATCCGCCACCACCGCCGGCGAGCTGACGATAGAGCGTCCCAGCCGGCAGCCCTGTGATCAGGTCCTTGGACTTCGGGACGACCACGTCACCGTCCGGATACGTGAATTCGATCAGGTTAACCGAGCCGGGCATCCCCTGGCTGAGCCCCGGCGCGGCCGACTCGTCTGTATCGCCGTCCCCGAAGATGCTGGCCTGGATACTGGGGGCTTTGAACTCGAAGATCGACTCAACACCCAGTCCTCCGCGCCACTCTCCTGCGCCCCCGGAGTCCTGCAGGTATTCAAATTTCCGGATAAAGATGGGCATCATCAGTTCGAACATCTCGGGGTCCTGCGCACCGAGGGCACCACCGGAAGCGATGAGCCCCACATGGTCATAACCATCGGCACCCTGGGTCCCGCCTCCGCCACCCTTACAGGCGTTGATGAGAATGTCCACGAACGGTGAACTGTTCCGATCTTCCTGCCCGTTGAGAATGGAGCACAGCAGCGGGTTCCAGCCGGCGGTTACCCGCGCTGGAAGGGCCTCGGAGAAGGCCAGCATAATGGCTGAACAGATCTGGTCTGACAGGTGGTTACCGAATCCTGACGCCGCCGGATATTGGCAGTTCAGGATGCTGCCCTTGGGTACTTTGACCTCGATGCAACGCATGATTCCGTCGTTGTGCGGAATTTCCGTATCCGCCAACATGAAGAAGGAAATCATGACGGAGGAGAGGGTCACAGCTAAAGGTGCGTTGACGTACCCGGGTGTCTGAGGATCCGTTCCGGCAAAATCGAAGACGAGCTGGTCGCCCTTGACGGTAATCTCAACCCTAATCTGCATGGTGCTGTCAGGGGTGATGCCGTCATAATTGACCTGCCACTGGGACTTGTAAACACCATCCGGCATCCTGGTGATGATCTGACGGGCCATGGCCTCGGCAGAGTCGAGCATACTGTCGACAACGGCTTTGAATGTCTCAACTGAGTAGCGCTCCACCAGCACCTGGAGTTCGCGTTCGCCAACAGTGCATGCGCCGATCATTGCGCGAATGTCCTCTGCAACGACACCAAGACGGACATTGCCGAAGATCAGGTCCCACACGTCATCGCGCAGGACGCCCCCGTCGTAGACCTTGACTGCAGTCAGCCTGAGCGCTTCCTGCCAGAGATCCGTGGCGTTGGGGTTGTATGACCCCGGAACCGCGCCGCCGACGTCGGCCTGATGGGCTGTAATGACAACCCAGGCAATGTGTTCCCCCTCATGGAAGACCGGCTTGGTGACCTTCCAGTCGGACGCCTGATTGCCGCCGGTATAAGGATCATTGTGCAGGATCACGTCTCCCTGGTTGACTCTGCCTTTGAATTTTCCGGCGATATGCCGCATTGCCGGCGCAGCGGCATAGCCAAGGATGGGAATGTATTCCGTCTGCTCGATAAGCCGCCCGTCCTGGTCATAAATGCCCAACGAGAAGTCGCGGCCTTCCACCAGCAGAGGGGATCTCGTGCTGCGTTCTACCACTACGCCCATACGTTCGCCAATAGCCTTGATCCGGCTGGCAATGACTGAGGTGAGAATCGGGCTGAGGGCTTTCCTCGCCTGTGCTTGTACCTGTGACATGTCTACTTTTGTCCTTCCGTGAGCAGAGACGAGGCGTCAAAGTTTTTTCGCGTCATGACGTAGCTACCCGAACCGTCGAGCTCAAGGTCAAAGAATTCGGGGACAAACACCGTCGTCGTTGGTTCTTCAACAATGGCCGGGCCTACAATCTGCTGTCCCACGGGAAGTGATTGCCCGTCGTAAACCGGCACCGATTCCTTCCGGCCCAGCGACTTGAGGTAGACGTCGCGGCGCCCCTTGGGAGGGGCTTCAGACTCGGACCCGGTAGCCGTCTCAGTGAGGTCGAGCGCCGGCCTTCGGCCGACCACTGCCACCCGGAGGCTGAGCATCTCCAGATCGGCACCGGCGGCCGAAAAACCGTACAGCTGTTCATGCCGGGAGTGGAAAAGCGCGGCGACCCTGCCCGGCCCCGCCGGATCCGCTGGATCCATATCTCCGGCGTTGAAGCTGACAATCACCTCGTGGTGCTGTCCGATGTAGCGCATGTCGGCAGAAACGATGACGGCGCGATCCTCAGCGGCAACCCCCTCAAGGTGCAGCAGCGCATCGCCCTCATGGGACATTTCCGTGATCAGCGCGTGGGCCCGGTTCAGGTCGATCTGCGAGAACCTGGTACTGAAAGCACGGACAAAATCGTGTCGCAGGTCGGCAATCAACATACCCGCTGCACACAGCACCGAGGACAGTCGCGGGATGACCACAACAGGTATCTCCAGCTCATGGGCAATCATGCCCGCGTGGACGGGTCCGGCGCCGCCAGCCACCACCATCGGGAATTCCCGGGGGTCGTAGCCTCGTTCTACTGAAATGTTCTTGGTTCCCGCCGCCATCTCCAGGTTGACCATCTCGTAGATACCGGCAGCTGCCTCTTCGACGGTGAGGCCCAGCGGACCGGCGACTTTGTTCGAAATGGCTGCGGCCGCCAGATCACTCCGCAGCTTTACCCGGCCGCCCAGGAAATAGTCGGGGTCTATATACCCGAGGACAACGCCAGCGTCCGTAACTGTTGGTTCTTCACCGCCCTTGCCATAGGCAGCGGGTCCGGGATCGGCGCCGGCGCTCTGCGGACCCACGCGCAACATACCGCCGTCGTCGATCCAGGCGATGGATCCGCCGCCCGCACCGATGGTATTTACGTGCGTCGTCGGCAGGGAGATCACGTGGCGGTTGATCTCGCCTTCACGGGTGATCTGGACTTCACCGTCCTTGACCAAGGAGGCGTCAAAGCTTGTGCCTCCCATATCAACCACTGTGCAGTCTGCCCAGCCGCGCTGTGCCACGTAGGCCAATGCGGCCACCGGACCGGCCGCAGGCCCGGACATCGTTATGGAGGCTGGCAGATGGGCCACCGTCGCGGGCAACGTGATTCCGCCGTTGGACTGCATCACCATCAGCGTCCCGTGAGCGCCACGTTCGGCCAACCGCCCGACAATCTTCTTCATGTACCGCTGAACCACAGGGCCAAGGTAGGCATTCATTGCCGTGGTGCTGATCCGTGGGTAGAGCCGAATCTGCGGCAGCACTTCAGAGGAGATGGACAGGAAGACCCCCGGCGCACACTCTTCGATGATCTTCCGGGCTTCCTGCTCATGTGCCGCGTTCTGATAGGAGTGGACGAAACAGACGGCGATGGCCTCAACGCCCTCGGCGACCAGTTCCCCGACTGCTTGACGAAGTGATTCCACTTCCAGGGGTGTCACGACGTTGCCATCAACATCCACGCGCTCGGTCACGGTTTTACGCAGATCCCGGGACACAAGCGGTTGCGGCGCCACATATTTATTGTCGTAGAGATGCTTACGGCTACGGATGCCGCGGCGCATCTCCAGGATGTCGCGGAACCCTTCCGTCGTAATCAGCCCTGTCTTGGCACCTCGCCCCGTCAGAACCGCATTTGTGGCTACGGTCGTGCCATGCACGATGAGATCGATCTGCGAAAAGAATTCCCTCTCCGATAGCCCTTCGAGCACGCCCAATTCTGACAGTCCGTTCAGGATCCCGTTGGAAGGGTCCGCAGGCGTCGTTGAGGTCTTGTGCTGCCGCTTGATACCCGTTGCCTGATTTACCAGCAGAAAATCCGTAAACGTTCCGCCGACGTCAATGCCAACTTGATAGGACATTAGTTCCCCTCCCCGATCTGGAATATTTCTTGAGAAATGTTGGAAGCCTGCAGGGGAGCGTCCTGCTGGATGACGAATGTATCTGCGATGCTTGCCCCTTCAGTCAGTCGTGAATTCACGAAATTCGGATGCAATGCAAGGACCATGCCCTCGACCAGAATGGTGTTGTCGGTCTCGGTCAGGACCGGAGTGTCATGGTCGATCCCGACGCCGTGGCCGTGCCAAATCCCGGAATTGACGTCTGCCGGCGCCGCAATTTTTTCGATGGCCGTTGCTACATCAGCTGCAGTCTTGCCGACCCGCATCTGGGATTGCGCGGCCTCATGGGCGGCCAGAGTGGTCTCTGCAATACGGCGCTTTTCGTTACTGATCTGTCCTAAGGCGAACAAGCTGGCCTTCTCCACCCAGAACCCGTTAGGCCCCGTGATTTCCACATAGACGCTGGCGAGGTCGCCTTCAACAAGCGGGTCAGCTGTTGGAACGTCGTTGAAGTATGGTTTGGTACCCACCATGATCAAGACCTCACGAGCGCCCCTCCGGCGGACCTCACGCTGCATGTCACCCCACAACTCCCAGCCGGAGACTCCCACGGCCGCCCGTTCCCGGAAGACATTCAGACCTGCATCGGCAATGACGGCGGAGCGCAGGACTTCATCGATTTCCTCCTGGGTCTTAACGGCCTTAATCCGGCCCAACAGGGCAGTTGCGTCAGACAGTTGCGCCTGTGGCAGGGCGGCGCACAGCATCTCGTAGTCGCCGACCGGAACGATGTGGCGCAGGCCGACCACCCCGATCTTCCCGGTATCCGCGTGGTGTTCACTGACGACGGCGGCAATTACTTGGGGAAGGCTGTCCTGGTCCGAAATCACATCACCCTGGCCAGCTGCCCTGACGTCTGACAGATGTGTGGCCTGCTTGGCGAACCACGCATCGGAGGTGGTCGGCAGAACCATGATCGGTTCCTCACCGGGGATGACAACTGCATATGCGAGACGAACCTGGGGGCAGTACCCTGTCACGTACTCGAGGTACCCGTACTGGGTGATGAGTCCTCGTCCGGCCACGATCAGCGCGCCCAGGCCATCAGACCTCATTTCTTCCCACAAGGCTTCGATACGGCCGTCCCGGATCTTCCTCTTTAGGGTGCTAAAAGTCGAAGTCAGCAGACTTGATTTAACCATTTTTGATCTCCTCTTTAGATAAAACTGCCGGACGCCGGGTTAGAAAATGAGGCAGCTTCTCCGTCTTTGAAACGAGAAGTAATTCTGCACGTCACGGGCGTACTTAAAAATCCGCAGCAATTACGTTTTCGATAAATTCGTCTTATCGCGACGATCGTCGTCAGTCGGCGCCCAAGCCTCGTCGGCGCCGCTGGACGTGGTCCATGTAGACGGCCACGATGAGGATTGTTCCGGTAATGGTGCCCTGCCAGAAGTCCGGGACTCCAGACAGTGTCAGGCCGTTCTGAAGCACACCCATCATGAGAACGGCCATGACCGTGCCTCCCAGTCCGCCGGAACCCCCGGACATTATTGTTCCGCCCAGCAGTACGGCGGCAATGACCTGCAGTTCAATTCCCGTGCCTACGACGGGGGAGGCTGAGGTGAGTCTGCCCATCTGAATGATGGAAGCCAGCCCCGCCAACAGGCCAGTAGTCACGTACACGGAGAGCAGGACCCGTTTCACCCTGATACCAGCCAGCCGCGCGGCTTCCCTGTTGGAACCGACCGCGTAGATCTTGCGTCCCCAGCTCGTGTGAGCGAGCACAAAGTATCCAAGGGCTACCACGACGGTCGCGATTAGCACGGGAATGGGCACGGGCCCAAGACTGCCGTCGCCAATCTGGAGGAACAGTGGTGCATCTCCGAGCTGGATCGATTTTCCCTCCGAGGCCACCAACGCAAGACTTCGGTACGCGGAGAGCGTTCCCAGAGTGACCACAAAGAATGACATGCCCAAGACACCGACCAGAACGCCGTTAAGGAGGCCCAAGGCCATGCCTGAGACCAAGGTGACGGCGATGACGGCTATCGCAGGGACGCCGGCCAGATACAGTGTCCCCGCGATGATTCCGGAGAGCGCCAGGGCAGATCCGATCGACAGATCCGCGCCGCCGGTCAAAACAACCATTGTCATTCCCACAGCCAATATGAGGGGGACCGTTTGGAGACGCAGGATGTTTACTAAGTTCTCCACGGTCAGGAAGTTAGGCTGAAAAGAGCCAAAAAAAACAATCAGCAGAATAAGGACAACGGAAAGCGTAACTTTGGGGCTGAATCCAGCTTTCCTGCGTGCCGGCTTGTGATCTTCGGGAATGTTCTTAGCAGCATTCGTGGTCTGTGGTGTTGAAATTGCCATAATCAGGCCACTTCCCTATCTTGTTCTGAATGAAAAGCCAACGCAGCAATGCGTTCCTCTGTAGCAGTTTCCCTGTCGAGTCGTCCCACGATTCGTCCGTGGGAGAGGACGTAAATGGTGTCGCAAAGGCCAAGCAGTTCTGTGAGCTCAGAGGAGGCCACCAAGAATCCCATGCCCTTCGCCGCGGCCCTGGCGATGTGCTCGTAAATTTCGGCCTTGGCCCCGACATCAACGCCGCGCGTTGGTTCATCAAGGATCAGCAGCTTGGGCTCCCGAACGATGGAACGTGCCAGCAGTACTTTTTGCTGATTGCCACCGGAAAGTGCTTCAATACATTCCTCGGTGTCGACGCATCTAACGCCAAAATTCGAAATGACCTTTCGGGTGAGACTTCTTTCGCGTGTCGGCGACATGATTCCAGCCTGAGAATGCTCGGCAAGATTGGAGGCGGACACGTTTTCCCGAACGGATCGGCCAGGGAAAATTCCTTGAGCTTTCCTGTTTTCACCGACAAACCCAACCCCGGCCTTCAGCGCCTGGGCGGGGTGAGTGAACCTGACATCCCGCCCATCGAGCTGCACCGCCCCGGAGGTTCGCGGGACAGCGCCGAAAATGGTCTGGGCCAGAGTCGAGCGGCCTGAGCCCATGAGCCCTGCCAGACCAACAACCTCGCCTGCCCGCACCGTAATTGACACGTCGTCGATGAAATCTGCTGCGCATAAGGCCTCGGTCTGCAGCACGATTCGTTCGGTGACCGTCCGCTCCGACGTGAAGACATCGTCCAGAACGCGCCCGACCAGCATTTTGACGACGTCGCCATCGGAAACATCTCCCATGGGGGCCGCACCGCTGACGCACCCATCCCGAAGAACGACGATCCGGTCGGCGACTTCACGTAGTTCACGCATGCGGTGGGAAATGAACACTATCGCCATGCCGTTATTCTTGAGTCGCCGTAGGGTACCGAGCAGCCGGTCGGTCTCACCTTCGGACAGGGAGCTGGTTGCCTCGTCCAGCAGCATCAGCCGGGGGCGGCGGGAAAGGACACTTCCGATCGCCACCAGCTGCTGAATATTGATGGGGAGCTGACCCACGATGGCCCGTGGATCAACATCTATGTCAAGGACATCGAGGATCTCCCTCGCACGTCTCTGGACCTGCGGCCAGTCGATTCCCAACCCCAGATAGCGCATGGGCAGGGCGCCGAGAAGGATGTTCTCGGCAACGGTCAAATGGGGTGCGACGGCCAGCTCCTGCTCCACCAGCCCTATGCCCGCGGTAACCGCATCGCTGGGACTGGTGAAGTTCACTGCCTTCCCATCCACCTGGAGGTGGCCGGAATCAGGTGCCAAATGGCCTGCAATGACCTTCATGAGGGTTGATTTCCCCGAGCCGTTTTCGCCGGCGATAGCGAGTACTTCGCCGGGGGAGATTGAGAGGCTTACGCCGCCCAGGGCCGTCGTGCCCGGATACCTCTTAACCACGCTGCTGATATCGAGCATCATCGTCCTTCCGAAGCCCTGGTACGGTGGAAGCTACTTGACGGGCAGGCCAAGGTACTTTCCTCCGGTGATCTGTTTGACCCGGTCGGACCAGGGCACGAATGAGCCAACATTCTCCGGCGTAACCATGGCGACATCCATCTGGTAGAAGTGCCCGATCGGCTTCTTTTCCATGACTGATGTAACGATCAGCCGGCCCAGGGTTTGGCCCACCTCTACTGGCTTGTAATCCCAGGTGGCATCGATGGTGCCGTTCTTCAGGGCATCGAGTCCGTCCTGACTGGCGTTAAAGCCCGTCACGACAATCTTCTTGGACTTGGCCGCTGCCTTGGCCGCGGCTGCAGCACCGATGGCACTGGGGTCGTTGTACGTGTAGATGGCCGAAAGGGCCGGGTACTGGGTCAGGAAGGCTTCAGCCAAAGGCCGTGCTCCTGCTGCGTCGTCGGTGGGGTTTCCCTTCTGACCAGCGAATGTCAGGCCATCGCGCGTCTCCAGCTGCTGCTTGAACTGGTCCAGCAGGTAGATGTTAGTGGTCACCGGGGCCGCGATGCCGATCGCTCCAACTTCACCGGCCCCATCCGTCTTGTCCGCGATGAACTTGGCGGCCTCCTGCGCCTGCTGCTTCCGCCCGGTCACTACTTCGGCCCGGATCGGGGCCAGCGCCTCGGCGCCGGCGTCCTCCATCAGTGCGTCATGGGCAAACAGCGGGATGCCGGCCTTGTCCGCCCGGCCCAACACGCTCTTAAGCGTCGGAAAGTCCAACGGAAACACCATGATCGCGTCGACCTTCTGCGTGATGAACTGGTCGATATCGCCGATCTGCTTGTCAATGCTCAACTGGCTGTCAGCCGTAATGAGTTTCCCTCCGTGCTGTTCGAGCTCGGCCCGGAGGCCGTCGGCGATGCCCTGAATGGTCGAATTCTGGGCCGTCGGCAGCGTCATTCCCACGGTGAAGACATGCTGTCCGCCGGCGTTTCCGGCGTTCGAAATCCCACCGCAAGCCGACAGCGCGAAGGAGAGAGTCGCAGCAAGAGATGCTACGGCCAGGAATCTTCTGTTACGGAACATGTGGTTCGTCCTTAGTAGGTTGAATCTATGATTTCGGAAACGCCATTTGGGACTCCATGAGCCGAAGTAAAAGGCTAGCTCCATTCAGGAAGGTACTCTGCCGGGCCCCTGGGCGGTTATTGAAGGAGAGCTTCGAGGGAAGCACTGTGACAAAAGATGAATTACGGAGAACACATTCTACGAATAGGCCAATTGCAGCTCTATTTTGAGGAATTTTGCGGAATGGACTCATTACAAGTACATCAGCGGGAGGAGCTCCCAACAAGGGGTTAAAGGTATCTCTTCATCCGGAATTGATAAGCTGGACCTATCAATCAATTTGCCTAGTCCTGAGTCCACGAGCTATCCCGCGATGGACCGCAGCCCGGAATGCTATTGATGACCCCGGACCATGTCGACAGACACTATTTGCGGCTCTATCTGCCGATCGGGAATTCATGTTCCAGAATTTCAAGGAATCGTGGGATCGCGGGTAGATCGTTTCCTACCTTCCACGCGGCCACAAGCGACATGGCGATGGTTGGACTCCTCAGCGGCCGAATCACGGCACCTTCGACCTGTACATGGCTCACGGAATTTGGTACGAGCGCCATTCCCAGGCCGGCGGCGACTAAACTCACCATTACCGAGGTCGCGTCGACCTCCTGATGGACATTTGCCTCGAACCCGGCCTGCTGGTATGCGCCTGAAACGATGGTGAAAGTGGCAGGGTCGGCGCCGGGACTGTATTCAATGAACGACTCGTTGGCCATGTCTGCCAGGTCGATGGACGCTTCGCCTGCCAGCGGGTGGGAGGCGGGTACGAGGAGCGACAAGTAGTCGGTCCTCACCATCCTTTGTTCAAAGTCGTCGGGTACGGGGGGGCGCAGGAACCCAATGTCAATTGCATTGGACCTCAGTGCTTCGATTTGACTTGCTGTTGCCATTTCTCCGCGCAGCACAAGCGAAACCCCGCTCATCTTTTCTCTGACCGCACGGGCGATAAGGGGAAGAAGATCGTATGTCGCCGAGCCGGTGAACCCCAAGGTGAGCCTTCCGGTCTCACCTGTGGATACCCGTGTTACGAGATCCTTTACGGAGTCCACGTTCGTCAGAATCTCAAGTGCGCGCTTTCTGAGTGCTGCCCCGGCGGCCGTCAATTCGACCTTCCGTGTAGTCCTGATGAAGAGCGCTACTTGAAGTTCATGTTCCAGTTGACGGACCTGTTGGCTGAGGGCCGGCTGTGCAATGTGAAGCCTCTCCGCTGCACGGTTGAAGTGCAGTTCCTCGGCCAGGACCAGGAAGTATTTCAGATGCCTGATCTCCATGGATAGTGTCCACTCATTCGAGGTCGTGGATTCGTCCAACAAGCTGGCCCGGCCAGCGAGATGTTGATCGGATCTCTTTCGGGTGCGATCCCGGCCGTTAGAGGGAATCCACTTCACGAATATCCAGGATCTTCGCCCGTGCCATGTGGTGGCACAGTGCCCCTCGAGGACGTCGAAGGGGCACTGTGCAGCGACGTGGCGGGCAGCGTCGCTTAGGCGTGGACGGGGTCCAGGGTGAAGTTGTAGGAGACCTGGTTTCCGGTTCCGGCTGCCTTAGGGCGGGGGGCAAGGATCAGCTCGGGCTTCACCGCTGTGGCGATGTCATCGTCCAGATGTTCGTCGCCCTGAAAGTAGAGCTGCGCGGTGAGCAGCTCGTGGCCATCTGCGGAAACTTTGAGATGCAGGTGGGCCGGACGCCAGGCATGCCAGCCGGCAGCTTCAATCAGCCTGCCGCAGGCGCCGTCAGTCGGAATTTGGTATGGTGCCGGCTGAATGGTGTTGATCTCGAAATTGCCGTTCTCATCGGTGATGATGGTTCCGCGCAGGTTCCATTCCGGCAGTCCGGGTGCATACTGCGAGTAGAACCCGTAGTCATCGGCATGCCAGAGTTCGATCTTGGCGCCGGGCAGTGCGTTGCCGGTGATGTCGGTAACTTGTCCCTGAAAGAGCAACGGGGTTCCGGGTTCGTCCTCGCGCATCGGCAGGGTGCATTCGGCCCCCAGCAGCGGGGAACCGGGTACGTAGTAGGGCCCCTCGATGGATCCCTTGGAACCTTCGCGGTGCTCAGTGGCGACCTCCTCAACCACGTGTTCGACCCAGACGTCCATGAACAGAGGCCATTCGCCGTCTGCACCGACCTGGATCAGCCAGCCCTTCACTGCCTGGTATTCGTCGTAGGTGACCTTTCGCCGGCGGATCACGTCATGGACAGCGGTCAGGACCTCTGTCGCCAGCTGGCTGACCCTTTCCTTGGGCGCTTCAAGGTTTGTCCTGTGGTTCTCGAAATAGCGTTCGGTGGCTTTTTCCCCGGACTCAGCGGCCTTGGCTTCAAATTCGGTGACTTCGTGTGACATTGCTATCTCCTCAAGCTCTCTGTTGTGGTCAGTTCCCCGATTAGGCTTTTAAGGGGGAGTTCCGGGTTATTGGCTCGGGAGCGGTCGATTGTCGCTCCCGTTGACAAGGCTCGTTTGGCGGCCATGAAGTCATGGGGACTGTTCACAGCGTCTGCGGCGATCAGCCGTCCGTCGCGGTAGTAGAGGACGGAGAAATGTTCGGTTTCCGGTTCTCCCCGGACCAGGTAGTCGTCGTATCCGGTGGAAAGCCCGGCGATCTGCAGTTTCAGGTCTCCCTGGTCAGACCAGAACCAAGGAACAGCCGGTGTGGGATGTGGCTCGTTTAGCAGCGACGAGGCTGCTACTTTGGCTTGGTCCACGGCGTTTTGAACGGACTCCAAGCGGACGTTTTCGGCGGGGTATAAGGGGTGGGGCTGGACCGTGCAGTCGCCGGCAGCGACAATGGCGGGGTTGCTGGTGCGGGCGTAGTTGTCGACGATGATTCCGCGGTCGCAATCCAATCCGAGTTTCTCGGCGAGTTCAGTGCGGGGTTCGACGCCAATGCCGACGATGACGAGGTCTGCCGGGACGATCGTGCCGTTGGATAGTTCAACGCCGGTGATCCTCTTGTTCATGCCACGCAGCGCTGTGACACCGGATCCGAGGATGATTTCAATGCCCCGCTTTTGGTGCGCGGCCCTGAAAAAATCTGAGATTGGAGGGGCGGCGACCCTCTGAAGTAGCCGGTCGAAGGTCTCAATGACGGTGACATGGAGACCTCTTTGACGGGCCACCGCGGCGGCCTCCAGCCCGATGAATCCGCCGCCGATGACCACGACGCGGCTGGCTTTGGCCAGCCGGGTGCGCAAGTTCCGGGCGTCAGGGATGTCGCGCAGGTAGCAGATTCCGTCCAAGTCTGTACCCGGCAGGTTCAGTTTGCGAGGCCTGGATCCGGTGGTGAGGGCGAGTCTGGTGAAGGGTAGGGCGCCTTGGTTTGCGGTGGCGGCCACACCGCCTGGCCCTTCCTCGTCCAGAGTGATGTCAGTGATGCGGGTTCCGGTCAGTACCTGGATCCCGTTCTCTGCGTAGAAGTCTTCGGTGCGCAGGGCAAGGTTGTCCTCGTCCATGTCTGCACTCAAGAACGCTTTCGATAGTGGGGGGCGCTGGTACGGCGGTTGGTCTTCCGCGCCAATGAGCGTCACGGGATCGGTGTAGCCCTTCTGCCGGAGAGATACCGCGAGCTGCAGTCCGGCTTCGCCGGCACCGAGGATGAGTATGCCGGCAGTGAGGGTACCCGGGTTGTGATTGGTCATGGATTTCTCACTGTTCTGGAGCGATTTCGATTTCAAGACCGTCGAGTTCGTCGGTCATTCGGATCTGGCAGGAGAGCCGGCTGTTGGGTTTACGTTCGGCGGCTGCGTCGTCGAGCATTTCGTCTTCAAAATCGTCTGCTGGTCCGGTGATCCCGACAAATGCTTCGGCGATGTAGACGTGGCAGGTGGCACAGGACAGCGCCCCGCCGCACTCTGCGACGATGCCCTGCACTCCATGTTTCACTGCGGTTTCCATGACGGACGCTCCGTTTCGGGCATCGACGATGTGTTTTCTTCCGTCCGGGGAACGGAGAATGATCTTGGGCATGTGGTTTCTACCTCTTTGTCCGGGGTGTGCCGGCACCGTCCGTAACGGTGCGGTGCCGGCACACGGTTGCACTAGTGGAACGGATTAGTACAACTCGAAGTATTCGCGGTGTTCCCAGTCCGTCACGCCGTTGACGTACGCGTCGGAGTTGGGGTTCTCGGCGACCCAGGCGCCGTGACGGGACACTTCGCTCCGCTTGATGGTGACGAGGTAGTCGATGAAGGCGTCACCGAATGCCTTGCGGTAGAAAGTATCGGCATCCAAGGCATCGATTGCCTCCGCAAGTGTCGTCGGCAGTTGCGCAACGTCCTGGCTGTAGGGGTCTTCGCTGAGCGGGCCCGGTTCGGTCTTGTTCAGGATTCCGTCCAGACCCGCGGCTGCCTGGGCGGCCATGTAGAGGTACGGGTTGGCTGCGGAATCTCCTACGCGGTTCTCTACGTGCGAGGAGGGATCACCGGGGGCGGAGATCACGCGCATCATGGCGGCACGATTGTCCTGGCCCCAGGTCAGCCGGTCGGGTGCCAGTGAATACGGCCGTCGACGACGGTAACCGTTGATGGTTGGCGTGGTGAATACGGAAGCGGCAATGCCGTGCTCCAAGGTGCCGCCGACGTAGTTTTGGCCAAGAGCGGACAACGGCTCGTCAAGGAACGGCACCATGAGGTTTTCGCCTGTCGCCAGATCGACGACGGAGGTGTGCAGGTGCCACCCGCTGGCGTAGAACCCATCGATGGCCGGCGTGCACATGAAAGAGGCGACGTGGCCGTGGCGCTTGGCGATCTGCTTGACCGTCATTCGGAACAGTACCGCGGCGTCGGCGGCGGCCAGGGCTTCCAGGATATCGAACGTCGTCTCCACCTGGCTGGGTGCCCATTCGTCATCAATGGAACGCAACGGCAAGCCCATGGACACGAGCGCTTTACGAATCGGCCGCAGGATGTGATCGATTTCGTCCAGATGATCGGTGAGCAGGTAGTTGTAGCCTCGGGCGACGGGTGCCACTTTCGGCGGATCAGCCGGTGACCCCGGTGCGCCGAGGGATCCGTTCTGGAGCATATCGTCGACGATCTTGGTCAGGTACCATTCCATTTCGATGCCGGCGATCAGCTGGTAACCGTTGTCGGCCATCTTCTTGAGCGTCTGTTTCAGGATTGAGCGCGGGGCGAAGGGGAACAGTTCGCCGTTGGACATATACAGATCACAAATAACGACCGCGGTTTCTTCAACCCACGGTAGAACATTGAACGTGCCGGGATCCGGAACCATCTTCACGTTCGGGCTTCCACCCAGACCTTCAATCGCGAATCCACCGTCAGCGGAGAACGGATTCATGACGATCGCGTTGGCGGTGTCAAAGAAGAACGGTGCCATGGTGATGTCGATGCCGGACTCCAGCGCGGCCAAGTAGGCGTCCTTGGTCAAGGACTTTCCCCGGAGCAGGCCATGCTGATCCGGCCAGACGAGCCGGACGATCTCGATGCCCTGGGTATCCAGTGCCTGTCGGCTGCGTTCTGCGGCCTCCAGCTGTTCCTCGCTGTAGAGGGAGTATTTGTGGACGAACTTACTGCTACTGGTCATGGCGGTTCCTTAAAAGAGGGCACAGGTGATGAAACGCTGTTGCGTTGCCGGTTGGTCGTGGTGGAGTGCGCTAAAAACTGTTGGAGTCGGTGAGCCAGCCGCCGACGACCCGCTGGGCCTCAGCCC
Source organism: Pseudarthrobacter woesei (assembly GCF_055412745.1). Classification (NCBI taxonomy): domain Bacteria; kingdom Bacillati; phylum Actinomycetota; class Actinomycetes; order Micrococcales; family Micrococcaceae; genus Pseudarthrobacter; species Pseudarthrobacter woesei. The sequence goes on from NZ_JBVAYU010000012.1 coordinate 19,611, forward strand.
AGGCACTGTCATGCGCTGACTCTGCCTCGGCCATGAGGCCGTCGACATCGACACCGTAGTTCCGTAATTTCATTTCCTCGATGGAAAGTAATCGCCGGACTCCTGCTGGGGAGATTTCCGGATGGAACTGGATAGCCAGTGCGGACCCGACGCGCCAGGCCTGGGGGTATTTGTCCGAAATGGCCAGCAGTTCCGCTTCTGCCGGGGGGATGAAGGTGTCCGTGTGGAAGGAGAAGAACCGGCCTTGAAGCCCGGCCGGTTCTGTACCCATGTACTCCGGGGAGGGCAGGATATTGATGAATCCGCATTCCAGTCCTTGGATGCCGGGGATCGCCCGCCCCCCGAGGGCCTTGGCCAGGATCTGTGAGCCCAGGCAGATGGCCAGCACGGGAACGTGCTCCCGCACCGCGCGCTGCAGGAACTTCTCTTCGTCGATGAGGAACGGATGATCCGTGTCTTCATAGGCGCTCTGCGGGCCGCCCAGGCAGATTACCGCAGCCGTGTTTCCCGGCTCCGGCAGCAACTCGCCGGCAAACGGCCGGACCAGCACCGGTTCCATGCCCTGCTCGCGGATGAGAAGGTTTATCCAGGACAGGTCCGCGCCGTCAAAGTGCGTGATGACGAGGACCTCCCGGCCGAACTTGCTCATGGCTGAGGTCGTGGTTCTAGCCGGGTCTGCCAAGGTCTCCAGTGATCTGTTCCGGCCAGGGCGCGCATCAGGTCGGTGGCGCTGACCCGGTCCAGTGCCAGCCATGAATCGTCCGGTTTGACCCCGTATGGCGTGAAATCCCAGATTCTCATCCGCTTAACCTCGGCTACCACCGGGTGCATGGTTGCGGCTTCGCGTTCCAGACGGCATAGCCTCTGCTGCAACATTATGTTTTCCCGTCGCAGCCGATTCAGTTCGGCGGATTGTTCGTCGTGTACAGTCATTTTCTTCGCCCGGTCTTAGAAGACGAGAGTGAGGTTCTCGTGAATGTGTTCGGAGTCCAGCAGGTTGGCCTGTTTGAGCCGGATCCGCCAGCCGTCGTCATGGGCCGTCAGTACATGCCCGTACCATCCGCTGTAACTCTTGGAGACCCCTGCGCGGAACTCGTTGACGATGAAGTTGGAACGGATGAATCGCAGCCCTTTGGAGGGCTGGTCCAGAACTTCCACGTTGCTGATGAGTCGGCGAGTTCGGGACTGCGGTATTTGGCTGAAGGCAAGTCCCGTGCGGAGCCAGTACACCCGATCGGTGAGCCGGCGGCAATCGTCAAAGGCATGTGAGACTTCAAGGCGGGGGTTACCCCCGCCCGGAGTGATGGGGACCCAGTAAAGGCAATCCGTGCTGAACAGCTCCAGCCAGTCGTTAAACCGGCCTTCGTCGATGAGACGCGCCTCCTGGGCCAGGTAGCCTTCGCCCCGCCGGGCGGTCTCGACTGAGGCCACGGGCCAGTCGGCGTTGAGCACCTCCCTGAAGCTGTCGAGATCAGCGTAAAACGATTCGTCCACATGGTAGGACCAGCTCGAAGTGTCGGAGTAGTCCTTGATTCCCTGGCTCATTTGGCTTCCCCGTTCATCAGGCGCAACCATTCTTCGTAGTAACTGCGCATGTGAATTTCATCGGTCACTGCAGTGGCGATGACACCGCTTTCGTCAATCGTTTGCCAGCCATCCACGTTCAGGCCGCGGTTCATGAGGATCCATTCCTCTTCTGAGACGGCAAGTCCACGCTGGACTTCTTCGAAATTGGCCTGATCATCAGGTTCGCCGAAGGCCGGGAAGTCTTCCTGGGTTCGCATGCGCATCGTGTTGACTTCCTCGGGGACGCCGCCGATCGATGTTGCGTTCCAGGTCAGCTGCGTCCGGTCAACGCCTAACGGTTCGATCACCTGGACCTGGTTGCCGATGAGTAGAAGGTTCGGGAAGATACTCAAATTGATCTGTGCGCCGGCGCTGACGCCCAGAAGCCGGTCGGCGTCCTCTGGGTATTTGCTGCGGATCAGCTCCTCGAACTTTTCCCGCCCGGGCTGGGGACGCTGATTGGCCCAGATGCTACCCGGACCTTCAAAGTTTGGCCGCTGGTCGATCACGCTGTGACCGTTGCCCAGGGAGTAGACCTTCATGGGGCCGTCGTCGGGAGTCTTGCCGAAGTAGGACATGTCTTTGCTGTCGCCCATGCGCGACGCCATCTCCAACAGCGAACGATGGGAAAACGAAGGATGGTAGCCGTCGCCAGCATTGTCGAAGGCAAGCTTCCAGTTGCCGCGGTAGCCCATCCGATGAGCGGCGCTTCGCACGATCACTTCGCCTTCGGGGGCCCGGTCGATCCAGTAGTCCAGCCACGGCCTGGCTTCGCCCAGGTACTCGTCCAGCGACGGTGCCGAGTCGCTAAGCGTGCCAAAGATAAACCCGCGGTATGACTGGACCCTGGTGACCTTGCCGAGTCCGAATTCGGACTTGTCAAAATTCTCACCGTACCCCTGGGGCCAGGGCGCACCGACAAGTTCGCCGGTGTTCTTGAAGGTCCAACCATGGTAAGGACACTGAAAGCTCTTGGCGACGCCTGATTCCTCACGGCACACCGTCGCCGCACGGTGTGCGCAGCGGTTGAAGACGGCGTGCAGGTCTCCTTGACGGTCCCGGGTCACGATAATCGGCCGCAAGCCCAGTTTGGTTGACACAAATGAATTGGGCTCCGGTAGCTGCGATTCATGGGCCAAGTACACCCAGGTATGGCCAAATACCTTGACCATCTCTTCACTAAAAACGCGCTCATCGGTATATAGGGTCCGGTGGACCCGATCCTCGCGGACATAAGCGTCCCACGGTTCGCCTGGTGATACCTCAGCCGTGTGGCGTGAGATTTCGGGGGAAACGACCATCAGAATGCCTCCTCAATGTGATCCAGAAATCTGGTTGGCAGATGGGTTGCACCGAGCGTAAAGCCCCGGTTTTAGGTCCGTCTACAGTCTCGTCCGCGATTTCCCTGAGGAGAATGAGTGGCTGGGGGGTTTCTCCTGCCAGAAGGAGGGTGTAAACCCCGAATCCCCGCCGTTGGATAGGAAGCGGTGTGCTACGGGGCGTCGGTGAACATTTCCCGAGGTTTGGCGAGCTCCATTTCGGCGACATTCACGGCCGCATGCAGGGCCTTGGCGTATTCCGGAATCCTCTTCCGATTGAATCGGATGCTGGGGATGGCCACGGAGATCGCGGCCACCGGATAGCCGGCCGGATCCTTGGCGCAGGCGGCGATGCCCGCTATGCCTTGGGCCGCCTCCTCCATGTTCAATGCGTAGCCGTCCTGACGCACCGTGACCAGATGGCGCTTGAGGGACTGCAGGGTCGTGATCCTGGCTGACCGCCACGGTATAAGACCTTCGGCATGGATGGACTCCAGCTCCGGGCGTCCCAGCTCCGCGAGCAGAGCTTTCCCTCCTGCCGACGAGTAGGCAGGCACCAGATCCCAGACACCAGTTCGTACGCTGAGCGGCTGGGTGCTTTCCAGCCCGTCGACGTAGCTCACCCGGGCACCTTTCAGAACCCACACCTGGATGGTCTCGTTGAGTATCCTGTTGAGCTCTTCTATGGCCGGCCGGAGGACCATGCGCAACTGGCCCGGTGAGTAACTGCCCTCGTGGTGGCCAGCCAGCTCCGGGCCAGCGCGATAACGGCGATCGCGGTCCTGGATGGCGAAACCGTCGTAACAAAGCGCCGCCAACAGGCGGTATGCGGTCGAGGGGACCACCCCCAACAACTCGGCGGCATCCTTCACTGCGAGGGCTCGGCCAGCCCTCAGCGCCAGGATCAGCTGCAGTGCCCTGTGTACGGAATCTAGTGGGGGAGTCTGATCATCATTTCGCATAGGAAAATACTGCCACGATTTATTGTCCTACGGGAAATGCGCTTGTACAGTCAATCTCAACAGACCCCGCGACTGACCTCGGGACTCCGGCTCAGCCAACGAGTGGCCCCGGCCCCGGTCAGCATGTAGCGCCAAGGAAGGCTCCGTCAGTCGCTTGCACGTCTACAAGAGCCGACTCTGCCAGCTCCATCTCCTCAATGCGTGATTCAACGGCATTCCTCACCGAATGCGAAAGGTGGACAAATGCCCAACTCACTATCAGAGCGGAACCGCAGATGGGATCTGCTCAACAAATCGATGCAAGAAGACGGAGTCGACGCCCTCATCTTTTCGGCCAATGACTACCGCGGCCACAAAGGATCGCTGCGGTACGTCGCCGACTACAACCTTCTGCACCGTTCCGGCAACGCAGTCATGTTCAAGGACGAGGAGCCGGTCGTCGTCCTGTCCGGAAACCTCATCGGAGCCCGCAAACCGGCTTCAGGATGGGTCAGCGACTACCGGTGCCCCGGAACCATTGCTAATGGCCTGGTGGATGCCCTGAAGCGTCGAAAGAAGTTCTCCCGAGTCGGCATTATCGGGCTGGGCCAGGTCATGAAGGTCGATGAGTACCTTGCTCTGACCACCTCCTACCCCCATGTGGAATTTATCGACTACTCTGCCCAGTTTGAATTGATCCGGGCCGTCAAAAGCGCTGCGGAAATCCAGGGCGCCGAAGAATCCGCCTACATACTCGACCAGTGCTTCAGCCGGCTGCTGGAAATTGCCCGTCCCGGAACAACCGAACGGGAAATCGGCGCTGAGATGTACAAAGTGGGACACCAGCTCGGCGGCGAAGACCCGCTGTTTCTAACTATGTATACAGAGACCGACGGTGACAAGGCCAATGCCACGTTCGGCCCGCCACGGGACCGCGTACTGAACGCCCACGACGTCCACACCTTTTCCTTTGAAATCGTCGGCCCAAAGGGCTACTGGACCGAGCTGTCCCGGATGGTCACCTTTGCCCCGCCCGCGGATGACACAGAACGAATGGCCCGGGCCGTAACCAAGGGCCTGGCCGCAGCCTCCCGGGAAATGAAACCGGGCGCCTCCCCCTCACATGTCCAGCGTTCCGTGCTGGATGCGATTGAATCCGAAGGTGCCAGCTCCTCCTACTGGTCAGGGCATTCACTCGGCCTCGACGTGCTGGAACATCCGTGGATCGGCCTGGACGTCGTTGAAGACGGCACCCAGTCCGATGACACCATGATTCGGGCCGGCTACGTGTTGGCCGTTCACCCAATGGTGCGGGACGACGCCGCGCAGGCCACGGGCTACATGGCCGATTCCTTTGTTATCGACGATTCCGGGAGCCGCAAACTCTCAGAGCACCCGACAGGCTTGTATCGAATTTCGAAAGGTGAAGTAAATGTCAACGAATACTGAGAACACCATCGACGCGATCACCGCGTCCGTTCTCCAGCGCCGGGTAGACGCGATCGCCAAGGAAATGGCGACCATGCTCATGCGCTCCTCCCGATCACCGATCTTCAACGAAATCGGCGACCTGGTGACCGTGGTCTTCGACAAAGACGGAAACACCCTGGCCCAAGCCGAGTTCGCGGCCATCATCGCCTTCGGTGCCCATCCGGCACTTGAATACATCATCAACTACTACGGAGACGACATCCATGAAGGCGATGTCATCATCCACAACGATGTCTACCATGGTGGCAATCAAAACGCGGACACCGGCATCTTCATGCCGACTTTCTCCCACGGACAGCTGGTCGGATGGACTGCGGCCAAGGGCCACATGGCCGATATCGGGGGGATGACGGCCGGCGGCTACGACCCTAACGCCCGGGACATCTGGCAGGAGGCCCTGCGCATCCCCCCAGTGAAGGTGGCGGAGAAAGGCGTCTTCCGCAAGGACGTCTGGGACTTCATTTCGGCCAACATCCGCTTCGACTTCGTCATGGAAGACGTCAAATCCATGATCGGCTGCTGCACCATCGGCGGCCGACGGCTGGTCGAACTGATCGAAAGATACACGCTGCCGGTGTACGAAAACCACATGAACTACATCCTCGAGAGTTCCGCCCGCCAGGTGCGGGCCGAGGTAAGCCGTTGGGTGGACGGGCACTATTACGGTGAAAGCTGGATGGTATCCGACGGCTTCGACACCACCAAGCGCTACAAGGTTGCCTGCAACATCGAGATCAAGGGCGACGAAATAACGTTTGACTTCTCCGACAGCGACGATCAGGCACCCGGAATCACCAATATGCCCCCGGCCTCGGCCAAAGGCGCCGTGCGCATCGCGTTTCTGATGCTCTTGGCCAGCGGGGACATCAACATCCCCACCAACCAGGGGCTCTTCGAACCCATCAAAACGGTCTTCCGGGAAGGCTCGATACTGAATCCGCGTTTCCCAGCGGCCACAGTCTTCGGCAACCAGATGGCCGACGAAGTCGTTGAGTGCATCATGACGGCGCTAGCCGGCATTCTCCCGGATCGCGTTTCAGCCGGATGGAACAAGTACATGTGCACGTCTACTAATGGCGTGGACCCCCGCACAAACGAGGAATTCGGTACGCTCACCGTATTTCAGCGGACCGGCCCCGGCGGCGTCCAGGGCACCGACGGCTGGGACGCACTAGGTTTCACAGGCACTGCGGGGCAGATGCGAGCCCCTGACCCGGAGATGTTTGAACTGACCTCCCCGCACTTTCTGGAGTACCACGAATATCTGCCAGATTCAGCCGGCGCCGGCGAATTCCGTGGCGGCATGGGGACACGTTCCGCGTGGATCAGCTACGGGGAGAACCAGCACGGCGTGACCCTCGGTGACAACGTCCGCTCCGAGGGGGCGGTTCCGGCGCGAGGTCTCTTCGGCGGCAAGGACTCCGGACTCAACGACATGACCGTCACCTTCCCCGACGGCACTTCCCATATGTGGGGGTCCAAAGAAATCATCGCACTACCCTCGGGAACCCGCATCGAGTCGCTTCTCGGAGGTGGCGCCGGATACGGCGACCCATTCAACCGGCCGGCCGAGAAAGTCCTGGCTGAAGTCCGGGACGGCATCGTGTCCCCAGAGAAGGCCCGCTCGGAATACGGCGTTGTTCTCACCGCCGACGGGACCGCCGTCGACACCGCACAGACCACAGCGCTCCGCGCAGAAGCTTAGTTGGAAGGTCAAATACCATGAGCATCAGAATCGGCATCGACGTCGGCGGCACCTTCACCGACTTTCTCGTCATCTACCCGGAAGGCCAACGGCGCATCCACAAGACCAGTTCGGTCCCTTCTGACCCGCCGCTGGCGGTATATAACGGACTGCAGGAGATCGCCGCGCTGGACAAGAAGTCCATCGAGGATTTCCTGGCCGGCGTAGAGCTAATTGTGCACGGCACGACCGTAACCACGAATGCCCTGCTCACCCGCCGAGGACCGAAGACTGCACTGCTGGGCACTCAAGGATTCCGAGACGTTCTGCCGATGCGTCACGGCACCCGCGAGGAACCCTACGACAATCGCCTGGAGCAGCCGGATCCGTTGGTGCCCCGCCACCTGCGCTTCCCGGTCGGGGGCCGTTTCGACTACAAGGGCGACGAAGTGACACCCCTATCCGAGCGGGATGTGCGGGAAGCCGTTGAAGTCATGCGAGAGCAGGACGTCCAGTCCGTGGCCATCTCCTTCATGCATTCGCACGCCGCCACGGCTCATGAGGACCGCGCGGCGGAGATCGTGGCGGACCTCATGCCCGATGCCTACATCACTAAGTCCTCCGAACTCCTGGGTCAGGCCCGCTACTATGAGCGCACGAGCACAGCTGTACTGAACTCCTACGCCGGACCCATCATCAGCGGCTATTTGACCAAGCTGCTGGAATTGCTCTCTGGGGTCAGGTTCGACGGAATTCTGTTAATGATGCAGTCCAACGGCGGAGTCGCCACCCCGGACCAGCTGGCCAAACGAGCCGCGCTGTCACTGTTGTCGGGCCCGGCCTCCGGACCCACAGCAGGGTTGCTCGTAACCGCCACCCACGGCTGGGATTCCTGCATCACCGTGGACATGGGCGGCACGAGCTTCGACGCCGCCGTCGTCAAGGACAACAAGCCCCTGGTCATGACCGACGGTGAGATTGATCGCTGGTCCCTGGCCCTGCCGGCAGTGGACATCCACACGATCGGCGCCGGCGGCGGATCCATCGCGACGGTGGACGAAGGCGGCTTGCTGCGGGTCGGCCCACAGAGCGCAGGGGCAGTGCCTGGACCTGCCTGCTACCGCCGCGGGGGAGTGCACGCCACGACCACCGACGCCGACGTGGTCCTGGGATACATCGATCCGGAAACTTTCATGAACGGCCAGATCGGTCTGGACCGGGAGGCCTCCATCCGGGCCATCAAGACCGACGTTGCCGATCCGTTGGGCCTCAGCGTTGAGGAAGCTGCGGCAGGGATCTATGAGATCGTCAACGTCACCATGGCAACGGGTGTCCGGGACATCACCGTCCGCCGCGGCCTGGATCCAAGAGATTTCCCGATCGTCGTTGCAGGAGGCGCCGGTCCGGTGCATGCAGCAGCCATCGCCCGGGAACTGGAAATACCTGTGCTGATCACCCCGCGCGATTCCTCGATTTTCTGCGCCGCCGGCATGCTGGTTTGCGACTTCAAACATGACTACGTCCAAAGCGCCAACCAGCGGCTGCACACCCTCAGCGGCGAGAGCTTGGTCAGCGTATGGAAAGGGATGGCGGAAGAGGGCCGAAACACGCTGCTGGCCGAAGGCGTCGCTGAAACCGAGATCTCCTTTGTCCCGTCTCTTGACCTGCGGTACAAGGGCCAGTGGTATGAACTGAACGTTGAGGTAAACGCCTCAAATTTGGAGGCCCCCGACTTCGCGGACTTCGCCAGAGCCTTCCACAACGAACACGAGGTGCTCTTCGGGTACAACAACCTGGAGATGCCGATCGATTTGCTTCACATCCGGCTTTCAGCAATCGGCCACACGCCCAAGGACCGGGTGACCCTGTCCGGCACCATCTCCGCCGATGCCGTCCGGGAGCCAAAGCGCCGCAACATTTGGTCTCCCAAGCAGCACCGCATGGTGGAAGTGGACGTGCACCAGGGTGGGCCGATGGGCCCGGGAGAAGAAGTGGAAGGCCCGGCCATTATCGAATTGGGCACGACCACGATTGTGGTCCTCGACGAATACAACACGGTTGTCGACAAGAACGGCTCATTTGTCATGTACCTTCGGGACCAGAAGGAAACTCTTAAGGCACGATTGAGTCTCATCTGACTCCTACGTCGGGGCGTTCAGCCCTCAGCCAACGGCGCCAGCCCTGCTCCGACATGGCTGGCGCCACCGCTCCGGTCCGGGGGCACACCTCGACGTAGATGAACCCCCTCGACAGTCCGGTTTTCGACAAAAGCGATGCCCGGCGATGCCCCATGCCCCGGCCACCTCCGGCGACCCTTGAGGTCCAGCAAGAATCCAGACGCGATCTGCTGACTTCCCGGAGGAATACGGATGACAGACCCGTGCTAAGACCAGCATCAATCAGCCAGGAAATTGTATTCAAAGGAGAAACGCAATGACTTCTGAATTATCCCCTCAGACCCCATCCCCGAGCCTCAGGCAAAAGATGGAGGACAATGTACTGAATCCTGTCGCAGAGAACCTTCGCGTGGGTGGATGGTCCCTTCTTTCCAACACGGCCGGGGTCGGAACGACCCTCGCCATGCTGATTATTGGTGGGACCGCCAGCTATATCGTGGGCGTGCAGTGGACGATTGCGATGGCTGCGGTGTCGGCCATCTTTGGTGCCCTGGTCGGTACATTCACGGCCCGGGTCAGCCAGAGCACGGGAATGTCATCGACCGTCACGATGCGCTTCCACGGTTTGGGGGCTACCGGATCCGCCCTTGCATCACTAATCTTCGCCTTCATGATTCTGGGATTTCTTGCTTTAGAGAATGTCCTTCTCTACTACGGCACGCTCTTCATGCTGGGCTGGTCGCCGAACCTCGGCAATGCCGTTCTGATCTACGGAGCCCTGACTCTGCTCTGGATCCTCCTGACGATGTTCGGCATGAAAGTAGTGCAGAAGACATCGTTCTTCCTGACGATTATCGCCGGCGCGCTCATGCTGTGGGTTGGATTCCTCGCCTTTCAACAGTCGGACCTTTCCGTGGCAAGCGTGCTTAGCGCTCAGCCGTCTTCAATCGGCCCCGTTCAAATTATGGGAGTCCTGAGCAGCATGATTGGTATGGCAGGTGCGCTGGCTCTAGTGGGTGCCGATTTCGCCCGCTACGCCAAATCCCCGAAGGATGTCCGGATTATGGCCATCGGCGGCAACATCATTGTCAACTTCGGTGTGGTTTCACTGGGCGCGCTGCTTTACCAGGCCGGCGACACGGTGGTTGCCCGGTTCTTGACGGACCCGGCGAATTCCGATGTTGCCACAGCCCAGCTGGGCGGTTCAATCTTTGAGAAAGTCCAATACCTGGCCCACTCAAACCCGGGCGCCTACTTCATCATCCTTGGTGGGATCGTAGGGTTCCTGGTCATGTACGCCGCACAGATCAAGGCCCAGGTCATCAATACCTATTCCGGATCCCTCGCGCTGTCCAACCTTTTTGATGCCGTTCTGCGGAGGAAGCCCAACCGCATTCTTATGGTGGTCCTGGCCAACGTGATTGCACTTGTTTCGGTCTGGGCCAACATCCTTGGCGTGCTTCTACAGTTCCTCGGCGTCCTCGGAATTCTTACCTTCTCGCTTGCCTCACTCGTAATCGCAGACTTCTACATCGTACGAAGGCGCCAGGCCGTCCAGACTGCGCTCGTCGAGCGATTCAACTGGTCGGGACTCATCGCCCTGGTCGTCGGGTCGGGTACCTCGTATCTCTTGACCGCCACTGGAATCTTCCCCTTGGGTTTCCTCGTCACCCTCGTGCTCACTCCGCTGCTGTACGTAGTCCTTCGACGGACCATACTCCCGGAGGGAGCAGGAACCGACTTCATCGAGGGGACAGCAGCTCTTAAGGAAATTGAAGACACGGCGGACTTCGAAGAACAGAACGAAGAAGTCGCAACCTACTGATTCCTCCCGCAGTCAGGAGGACCAGTCTGCAGCTTCACCTGGGATCACGCCGGTCCTCCTGAAGGGCAGGCCTGTTTCTGCGACTCACTCATCGGGAGCTACCACCATGGGAGGCTGCCGACTCTGAGCGGACCCCGGACCGCCGGGGTCCGCTCAGAGATACCGCCGCACCCGGACTTCGGGGGCCCTGCCGGCTGCGGATCAGTTTCTGCGAGCCGGCGGCAGGATCGTCTTCAGCGCCGATGATGCCGACTTCGAGACAGACAGCAAGCGTTGTGGCCAGGCCGAAACCTGGGATATCCACTCCACGCCAAACTAGTGACCACGGCGCGGATCACCACTTTGAGATCAAAGGATTTGCGATGCAGGTACTGCCCGATTATCTTGTCGTTGCCGTTCACACTCGAACGGAATTGGACGACGCCCTGAATAGAGCAGTGGAACTACTAAGGCCCGCAGCCATGACCGAACAGGTCGGTATTTCGGTAACGCGGATTGCCCCTGGCCAGTACGAGGCACGCGTAAACAGTGAAGTTCCACCAGGCACATCAACCCAGAACTGGGGCTTGTCTAATAGAGGCCCAAAGTCGCGGTGGCAACGGTGAGGGGCCGAGCAGTTCACATCCGACGCTCCACCGGGTCATGTGCTCCTAATGCACAACAGTTGTTGTCATAGTGTCAGGGAAACATGGATCCAAGGATTCGCTCACGCGATGCGAAGTTGAAATGTTCCTGTCCCTGGACCCTGGACCCTGGCCACCGCATCGCGGTCCGCGACCACGAAACCGGCGAATTCTGGCGAGGATCGGTTGGCTTGAACTTCCCCGAACAGGGATTTCTGTGGGCTATTTCGGATCTCGGCGAGCGGAAGCTGCTCGACATCAGCGTGCACACAATTTGGCGATCCTACAGGCCTCGAGTGTGCGCAGGCACAGAGTGAACGGGCCCTGGAACGGAAACCGGATCCGCCCCGCTGGATAGCTCTTCGCCGCCGCCCAGGCCACTGACACCGTTCACGGCAGAGCCATCCGACCCCCGTTCAGCGCTGAGGCCGAGGGCGCATCGGGTGTCCTTGGTGACCGTGCGAATGGGAGGTTCGTGGCAGTGCATGGGCCCCAGCGCCAGAGTCTCCCTCCGAGCCTCCGGGGTCTTAGTTTTCGAGTTTCCGGAACTGAATGGTGCAGGAGGCTACGACGACGTCCGCCGCCGACTTCGGAATCATCCGCCAGACGAAGACGTCGCAGAAATGCGGAACGACGAAGCGCCGCTGCGGCACGGCTGCGTGCCCCTCTTCGATTCACTGACCAAATCCCAGCTCAGCATCCGCTGCAAAGGAACCCGCCGTGAAAATTGAACGCATTGAGGCCATCCCCTATTCGATCCCCTACGCGCGGCCGCTGAAATTCGCCAGCGGTGAGGTTACTTCGGCGGAACACGTGCTGGTTCGGATCTACACGGACACCGGCATCTGTGGGGTCGCGGACACTCCGCCGCGGCCCTACACCTACGGCGAAACGCAGGATTCGATTATCTCGGTGGTGACCAAGGTCTTTGCCCCGCAACTCATCGGGCTGGACCCGCTGGACCGCTCCAAGGTCCAGCAGCTGCTCCGGCGCACGGTCAACAACCCCACGGCCAAGGGAGCCCTGGACATTGCGCTGTGGGACATTATCGGCATCTCGCTGGGCACGCCGGTGCACAAACTGCTGGGTGGCTTCACCGACAGCATGCGGGTCTCACACATGCTGGGCTTCAAGCCCGCCCCGGAGCTCCTCGAGGAAGCGCTGCGGTTCCGTGAAACGTACGGGATCAATACCTTCAAGCTCAAGACCGGGCGGCGGCCGCTCTCCCTCGACGTCGAGGCCTGCCATGTCCTGCGGGAGGGCCTCGGTGCCGACACCGAAATCTACCTCGACGCCAACCGGGGCTGGACGGCGAACGAGGCCATGGAGGTCTTGCGCCGGACCGAAGGCCTGGGCCTGTCCATGCTGGAGGAGCCGTGCGATGCCGGGGAGGCGATGGGCCGGCGTCGGCTGGTGCAGAGCTCGAGCATCCCGATCGTGGGTGACGAAAGCGTCCCCACGCTCGGCGATGTCTCCCGGGAATTGCTCTCCGGCGGCAGCACCGCGATCTGCATCAAGACCGCGCGCAGCGGTTTTACCGAAGCCCAGCAGATCCTCGGGCTCTGCGAGGGCCTCGGCGTGGACGTCACCATGGGCAACCAGATCGACACCCAGGTCGGCAGCCTCGCCACGGTCACCTTTGGCGCGGCCTTCGCGGCGAGCTCCCGTCGGGCCGGGGAGCTCTCCAACTACCTGGACATGACGGATGATCTGCTCGCCGAGCCGCTCACGATCAACGACGGCGCCATCCGGGTCCGCGAGGTCCCCGGCGTCGGCGCGGCCATCGACGCCGGCAAGCTGCAAAAGTACCGGCAGGACTAGGCCAGTCCTGCCCTGCCCCTACGTTAAGGAGAACCACATGCTGTACCTGGTCCGCATGGACGTCAACCTTCCGCTGGACATGCCTAAAGAACGCGCCGACGCCATCAAGGCGGAGGAACGGGAGTATTCCCAGCAGCTCCAGCGCGACGGACGCTGGGCTCATTTATGGCGGGTCGTGGGCGAGTACTCCAACTACTCGGTGTTCGACGTCGCGGACAACGACGAGTTGCACACCCTGCTCTCCGGACTGCCGCTCTTCCCCTATATGGGCATCAAGGTCACGCCGCTCGCCAAGCACCCCTCCGCCGTCGATTAGCTTTCCATTGCTGCTATTACGTGCTCGGCTTCCGTCTCCTGTCCGTCAGCTGACCCCAGCACACAAGCGTCGCCACTCTGACTGCAACTGCCCTCCATTGCGTGCTCCACAGGGCCGCAACCAACCTTAGGCACGCCGTCAATGAGCCGGGGCGATCTCCTCCTGGCCGTGGCCTTGGGGATGGCTGTGCACACGCGTCGAAAAGACGGGCGGCGGGCTTCCTGACTGTCCGGCGACCTGGCAAGGTCACTGGGACCCATGCGGGCATCGGAAGTTCATCCCTCTGAAGGGGGATGAACCCCATGCCGCCCGGACGAGTGATTCCCCGGCCGAACCGTCAAATCTAGACTTCTCAAAGGCCTTGTGATCTGCAGCACTTCGACGATCGAGGCACCGCCCCAACGTGAGGAATCAGTCCCATGCACGAAGTTTCCATTATCGGAGCCGGACATAGCGGCACTCTGCTGGCCGTCGGGCTGACCAAGGCTGGCTACAAGGTGCGTCTCTACAGCGATAAGGACGCCGAGGGCATCCGGGACAATACATCCCCCACCGGTACCGCGGCCATCTTTGCCGATTCCTTGGCGGTGGAGCGACGTCTCGGTGCAAAGGACTATGGGTTCGAAGCGAATTCGATCGATGGCATCCACGTCTTCTTCAGTCCAAAGATCGGCCAGGAACTCATCGACTTCGGCTCTCCCCTGGGGACAGAGACCGCAGGGGCTGCGGTGGATGTCCGGCTACGTTCGTATGACCGCATGGTCCAGCTGGAGTCGCTGGGGGCCGAGCTCCACATCGGCCCCGTGGACATTGAGGGCCTGGATCGGATAGCCGCCCGTTCGGATCTAACCGTGGTGGCCACCGGCAAAGGCGGCCTGTCCGGGCTCTTTCCCCGGGATCCTGTGCGGAGCGTCTTCACGTCACCGCAACGCAAACTCGCGATGATCCTGGTCCGTGGCATTCCCACTGATGGCTCAGCCTTCTCCAACAGGATTCCCGGCCACACCCCGGTCTGCTTCAACCTCTTCGGCGACGCAGGAGAGATCTTTTGGGTGCCATTCCTACACAAGAGCGGGGAAAGGGTCTGGTGCCTCGTCTTTGAGGCCCGGCCAGGCGGGCCTTTTGACCGGTGGGACGAGGTCAAGGACCTGGCTGGAGCATTTGCCACTGCAAAGTCGCTGGTTAAGAAATACGCCCCCTGGGACTGGGCCGCGATGCAGCATATGGAACCAATGGGGGAGGATTCATTTAGCTGGCTGAAAGGTGCCTTTCCTCCCTCCATACGTGCAGGTTCGGGAGCTACCCCCGGCGGACATGCCGTGATGAGCCTGGGTGACAGCACTGTCAGCTATGACCCGATCTGCGGCCAAGGGGCCGGCAGCGGGGTGCGACAGGCCAGCCACATCTACGATTCAGTCCTTGCCCGCCAAGGCGCTCAGCTGGACCGCGGATGGATGGAAGAAACGCAGGAAGCGTTTTATCGCAGCCATATCGACCCGACCTACCGGTTCACCAATACCTTTCTCGAGCCGCCAGCCGCCACAGTGCGGATCCTCACAGCAGCCTTCGCCGACCAAGAGGTGGCCAGCCAGCTCCTGAAGTCCTTCAACCGCCCGGCGGATGCCTTCCCCATGCTGACTGATTCCACTTCAGGCAATGACTGGATCCGCCAGCTCACCGGAAAGTCAGGGGGGTCGATCGTTGGGAGGGGCAAGTTGAAGGCCATTGCTGCAATGGCGCGCAGCACCTTCACGGGGCAGAATTTCCCGCGAGCTCTAGCGAGCGATCCCATCCAGGATCGGGCAGTAACGCCCACCTAGTCCAGCGGTACAAATCAGGCGATTCACCCAACTGAAACTGACCGCGCGCGGGCCGAACAGCAGGAGAACAGTGTGCAGAATCATAATGAGCGGGATGCCGCCGAATCCGCGGGCAGGCTGATTACCGCGGGACTGTCATCCTTCTGCGACGCCATTACACAAGCGAAATCACAGCAGGAAATTCAGGACGTTTGTATGTCGGTGCTGCCCGAGATGATCGAGGCGAAATCCTACGGCATCTACTTCTTCGAGAATCCCGGCTCCGGCTCCCGACTGGCCAGCGCTGCCGGCGTCAGTGACAGGTTCCTCAAGATCTACGAGGCGGTGGGGAGAAGCCTGGATCCGGTCCTGGACGCAGCACTCACCCGCCGCCGTCCAGTCCACAGCAGGGACCTGATGTCGGAGGAGGAGTGGGCCAAATCGCCGTTCTTCAGCGATGTGCTGGCAGTGCATGACATGCAGGTCCTGCTGGAGGCGCCTATTCTCTACCGCGGCCAGGTGGTTGGAACGCTCAACTTCTCTGACCGGGATCCGGGCAAGCTGGGATCCCCGCTGGACTACGCCATGCTCGGGACCATCGGTAATCTGGTCGGCCTAGCAGTGGGAAGCATGGCCGAGCGGGACGGGCTGCTCAGTGAACGGGACCTCCTACTAGAGGCCTTCGAGGCTTCCGGACAGGCTACTGTGCTCAGCGATACGGGCACCGGCGGGCGCCGCATGAATGCGGCCGCCCAACGGATTCTGGCCGTTTTAGAACCGGACAAGCCGGAAGTGTTTTTTGAGGAGCTAATGGCTGCAGCCCGCACCCGGGACGGGCTCTGCCAGCTCTACCGCTGCCAAGTGTCCGTCGGAGGTGAGATGCGCCAACTGACGCTGCGGAATCTCCCTGGCGCCTCCAACGCCAAGGACATACTCGTCAGCATCCTGCAGCTGAACCGGCCAGCATCCGGGCGGCTACCGGACCATCTGAGCCGGCTCCTGTCCAAACGTGAGGCTGAGGTGGCGGGAGAGGCCGCGTTGGGGCTGGCGGACGAGGAGATTGCCCGGAAGCTGTTCCTGAGCCCCTACACGGTCAAACAACATCTCAAATCGACGTACCGGAAGGTCGGCGTGCATTCCCGGGTGGAGCTCACCCGTGAGGCATTGACTTTCGATCAAGACCAGCCCGAGGCCTGATTCGCCAGGCCCCCAAAGAATACGGAGTACATCATGACCCACCGTGGAAAGAAAGTAGTTGTCACCGGAGGTGCCACCATTATCGGTGCTGCGGTAGCCCTGAACTTCGTGGAGGCCGGAGCGCAGGTTGCGATCTGGGATATCGATTCACTCAACGGATTGGCGGTTGCCAAAAGTCTTGGCGCCGCAGCCAGCTTCACGCAGGTGGACATCACAGACGACGACGACGTCTCTGCAGCCGCTGCGGCCTTCGCCGGCGCCGATGGCTGTATCGACACACTGGTGAATCTGGCCTGCAGTTACTTGGACAACGGGGTTAAGACGGCCCGCGCTGACTGGCTCAGCGCTCTGAACGTCAACCTGGTGAGCGCCGCCTGCCTGGCGGAAGCGCTTTTGCCCTACCTCGTCGGCCGGGCCGGTGGTTCCATCATCAACTTCACTTCCGTCTCGGCGAAGGTGGCTCAGCCGGGCCGCTGGGTATACCCCGCCAGCAAGGCCGCCATGGTGCAGCTAACCCGCAGTATGGCCATGGACCTGGCCCCGCAGCGAATCCGGGTCAATTCTGTCTCCCCGGGATGGACGTGGTCCTCGGTCATGGACGCAATGACCAGAGGAGACCGGGCCAAGACAGACTTGATCGCCGCCCCTCTGCAGCTGATCGGGCGCACGGCCGATCCGGAGGAGGTGGCCGCCGTCGTGTCATTCCTTGCCTCAGCGGCGGCGTCCTGTGTCACCGGTGCGGACTTCGCGGCGGACGGGGGCTACTCGGCGATGGGGCCCGAGCGCTCCGAGGAGCTGATGGCACAGCTTGCCCAATGATCAACCCCAATCACAAGAGGAGACCTCGCATGACAACCATGTTGCTTCAGGACCGCCCGGACTTTGACCCGGTTGACCTTCGCCGTTCCCTCGGCAGATTCGCCACCGGCGTCACTGTCATCACCACCCGAGGTGCGGATGGCACGAGAATAGGGATGACCGCCAACTCATTCACGTCCGTTTCTATGGATCCGCCGCTGCTGCTGTTTTGCGTGGCAAACAACGCCCCCAGCTTGGAGCACTTCAAGGCTTCAGGGGTATTTGCGATCCATGTGCTCAGCTCCGAACAGCGGCACCTGTCCAGCCAGTTCGCGCGGCCGGCAACGGACAAGTTCGCGGGTCTGGAGGTCGCCGAGGATGATGACGGAGTGCCGGCAATCAAGGGCGTGCTCGTTCGTTTCGCGTGCCGGACTGTCTCCAGCTACGTGGAGGGCGACCACACGATCTTCGTTGGCCGGGTAAATGCGCACACCCGCGGGGACGGGGATCCCTTGGTGTTCTTCTCCGGGGAATACAAGACCACGGGGGACCATCCAGAAAAACCCGCTCTCCGAGGGTCAACCCAGTCTTAGCGGCGTGTACGTGGCGCACTCGTCTTCGATTGCCCACGCCAATGCGCGTTCAAGCGGATCGAGGGAGTGTCCGAATGATGATGCCCAACCTCGCCCGGGTGACCGCATCGCGAGCTTGATGACCAATTCAGGTCTAACCGTTGGAACAACTCCAGACTTGAAGTCGTATGCGATAAACAACTCTCCTCGGGCCAGCGGCCCAGGCCGAAAGACGAGAACCCACGCCACCGCCACCGTTTCGGGCGCACCGCCGTTGTACTCATCGAATATCAGAGCGACTTCACATCCGAGGGTGGCGGACTGCATGACGCCGTCCGACACGTCATGGAAATAATGGACATGCTCGCCAACACGGCTCGCGTGGTAGAGGCGGCCCGCGCAGCCGGGGTCACGGTAATGCACGCGCCAATCATGTTCTCCGAAGGCTACAACGAGCTCGGCAAGCACCCGTACGGAATCCTCAAGGGGGTCGTGGACGGTGGCGTGTTCGTCAAGGGAACCTGGGGTGCCTTTCGATGCAAAAGTCTTGCTTCGGACTCGTTCGGGAATGCCCCCGTCCCGATTCGTGAGGATTTAGTGGTTGCAGCGCCGCCGGGGTTCCGTTGTTTTCATGTGGCTTTTTTATCGCGGTTAGCGTCTGAAGAGGCGCTGCCCGGTCACGCAACGGTCCGCCGATCGGATCATGAATGGTTTGAAGGGAGGTGACGTTGTGATGGAGAGTTTAGAGGCTGAGCATGCCGGGCGGCGGGCCCGGGAGCTCGGCAACGGGCGCGGGCAGGACCCGGCTGCAGCCACGGTTGAACGTCTCCAGCAGGATCAAGTTTTTCAGGGCAAAGAAGCGCCGCACCCTGTCAATGCGGGGTGCGGCAGTTTGGGGGAGGCCCTTAGGGGGGAATTGGGGTGTGGACAGTGTCCACACTTTGGGTCTCGGACTGGGCCGTACCGGTACCGGACTGTGCCGGTTTCCGTATGTTTCGGCGGGAGTCCAGTGTTTGCAAGGGCTGGAACCCGGTTCGAGTCCCACCTCGGGCACGTGTTTTCCCTGATCAGGGGCTTGTGGGCCTCTGAGTGTGCACAAACTGTTCACTTCTGGGCCCCTGCGGGGGCGGTTTTTGTTGGTTGGCTGCCTCATTTCGTGTTTGGTTAGCGTTGTCGCTCGTTATCTGTTCATGGCGGGGAGGACCGCTCACTGCATGACCTGACGCTGGCAGGGGCAGCGGTGCTGCCTTGGCTGGTTTGCATTCTTGATGTCACGACTGTTCATGGCGACGTTCCCAGATAAGTGCAAGACTGTGCGTCTTGTTGACTGGTTCTGTGCGGCGCGGGGTGCGGAACCTGGCTGATCTGATCAGCACGTACACTTGGCGCCGCGATATGCCCAACGCCAAGGCGGTCGCATCCACTGCTGCCCTGCCGACGACCGCGTGCAGGAGGAAGCGTCGACGGCGCTGGCCATGTCCTGGGGCAGACGATGCGGTTCGTCGTGGTTCCGCAGGCGATGAAGATCATCATTCCGCCCACCGGCAACGAGGTGATCTCAATGCTCAAGACCACCTCCCTGGTGGCCGCGATTCCGTTGAGCATCGACCTTTACGGAGTGTCCCGCGGTATATCCGCGGTGACGTTCACCCCGGTGCCGCTGCTGATTGTGGCGTCCCTCTGGTACCTGCTTTTCACCTCCGTCCTGATGGTAGGACAGCACTTCATCGAAAAGCGGTTCTCGCGCGGAACCGGGCGGGTCAAGACGGGCAAGGGAACGGCGACGCCGTAACCGGCACCGACGGCGGCTTCCGGCAAGGCCGCCCCACCGATCAGCACAGATTTTGGAGCAAAAGGATGACGGACGCGCCGATGGTGCTTGCGGAGCAGGTCTCCAAGAATTTCGGCACCAACAAGGTGCTGCGCGGGATCAGCCTTGAGGTCGATCACGGCGAGGTGCTCTGCATTGTGGGCCCCAGCGGTTCGGGCAAGTCGACGTTCGTGCGGTGCATCAACCACCTGGAACGGGTTCACGGCGGCCGGCTTTCGGTCGACGGACAGCTCGTTGGATACCGCCAAAAGGGAGACAAGCTCTAGGAAATCAAGCTCAAGGAAGCAGCCTTCCAGCGCCTGGAAATCGGGATGGTGTTCCAGCGGTTCAACCTGTTTCCGCATCTGACCGCTGTGGAGATCATCACCTTGGCCCCCATACAGGTGAAGGGTATTTCCAAGGCCAAAGCCACCGCCCGGGCCATGGAACTGCTGGAGCGTGTGGGGCTGGGCGACGAGGGGGACGCTTATCCGGCGCACCTGTTGGACGGGCAGTAGCGGCGTGTGGCCATCGCCCGTGCCCTGGCCATGGAGCCGAAGCTGATGCTCTTTGATGAGCCGACGAGTGTCATGGACCCGGCGCTGGTGGGCGAGGTGCTCGACGTTATGAAGGAACTGGCCAAGAGCGGGATGACCATGATCGTGGTGACCCATGAGATGGGTTCGCCCGTGAAGTGGCGGACACGCTGGTGTTCATGGACGAAGGCGTGGTGGTGGAGGCCGGACGGCCCCGGGAAATCCTGAGCAATCCGCAGCACGAGCGGACCATGGCGTTCCTTTCAAAGGTTCTCTGACGCCCTTTGAAGTGGGCCTTGTGGCGCTGCCCCGACAGCTCGGGTCAGCGGGCGGTGAAATCAGGCTGAAGAAAGTCGTGGACCCGGACCCTGCGTTGCCTCAGTGCAACTTCTGCGAATTGCCAAAGAATTGCTCCAGTGGGGGCATGGATGATCATGTCATGACGGAGGGGCATTTGCAGAAGCGCCCGGCCATCTAGCTCCCGCCACCGGGGGACACCTGGGGCAACGAGTCTGCTAAGGGGAATTGGGTGTATGGAAGCCACCTCCGTTGGGCTTCGTCTTGGTTGTTGGATGCCTGAAACGGCCACGACGACGGGTGTAACAACGTAGCCGCTTGTAGTTGAAAAGTCGTCCAGAAGCCCTAGAACATCCGAAGCGGAGGCTTTGAGCCCCGTTTCTTCGGCCAGCTCCCGAAGCGCCGCTTCGACGGCGGTCTCGCCGGCGTCGATGCGGCCGCCCGGAAGCGCCCATTGCCCCGGATTCGTGAACCACGGCGTCCGCTTAATGATCAGCACGAACGGGATTAGGTGCCTTGGCTTTTCGAACAGGGTGATTGCTACGGCGGCCCGCCGGATGCCCAACTGATCAGAAATCTCATGCCTGTTCCAATGCGCCAAACTACTCGCGATCAGTGGACGTAGCTCCTGGAGAGTAGGAAGTGGCGAATTCATGTCACGATTTGGCATGGTCGCGCCCTCGAGAGTTGGGTCGAAGTGTGCTGCTCCGAACAAAGAAATCGACAGTTCATGCCTCCATGATGTGCCATATCTCAGCTACCAGCGGCAGTGATCTACGACGAGCCCTGCCCACCGCGGGTCATTCGCGGTCACTGCGGACAGCCGACAGCAGCGGAATGAGTCCAGGGTCGCCTGGCAGCGCGGGCTCGAGAGTGGCGCCGCGCACCTTCGCTGATCCAGGGCAGACGCCGTCATCATCCCCGAGCCTCAAGAGGACATACGGTCCGCGCCACCGTTAGCGTTATCTGGTTTCGACTTGAGGTCGCCGGCCAACCAACCCATTCGCGGGAAATGCAGTCGGGATTCAATGCCATCGGCGCGCCCGCGGCACAGTATTCGGAATGGAACTGCAGTGCTTCGTGGCCCTTGGATTCCTCGATGGTCGGGTTTTCACCCTGCACGCCGATAATCATCGCTGGTCTACGGTGAGATTTCAGGAGCAATCCACGGCTGCGACGAGTGTGTGGACGTCGGCTCCGTCCGACGCATCGCCAAAGTCGATCCGTCCGACGCATCGCCAAAGTCGATCGCCCTCTTCATCGCCGAGTGGTGCGGCGTTAGGGAGACCAAGAACTAGCCTTCTCACGAATGCCGCCCGCGTGCACTTGCACGGGACGGCATTCGTCGTGGCCTCGTATCAGCCCCCGGGGCACGGCTGGCCGCTGCTATCTTTGGTGCGCCAGCGCCTGGGACAAGTCGGTTTCGTTACAGAGAAAGCCGACAAGACTGGACCCAGTCCCTTCCCTTCGTGGAGAACGGTCAAAGCACCAAGACATGCTCCGGCCGCCGAGTTGGAAAAGCCGTCCCACGCCGTCCGCCTGCCCGCCGGCGATGCAAGTGCACTATGGGATGCGCATCGACAGAGGCGTTCCCTCACGCTGTTTCCTTGCCTGATGTGCAGATTCACAATGCCGCCGGCTGAAATGGTTGTCTCGATCCAGTGCCTGCGTCGCGCGGTCCTGAGACGATTGTGTAAATCATTGATCAAGCCCGAAGGACAACTAATTATGAGCAACGGTGCTGTGCCGGAACCCGATCCCACCAAGTTCACAGGAGCCGACGCAGTGTTCCTGCAGGACTTCGCCATCCTGAGCACTTTTGGTGCTACGCCTGGCGGGGGAGTGGAGCGGCAGGCGGGTTCACCCGCAGACGGCGAACAGCGAGCCTGGCTGACCGGCATCCTTCGGGAGAAGGGGTTCGACGTATCCTTCGACCAGGTCGGCAACCAGTTCGGCCTGCTGGAGCTGAGTCCCGGTGCACCGTACGTGCTGGTTGGCTCCCACCTTGATTCCCAGCCAACGGCCGGGCGGTATGACGGCGCCTACGGTGTGCTCGCCGCCGCCCACGCAGCGTTCAGCCTCGCCGCTGAATGGCGCGCCGATGAGACAACTCCCCGGTACAACCTGGCCGTCGTGAATTGGTTCAATGAGGAAGGTGCTCGCTTCAAACCGTCGATGATGGGCAGCTCCGTCTACACCGGAAAGATGACGCCCGAGGCCGTTCTGGCCACCATGGACCCGATGGGCATCACCGTCCGAGAGGCCTTGGAAGCAACCACCGCACTGGGCGAGGGCATCGGACCTACCGCCGTCTACGCCGCTGAAATTCACATCCAACAGGGCCGCAGCATGGAACGCGACGGCATCACCATCGGCGTCGTCGACTCCAACTGGGCGGCCAACAAGTACCAGTTCGAAGTTCACGGCGACCAGGGACACACCGGCTCGACAGTCATTGCAGACCGGCGCGATGCCCTCCTCGGAGCGTCAATGCTCGTCGTCGCCGCGAGGGAGATCGCGGACCACTTTCCCGACGGCGCCGTCCACACGTCAGTCGGCCAGCTCAACGTCTACCCCAACTCGCCCGTCGTGGTTCCATCCCTGGTCACCTTGCTCCTCGACCTAAGGTCCGCCGAGGAGGACCTCCTCGCCGAGGCGGACCGGATGCTGCACGAGCGCATCGAACAGATCGAACTGGCCGCCCGGGTGGAGATCAGCAAGACCGGATCCCATAGCTGGCCGGTCACTCCGTACCAGCCGGAGGGGGTTGCCTTGTCCGAGAAGGCCGCCGCCAACCGCGGCCTTCGGTACGCGCGGGTCAAGACGCTGGCCGGACACGACTCCACCAACCTGAAGGACATGGTTCCCACGGTTATGCTCTTTGTTCCGTCGGTGGAGGGCACCTCCCACAACGAGCACGAGTACACCACCGACCAGGACATCGTCAGCGGTCTGCACGTGTTAACTGACATCGTCCGGAGCCTCTGCCTCGGGGAGCTCGACCCTCGTTAGCCAGCACACAATATGGAAGGGCGCCCGGCCAATGGCCGGGCGCCCTTCCATATCTCTGCGAGATGTCACGTAATCTCGGTCACACCGCACCAATCGGCGATGAACAGGGCGATAGTCTTGGTGACCTTGCGCACCGACTCGATATGCACCCGCTCATCGAAACCGTGGATGGCGTCGGACACCGGCCCGTAGACTAGCGCGGGGATCCCCGCGTACAGGGCGAAGACGCGGCCGTCCAGGTACCCCGGCGTCGTGAAGCTCTGCAACGCCCCCCCGAAGACGTCCTGGTGCGCAGAGGCCAGGACAGCCTCGGCATCCGATCCCTCCTCCAGAACGTAGCCCTCGGAAAAGAAGCCCGTCCGCTCAGCCGACACTGCTGCCCCGGCCCCGGTGGTCCGGAGGCACTCCTGAATCTCGTCCCAGGCATTAGCGGCCGGGATCCCGGGATACAGTGCCGCACGGACGTCGAACTCACACCAGGACGGGACGCTTGAGGGCCAGTCGCCGCCGGAAATCATGCCGATATTGACGTTGATTGGATGGTCCACGTCCGCGAAGTACCGGTGGTTGCCCTTTTCGGTGTTCCACTTAGCTTCCAGCTCCCGAAGAGCTGCCATCACCGTGTAGGCGGCGTCAATCGCGTTGAACCCGGAGGCCATTTCTCGCACGTGGGTTGGCCTGCCGGAAACGCGCACGCGGAACCAGATGACCCCCACGTTCGCGCGTACCAGCATGTTCTCTTCCGGCTCGGGAATGACGACGGCGTCTGCCGTGTATCCGCGCTGAAGCGCGGCGAGTGACCCGTTGCCGGTGCACTCCTCCTCCACCACTGATTGGAAGTGGATGGTCGACGCCGGGGCGAACCCGGCGGCCCGAAGAGCATCGAATGCGAAGAGGTTGGCTGCGAGGCCGGCCTTCATGTCTCCGACCCCCCGACCGTACATCCAGCCGTCCTTCACCTCTGCGTCCCAGGGGCTGCGCTCCCACATCTCCTCGGGCCCGGTGGGAACAACATCGATGTGCCCGTTCAGGATGAGGGAACGGCCCCTTTCCTCCGGGGGAGTGTAGGTGCCCACTACGTTGGTGAGGTCCTCGAAGGCAACCGTGCAGGGACCGTAACCCACGTGCGCGGAAAGGGCTTCGCCGTCGAGCGTCCAGCGGTCCATGACAAGGCCGCGGGACTGGAGCTCAGCAAACATGAGGTCCTGGGCGCTGGACTCGGCGGCCCTCAGAGAGGGATGCCGGACCAGCTCCGCCGTGAACTCAAGCTGGCGGTCGAAAGCTGCATCAACGCTGTCGGTAATCCGGTGCGCTGTGTCTGGATTCAGCATGGCGTCCCTTACCGTACGATCGCTTTGTCTTTGAGACGGAGACGCTCGCCGAAGAATCCGCCGGCAGCGGTGATCAGCGACACCACAATCAGCAGCAGGGCAGCAGTCCAGGAGGCTCCATCGGAAACACCCAGCAGGGCGACGGCGATCAGCGGCAGGAATCCGCTCAGGGCGCCGGCAAGGTTGTATCCGAGAGCGACACCGCTGTAGCGCAGCTGCGGCGGGAACAGTTCGGTCAGCAGGGCTCCGGTGACCGAGTAGGCCACGGAAAGCAGTGCAATTCCGAGAGTGACGGCGAGGATGATGGCTGCTGGGTTGCGGGTGTCGATCATCCAGAAAAGCGGGAAAGCTGCGGCCGCGGTCACCATGCCGCCGATTAAGGTCATCCGTCCCGGTCCAACCTTCTCGCTGATACGGCCGATGACCAGGATCACTCCGATCTGCACGACGGCGGCAATCAAGGTTGCGTTGACCATGAGTCCACGGTCCATGCGGAGGGTGGTGGTGCCGTAGCTGATGACGAAGGTGGTCATGATGTAGAACCCGCCGACGCCGAGGAAAGCGGCCGCGATAGCCACGATCAGCCGGCCCCAGGCCTGACGGAAAACATCAACCGCCGGAATCTTTGCACGTTCCTCCAGCTTGACCAGTTCGTTGAAGATCGGCGATTCCTCAACTTTCAACCGGATGTACAGCGCGACGAGCAGCAGCGGGAACGCTGCCAGGAACGGCAGGCGCCAGCCCCACGAATCAAAGACCTCGGCGGGCATGAGCAGCACCAGCGCAAAAGCGCCGGAGGACATCAGCGTGCCGACCGGGGAACCGACCTGCACGAGGGCGGCATACCGCCCGCGTTTCTCAAGGGGCGCATGTTCCACCGCGATGGTCATGGCGCCGCCCCACTCACCTCCGACCGCAAGGCCCTGTACCAGGCGCAGGATGGCAAGCATGATGGGTGCTGCGAGGCCGATGCTGCCGAAATCGGGCAGGAAGCCGATAAGGCCAGTTGCCACGCCGATCGCCACGATGGTGATCAGCAGGGCGGGGCGGCGCCCCACCCGGTCACCGATGTAGCCGAACAAAACGGCGCCGAGCGGACGGGCTGCGAAGCCGACGCCGAATGTGGCAAAGGCTGCCAACGTTGCAGCCGTCGGGTCCAGCGATGTGAAGAAGAGTCGGTTGAACACGATCGCTGCGGCGGTGCCGAAGAGGAAATAGTCGTACCATTCGAGGGCAGTGCCTACGAAGGCCGCGCGGGCGATTGTGCCCGCGTCGGCTCCGCTGACAGAGGGTACGGTGACTTCCTCTGCCTGTGGTGTCTCATTTGGTTTCATGGTCAGTCTTTCTGCTTCTCAGGGTGGGCCGGTGATTGGCCGGGTGTGGAGGTGTTCTGTAGTTCGTCGATGTAGTCGTGACCGAAAATGCAGGCGCCGTCGAGCATGGTCGCCAGCACGGTGATGAGGCTGATCTCGTCGGGCGGCACGTCTGCGGGGTGGGCCGAGAGGAACACGAAATCGGCGAGCTTTCCCGGTTCCAGCGTTCCCCGCCGGTCTTCCTCGCCTGCGATCCACGCGGCGTCTACCGTGTAGGCGCGCAGGGCCGTGTTGGCGTCGACCACCTCCTGCGGGCTCAGCGTTGCTCCGCCGGAAGTGCGACGCGTCACCATGGACTGCATGCCCAGTAGCGGCGCCCCGGACGCTACGGGCCGGTCCGAGCTGCCGGGGACCCGCACTCCGGAGTCCAGGAAGGACTTGTGGCGGTATAGCCAGGGTTCCCGCTCTGCTCCGACGGCGCGTGCCATCGTATCGCCCACCTCGTACAGGAAGTGCGGCTGCGGAACCGGTGTGATTCCCAGCGCTGCGAACCGGGGGAGCTGGTCCGGCCGGACCATGCCGGCGTGTTCGATGCGGTGCCGGGCGTCGGATCGCGCTAGTTTCTGTTGCGCGGCCTCAAAGGCGTCCAGCGCGACGTCGACGGCGGAGTCCCCGATGGCGTGCGCCGCCACGTTCCATCCCGAGCAGTGTGCGTCGATAATCCGCTGTGTCAGTTCCTCAGCGGAGCGCTGGAAGCTGCCGGTGCCATGGTCGTGGTCGCAGAACGGCTCGGTTACGGCTGCAGTGCGGCCGATCAGGGAACCGTCGATGAAGATTTTCATCGCGCCGAGGCGGATATGGTCGTCGCCGAAGCCCGAAGCGATGCCGAGGTCCAGGCCGAAGGTGATCCCATCCGCGGGATTGGACTGGAGCGGGTGCAGAGCATCGCTGGCCGCCATCAGCTGCACCCGGGTTTTCAGGAGGCCGCGGCGTCGTGCTTCAACATACGCGGCCAGTTCCACGGCGCTGCGGCCGATCCAGCCCGACCCGATGCCGGCCTCCACGACATGCGTCAGGCCCTCGGAAGCGTAGACTTCGCTCGCTGCGCCAATGGCGTCCGCGAGGCCTGCCATCGGGTAGGGCACAACCAGCGCAGAAACCAGTTTCTGAGCCTGCTCCTCAAGCAATCCGGTGGGTCCCTCGGAATCCTGCACCACTCTGCCGCCTTCGGGCACGACCGCCGAGCCGTCCAGAACGCCCGTGCGATCAAGCACCACAGTGTTTACGGCGCACATGTGCCCTGACCGATGCTTGACCCATACCGGACGACCGGGCGCGGACCGGTCGAGGCCCCTCCGGTGCGGATGACCGCCCATGACCGTGTCGTCATAACCGGAGCCCACCACCCACGCGTCTTCGGGAAGATCGAGCGCAAACCGGGAGACCGCCTCGTACACTTCATCCAGGGTCCGGCAGTCGGCCAGATCGAGTTCAGTCAGGGACTGCCCAAACCACGCCATGTGGTTGTGCGCATCCCCAAAGCCGGGGACGACTACGGTGCCACCGCAATCGAGCGTACGCTGCGCCGGGAGGTGAAGGACGTCGTCGTTGAATCCGACGATCCGCCCGTGAAGTACCCCCATAGCGTGCGCTGCGGGTGCGGCATCCGCCATGGTGAAGATGGCGGCGTTGACAAGTTTCAGATCGAGCATGGTCCTCGAGGATGTCCTTCCGGGTATAGAAGCGCAGGCTGCACAGAGCCGGCTCATCCAATGGTGGTCTGGATCACTCGCGTAGACAATGGATATATACAGTGCAGTCCGGCTCTAGAATGGGCATATGCCCAGCGAAGCGTCCGCGGACGCCCCACACGTGTCCCGGGGGCCGACTTCCCGGTCGGTGGTGTCGGATTTGGTGGCCGACTGCCTCGCCGACATCGATCGGATCGCGCACGAGTACCTTCTTGAGGTGCAGAAGATCGACGATTACGCGGGCTCCGCAGTGGTCGCCCAGGATCTGGAGGAGACAGCCGTAGCGTCGATGGAACTATTGCTGCGGCTAGTGGGCAACCTACCAATTCCTGACCGGCTCGCGGGGATGTCCGAAGCACTAGGACACCGCCGCGCGCAACAGGGCCTGCCCCTTGAATCTCTTCTGCGCGCAGTGCGCATGGACTTCCGAGTCCTCTGGACCGCAATGCTGGAGAAAGTTCCACAATCGTCCTTGCCGGACCTGACCAAGGGTGCGGTGCGTGTCTGGGAAGCGGTGGAGTTCCACACCATCCGAGTGCATGCAGGCTACCTCGATGAGCTTGCCACCATGGCACAGGAAAAAGAGACGCAGCGTGCGTTCCTTCTGTCGCGACTCCTCAACTCGGACGGCAAAGATCCGCAGTTGCTGGGACAGGCCGCCCGCGCGCTCGGCGTGGCGTCGGAAAGCGACTTCATAGTTGCCGTTGCCGCAGAACACGCTCAGAAGGCATTCCGGGCAGAGGTGGTTCGCGCCGGAGTTGAACAGTTTCTGCACGAGCGCGAAGGCGTGCTGGTGCTTATTCTTGAGGACATTCCTGCCCGGGCGGGGCGCGAGCCGGAGGGGGCACGTCCCTGGCTGGCCCCGCTGGACTGCTTTGTGGCGCCTCCCGCCAGGTCATTGGCCGACGTGCCCCGGATGCTTCGGATCGCTCTGGAATCATTGCCGGTCGTGACGCCCCACCGTCTAGGTCAGCGGACGGTGCGTGATGCGTGGGGGCACGTCGCCGTTACTCGGCTTGGAGAATACGGAACCGTTTTGGCGGACACCGTGCTGGGCCCGCTCGCAACGATCTCCGCTCATGAGAGGGACCGGCTCATCGAAACTGTCCAGGCGTACCTTCGGTCCGGGTCGGTGTCAGAGACTGCCGGGCAATTGTACTGCCACCGAAACACGGTGTTGAACCGGCTTGCCCGATTCGGGCAACTCACCAGCTTCGATCCCGCCAATCCCCAGGACGCCGCTGCGGTGATTGCCGCTCTTCACGTCCATCTCCCGCTCGGGGAGTAGGATCCGCTCCGCAACTCTTCGAAGAGCTTCCACGGCACCGCCGCCCACACGCTAACGGTGAGACGACTGGCTTGGCCACGACGGACATACGGAGATCGCTCTAAAGCTGCTTAGGCAATTCAGACCCTACACTCGACCGCCTGGTGTCAGTGCTTCGAAGACCCCTCTCGAATTGATATTCGCCGGACCGATAACGGATCTTCGTTACATAGGTTGACCGCATCATGGCTATCAGCATGGTTACAGGTAGCCCAAAGTCGCCACGCAACGCAAGGCACGAATGACAAACCCCCGGCGTCTTTTGTTAAGGGTTCCTGCCCAAACTGACCGGCACTAGTTGTCGCCACTATGCCTTTCCTATCGCCGGAGCAGGTCCTCCACCTGTTCTCCGATGAACACACTCTCACGATCCATCCAATAACGGCGCAGCACGTTGACGCCCACGCAGGTGTCCATGGTCTGGATTCCTGGCAGGGCGCCGATATCTCGGATGATGAATTCTGCCAGTTCATCGGGCCCCCTGAAGAGTCCGTGAAACACAACGGGCGCCTTGCCTGTGACCATGGAGATCATGCGCGCGGAGTCGTGGGTGGCGAGCCGGTCCAGCACCGTTCCAATCAACTTGGGCTTGACCTGCAGCGAGATTACGGCACTCAGTGGAAAACCCACGGCGCTGGGTTCCACTTCGACACGCGGGGAAATAGCCCCCGTAGCCAGGAGCATTTGGATGGCGCGGTAGGCCGATGAACTGCTGACATCAAGGGTTCTGGCCACCTCGGCAGCTGAAGCTCGGGCGTTGCGTCCTAGCTCGAACATCGTCCCGAACTCGACGTCGGTCAACTCCTCCATAAAGCGCAGGGCTGGCTGGTTCACGGGGACAATGTGCGCAGCCAACGCCTCGGTCTGTGCCCGCGACAGCCGCCCCAGGCGCCAGGACTGGCCCACGCGGCGGGAATCGAGAACCAAACGACTCTCTACCGACTTGATACCAGGCAGGGACGGAATGCGGTTACTGATCAGATCATTGACATCGGAGCCGCGCAAGGGAAACAGATCCGCATAGACGTCGCAGGTCCCCGACGTGGTCATCACGAACTGGATCTCCGAGAAGGCTTTGAGTTGCTCCGCCACCTGGGCAGCCTGGCCTGGAAGGCAGCGCACCCAGAGCTGCTGCGGGTTGCCGGAGAGGATCAAGGGCCACGCGAAGCGGCCGATCACCTTCATCAGGCGCTCGTTCTGGAGCCGGTTGAGCCGGCGGGTGATGGTGCTGGTAGGGACCCCCAGAATCTCGCCAAGACTGTTCGCAGGGACCCGAGGGGCCACCTGTAGGGCAGCGACAATGTCCAAGTCCGTTTCATCCATGAAAGAAATGTCGGCCTCCACCCGTCGTTATCCCACCTCGCAGTATGTCCAGACTACCCTTCCCGCACACCGCTAGACGAGGAAAAAACCGTTTAAGAGCAAAATTATGAATGATTTACCCACAGACTCTTGTCTGCAAGCATGATCTGCCCTAGGTTTGGAAATTGAGAGCTGCATCACTTGCCGGGAAGTTGTTTCCTCGGCACGGGTGGACCGAGTCCCCGCCGAAAGGGATGCACCTCGCGAATGATAAGGAGTGCAGATGAACGACGCCCCGTCCTGGCAGTGGCCCGAGTCTCAATGGCGCGGTCACGTGAATAAGGTTCGCGCTGGACAGTCCCTGACCCACCCCGATCCTGCCCTGCGCTGGAAAGGCGGTGCGAAGGCGGCGGTCCTGCTGTCCTTCGACTCTGACCACGAGACCCCGTCCCTGCGCGATGGCGAGACGTCGCCGGGGAGGATGGCACAAGGGGAGTACGGCGCCCGGGTAGGCGTGCCGCGGATCCTCGAGATGCTCCGCCGCTATGAGGCCCCGGCTTCCTTCTACATTCCCGCGGTCTGCGCCCTGGTCCGCCCGGACGAGGTCCCCACCTATGTGGAACAGGGCCACGAGGTGGCAGTGCACGGCTGGATCCACGAGCGCAACACTCTGCTCAGCTACGAACAGGAGCTGGACCTGCTCGGACGCGCCACAGACGTGTTGCACAACCAGTCGGGAAGCCGCCCGGTCGGGATCCGGACGCCCTCCTGGGACTTCTCCGACTCCACCCTGGACGTCATCCGGGAACTCGGGTTCGTTTACGACTCCTCGCTGATGGCAGACGACGAACCGTACGAACTGCTGGCCGACGGCTCGCCGACAGGAATCGTGGAGATCCCGGTGGAGTGGATCCGCGATGACGCCCCGTACCTGATGATGGACCGCTTCTCCGGGCTCCGTCCCCATATGCCGCCGCGCCAGCTCGTCCAGATATGGAAGGACGAATTCGATGCAGCCTACGCGGAGGGCGGAGTATTCCAGCTCACCATGCACCCGCACATCATCGGACACCGCTCCCGGATGCTCGTCCTGGAGGACCTCCTGGAGCACATCCGCACGTTCAACGACGTCTGGATCACCACGCACGCAGACCTGGCAACGCACGTTGCATCCCAACTCACCACCAGGATGACCATCTCATGAGTGAACTTACGACACTGGAACCAGTCCACGACACCAAGCTCTCCGCCCGGGGACGCAAAGCCATCATTGCCGGTGGC
This sequence comes from Pseudarthrobacter woesei, assembly GCF_055412745.1. Classification (NCBI taxonomy): domain Bacteria; kingdom Bacillati; phylum Actinomycetota; class Actinomycetes; order Micrococcales; family Micrococcaceae; genus Pseudarthrobacter; species Pseudarthrobacter woesei. The sequence goes on from NZ_JBVAYU010000012.1 coordinate 51,640, forward strand.
ATCGGCAACGCCGTTGAGTGGGTCGACTGGGCGGTCTACACCACATTCTCGTCGATCTTCGCCCACCACTTCTTCCCCAAGGGCGATCCCGTCGCCGCGCTCCTGGCAACCCTCGCGATTTTCGCTGTCGGGTTCGTGATGCGGCCCGTCGGCGCTGCGATCATGGGCGCTTACGCTGACCGCCACGGGCGCAAGAAGGGCCTAGTGCTGACGATCGGACTTATGGCCGGGGCCACAGCCGTCATCGGATTCGCTCCCACCTACGAAACGGTCGGCATCCTGTCCCCGATCATCCTTGTAGTCGCCCGGATGGTCCAGGGGTTCTCCGCCGGAGGCGAGTTCGGATCATCCTCGGCCTTCCTCGTTGAATCCGCCGCGCCGCGCCGCCGTGCCTTTGCCGGCTCGTGGCAGCAGGTTTCAGTCGGAGCCGGCGTCCTTCTGGCTTCCGGCATGGGCGCCATCATTACCTCGACACTGTCCAAAGAAGCCCTGGACAGCTGGGGCTGGCGCCTCGCGTTCATCGTTGCCGCGCTACTGGGCCTCGTAGGTCTTTGGCTACGCTCCTCGGTGGAAGAGACAGCCTCATTCGTCGACGCCAAGACCCGCAGCGAAGCCAGCGGCGAGAAGCGCGCCAACTCTGTCTTCACGATGTTCGTGAAGCACCCCAAGTCGACGCTCCGCGTCTTCGGCATCACCATCGCCGGAACTCTGCTCTACTACATGTGGGTTTCGTACATGCCCACTTACGCTGCTGTGGCCACCGGTATCCCCCTCAGCCAGGCACTCCTGGCCAACTTCATCGCCGTCGGGTTGTTCCTGGTCCTGCTGCCCTTCGCCGGAATCCTCTCGGACAAAATCGGCCGCAAGCCGACCATGACGGCCTTCGCAGCCGGGTTCCTTCTCTTTTCCTGGCCCGCTTTCGCCCTGCTGAACGGCAACTTCTGGATGCTCCTGCTGATCGAGGTCATCGGTATCATCCTGCTGTTGGGCTACTCCGCCAACTGCGCCGTGATCATGGCCGAGCAGTTCCCGGCCGAAGTCCGGGCCACCGGCATCGGCCTGCCCTACGCACTTGCCGTGGCGATCTTCGGCGGAACCGCACCGTACCTGACCACCTGGATGAACACCAACGGCTTGGGACAGTTCGTATGGCTGTACTGCGCCGCTGCCGCGGCGATCGGCGTCGTGGTCTACCTGACCATGCCGGAGACGAAAGGCAAGGACCTGGATTGAGCAGGCACGCAGTCATTACGGGCGCAGGCAGCGGGATTGGCCTGCAGGTTGCACAGCGATTCGCGGGTCTCGGTTTCCGACTCACCCTCGTGGACATCAACCCGGCACCGCTGGCCGAAGCCGCGGAAGCATGCCGGAAAGCCGGTTCGGAGGAAGTCAGCACCCTGATCGTGGACCTCGGCACGGACCTTGGCGCCGAGATGATGATCGCCGAGTCCTGGGCCACCGCCCCGGTGGACGTCCTGGTCAACTCAGCCGGCGTCTACCCGGCGACGCCGTTCCTCTCCCTGGATGCGGCGACGTGGGACAAGGTTTTGAACCTCAACACCAGAGCGCCCCTGCTGGCCACAGTAGCGCTGGCCCAGCGGGCCGTCGAAACAGGAAGGCCGGCCAGCGTTGTTAACATTTCCTCCGGAGCGGCGCTGCGTGCCCGTCCCGGCGCCGCACCCTACTCCACGTCCAAGGCCGCCCTTGAGATGGCCACTCGTGCTTCGGCGCTGGAGTTGGGCCAATACGGCATCCGGGTGAACGCCGTCGCCCCGGGCTTCGTCACCGTCAATAGCAGCGTCAATCCGGTCACCGAGGAATACGCTGCGGCAGTCTCCGGCAACCCGCTGGGACGTCGCGGTGAACCCGACGATATTGCCCGTGCCGTCGTGTGGCTGGCCGGGGATGAAGCCGCTTGGATCACCGGCGAGACCTTGCGCGTGGACGGAGGCTCCGCCACCGGAGCCTTGCACCTCCCGCTGCACTGGCCCGCCGGTGGCTGCGCCACTGAAAGCGACAGCGAATTGAAAGGAAGCCATGCAGGATAGCCCATACACAGTAGTAGGTGCTGGGGCCATCGGCGGCACGTTAGCCGCCCACCTGGACGCCCAGGGCGTCCCGGTCCAACTCGTCGATGCCGACGCAGCCCATGTCGGTGCGATCCGGCGGAACGGGCTGCAGATCGTCACGCCATCCGGAACGCTGGTGTCCAGGCTCCCTGTCTTCGGGCTGGACGATGCCCCGGAACAACTCGGGCGCGTACTGCTGGCGGTCAAAGCCCAGGCGACAAACAGCGCCGCCGCCTGGATTGCCCCGCGGCTGCACGAGGACGGCTACGTGGCCTCGATGCAGAACGGTCTGAACGAGGCGACAATCGCCGCCCACATCGGCGCCCACCGCACGGTGATTGCCTTTGTGGACCTCTTTGCGGACGTGCTGGACCCGGGCGTCATCAAAGACGGCGGCAGCGGAGCGATGGCACTGGGCGAATATGCCGGCGGCACCAGCGACCGGATTCGGCAGTTGGCCCACGACCTCCGCCATTGGGGCACTCCGACGGTGACGGACAACGTCGCCGGATTTCTTTGGTCCAAGCTCGGATTTGGGGCGATGCTGACCGCGACCGCGCTGGCCGACGCCGACATGAGCGAGCTCATTGACCGGCACCGGCCGGTCATGAACGGTCTCGCCGCCGAAGTCTTTGATGTGGCGTCGGCAGAGGGGGTCAGGCTTGAGGGCTTCGATGCTTTCGACCCGCAGAGTTTCGTGCGCGGCGCCGATCCCGAACGCAACGCCGCGGCCACGGATGATCTCATCAAGTGGCTCTCCACGCAGACCAAGACACGCTCCGGAATCTGGCGCGACATTGCCGTCCGGAAACGTCCCACGGAAGTGCCGACCCAATACGAACCCGTAATAGAAACCGGTGCAAAGCACGGCCTGAAGCTACCCCTCATTGAGGAGCTCGTAACCATGATCCGGCGGCTCGAAACCGGTTCAATCGTCATGGATGAAGAACACCTCACCGCCCTCGACCGGAAGGCCATCACCCGATGAGCACGCTGAAGGACCTGCCCGACTGGGTTCGCCTCAAACGGTCGGACATGGTCAAAGACCTGACCGCCTACGTTTCCCAGGAAACACCCTCGGATGACAAGGCGCTGCTCACCTCCGGTCTTGCCTGGGTGGAGGAGTGGCTGCAGAATCGGATCGGGGAACCGGCCTCCCGCCGACTCGTCGACGGGGGAAAGTGGGCCGATACTCTCGTCCTGGACTATCCATCGGACGACGGCGCGGCGGGCTGGATCACCGCCCTGTGCCACTACGACACGGTGTGGTCCGCGGGGACCCTCCGTGACTGGCCGGCAACTGTCGACGGGGACCGGTTTACGGGCCCCGGAGCCTTCGATATGAAGGGCGGGCTGGTGCAACTGGTGTGGGCGCTGAAGGCATCAAGGGAACTCGGTCTTCCCCGCCCGAACCTGCGGCTGGTCCTCAATGGGGACGAGGAAGTGGGCAGCCCGTCGTCGAGGCCGGTCATCGAGGCTGAAGTGGTCCGTGGAGATGCCGTTCTTGTGTTTGAAGCCAGCGCGGGAGGAGCACTGAAGACAGCCCGGAAGGGCGTGGGTATCTTCCAGGTCAAAGCCACCGGGCAGGAGGCACATGCCGGACTCGACCCCGAAGTGGGCGCCAGTGCCATCGATGAAATAGCACGCGTGATCGTACAGCTCCACGGTGAAACGGACCTCGACAAGGGAACCACCGTCAACGTCGGGCTGGTGCGAGGCGGGACCCGGACCAACGTCAAGGCCGGCTCCGCGACAGCAGACATCGACGTCCGCGTCTCCTCCGAGACGGAAGTGCAGCGCATCAACGGCGTGCTGAACAGTTTGAGCGCACGGAATGCCAACGCCAGCCTGGGCGTCACAGGCGGCTGGAACCGGCCGGTCATGGCTCGTTCCGCGCAGACGGCACGGCTGTTTGCCGAAGCCGAATACGTGGCCGATCAGCTCGGATTCCCTCTCGCAGAAACGTCCGTGGGCGGCGCCAGCGACGGCAACTTCGCCGCGGCGCTCGGACTGCCGGTCCTCGACGGACTCGGTGCAGTCGGCGACGGCGCCCACGCCCGGAACGAATGGATCAGCATCAACGGCATGCTCGAGCGGACATGCCTCGCCGCCGGGCTCCTTGCTGCCCTGGCAGAGGCCCCGGAGCGAAGCATCGGCGCTGTGGTGGGAGCAGCCGTCGGTTGAGAAGTCCGGCGGCGGGCAGCGGCTTCGGAACCACTGCCCGCCGTCGTCATGCATCACCACAGCATCACCACAGGGCCGACAACCTCGTTGGCCAGGACACCTGACTTGGAGAATGGATCGGAATGGATCGCGGAAGATTTGCCGAGCCGTTGAATCTGCGCGGAGTCAAAATTGCCAACAGGGTCTGGATGTCTCCAATGTGTCAGTACTCTGCCGGCCAGGACGGCGTGCCCACCAACTGGCACCGGGTGCACTATGGTTCCCGGGCAGTAGGCGGTGCGGGAATGATCATGGTGGAGTCCACCGCCGTCGGCCCCCGGCACCGAACGACGCCGCACGACCTCGGCATCTGGAGTACGGAGCAAGTCGAGGGGCACAGGATGCTTGCCTCGCAGATCAAGGAACTCGGGTCCGTCGCCGCCATACAGCTCAACAGCGCGGGCCGGAAGAGTTCACACAGGCAGCCCTGGGTCCAGAGCGGCCAGAACAGCGCCGTCCCGGTCCAGGACGGGGGATGGGTGCCGTTGGCTCCCTCTCCCAGGGCCTTCGGCAAACTGACTGCGCCCGAGGAAATGACAGCCGCGGACATTGACGAAGTCATTGACGCGTTCGCCGCCGCCACGTTAAACGCCGACGAAGCCGGCTACGACGTGGTGGAGATTCATGCCGCACACGGGTACTTGCTCCACCAGTTCCTGTCCCCGGTTTCGAATGGCCGCCAGGACAAGCATGGCGGATCGCTTGAGAACCGGATGCGACTCCCATTGCGGGTCGCCAAAGCCGTGCGTGATGCCTTCCCGCCCGAGAAACCCGTGCTTGTCCGGATGACGGCTACGGATTGGATTGAAGGGGGCATCACCCTCGATGAGGCAAAGGTGTTTGCGCAGCGACTGGGCCGACTGGGAATCGATCTACTCGACGTGACATCCGGGGCCTTGGCTGCAGACGCTCCGCCGCCGAACAGGCAGGGCCTGAACTTGGATTTCGCGGAGTCAATCAAGCAAGCTGCCGGAATCGCCGTGGCCCCGGTGGGGCAAATGGCGGACCCCGACCTCCTACGGAACGTCTTCGAGTCATCCACCGTCGATGCCGTGATCGTCGGAAGGGCACTGCTGCGCGATCCTTACTATGCGCTTCGGCTGGCCGGAGGCCAGCCCAAGGAATACTGGCCGAGTCAGTACCACCGAGCGCTGTAGTGCCGCCATACAACGCAGACAGCCGACACGTCATCGAGCAGCGCAAGAAGGACAACCCCGCCGCCTGGGACCAACACACGGAACCCCGCGCTTGATGGAGGTACGTGTGTTAGACACCGAGTCGGCGAGAGACCTGAAACGAACGGAGCTGCGCCCACGCGGACGGATCGCTTCAGCGATACGGCAGCGTCGGGCCCACGGGCTGGTTGTGTCAAGTATTTCTGGCCCGAGAGGTCTGATGACCCAGACGGCAAGCCACGCGGCATCAGGAACCTCGCCACACGTCACTCAGATCAACCTCTTTTGACTGATCGTGCGACACCGATAGCGGATCTTTCGTCGGGTCGTTGAGGGTCGGGGTCGGCCCACGAGCGTTCGGACGTCGGCGAATGCATTCGTCACGTTATCGTTGCTTCATCACATCTGCTCAGGAGGACGTGCGCCGTTCGTTATTGATTTCGAGAACGTTTCTACTGTCGGCCTGGAATCGTCTCCCGGCGCCGAGTCGCTTGCTGGGTTGCGAGCCAACGAGGGGCGCTACTACCGCAACAAGTATGACCACGTCTTCACGGTTAGCCCTGCAAGCGAGGTTCCGGGGGTGGGCGACCGGGTGAGCCGCATTCTAAGGGACGAGCGTGACATTGTCATCGGCTCCCGCCCGCTGGAAGCGACCGCCTTCAAGGTCGACGGGTTACGGATTGATTACGTGTTCTACGAGTCGGGGCTGTCGATCAACGTCTGTACAGCATCGAGGACGGCGGGAAGCGCGCGGTCGGATTCAAACTGGCCGAAGGCAGGGAGATTCCAGAGGAACTGGCTTCACGTTCTAAGTTCGCCCGCCAGAAATCAAAGCTGGCGGGCGTTATCCGCGGGCTCCTACTTCGTGATCAAGGGCGAGTACTGATCAGCGGACGTTCCGCGCCGACTGCCGCGCCCCGGGTGTGTTTTCCCCCGTATTGCTGACGGAATACATAGCCCTCATACTTGCCCCCGCGACTGTGCGCTGGTGATCGATCCGGGCATAGCGCCGCTCCTGGGCCGAGCATAGTGAGCCACAGGCCACAAAGGCCAGCTTGCCATTCACTGCAGGGGTCAGGGCCGGCCGCGGTAGCTTGCGCCTCAAAGGTGTGGCTGTCCATGACGTCCTGCTTGGAAACCTGGCTGCCAGGTTCTCCAGGCTGGCCGCGACGCCTTCCGGGCACCAACTGGGCGTGCAGGGTGGCGCGGGCCGAAACACCCCGGATTGGTCATCCCAAGCATTAGCAACGGCGCAACGCAGAGCCTTGGATTCCCCACTTTTTGTAAGGGCGGCTAGTGAGCGTCGGTCATGCCGCTACGTTCCCGTTTGCCTATGAGATGTTCGGAAAGGAGGAACGAACAGCCATGACCCATGTCGGCTCACAAACTGTGCAATGCCACCTCGGTGGGTGTTTGATGGCAGTCGTCACCGGCGCTTCGGAGAATATTAGGCCAGAGCGGAGCCACGTTACGCGCAGCGTGAAACTGTCGTGGCCCGCACTGTCACGGGAGACTTCTGGGCCCGGCAACGGATTGGGCAAAAATGAGGGTGTGCACAATGTGCACACCTTGGGCTTCGGACTGGGTCGTACCGGTTCCGGACTGGGCCGGATTGGCGATGTATTCGGGGGAGTGGCGGATTTTCAAGGGCTGGAACCCGGTTCGAGTCCCACCTCGGGCACAGTGTTTCCGCAGGTCAGGGGCTTTTTGGTGTTTTTTAGTGTGGACAGTGTCCACACTCTCGCCTGTGATGTGATGTGATGTGATGTGATGTTCCGGGTGTATGGGTCCCGGATAGACCTATTCGGTTGTGTGGGGGAGCGGCTCTCTACGGCGGACCGGGTATCGTCCCTTGGGGTGTCTTCATCCTAGTTCGTCCTTCCGTTTGGTTTTCGCGTTCACCACTTCATGGTGGCCGGGACCGTGCACAACATGATTTCCTGAGTGTTCTTTGGATCGACCCAGGTCTGCGGCCTGTCCGGAATTTCCGCTCTGATACCCGTTCATGCAGGAACGCGGGGGGAACGGCATGACTTGGCAACTGATCCGTAGCAGATCATGAGTTCGCTGAGCCTAGCCAGTCGGTAGGCGGGATCGGCCACGAGGGCGAGTCGTAGGAACTGGTGGTCCCCGCTGCCATGGCCTTCCAACCAGTTAACCCGCCGCCGCAGCCATCATTTTCCCGTCATCGTCGCATCCTGCGTCGCTGACCTCGCTGCTATGGCGGTGGGAGCTGGCCACGTTGCCCTCAATCAGATCCCGACGATCTCTACCTCTCCGGCGTCTACGCAGGCTGGGCGAGCAGCGCGGCGACGACCCAGACCGGATCTTTACCGATCACCAATGCGATAGTGGCGGTCGTGATCTGGAAATTTTGGGTGGCGCTTGCACCGGTGGGGGGACCGGCTTACGGGCGCTTTTCTCACCTCATAGAGCTTTGTTGCTGCACGGGGTCGGCCGGGCTAAGATTTTGAATCGAACTTGTAGGGGTGGTATGACGAACGAGCCCAAACCATTTGAAGTCCATGAGTCGGGGGCCCTGTTTCACGGGACGAAAGCGGACCTGGCAGTGGGTGACCTGTTGTTGCCCGGACGCGGCTCGAACTTCGAAGAAGGAAGGACCGCGAATCACGTCTACGTAACGGCAACCTTGGATGCCGCGACGTGGGGGGCTGAACTGGCCGCAGGGGAAGGCCGTGGACGGATCTACATCGTGGAACCGGCGGGCCCCCTCGAAGATGACCCCAACCTGACGGATAAGAAGTTCCCCGGCAATCCGACCCGGTCTTACCGCACTCGGGAACCGGTGGTGGTCGTCGGTGAACTCGTGGATTGGTTAGGGCACTCGCCCGATCAATTGCAGGCCATGCGAGAGGGCCTCGCCGACCTGAAACGTCGGGGCCAGGCGGTCATCTACGACTAGTAGACGCCCGGATCCAGATATGGCTGGCCGAATTGGACTTCAGCCCTGCCTGCCAGCTCGCCGTGGGCATTGATTCCTGTGCCGCTCGAACTTCATTCCCGCCGTCCAATCCTGCCTGTTCGAGAGAGTCGCCAGTGTCTGGCCTGCAGCGCCACGAAGTGTTGCTTCCGTCGGAGTCCCCGGTGGGGCGGTGACTGCCGGATATGGTCTTCCACCGGTGGTTTGTGCGCCACACTTAGTAGGTGCGTACTCTTGGTGTCGAGGAAGAATTTCTGATCGTGGATTCCCACAGCGGCAGGCCCCTGTCCTTGGCCGGAGAGGTACTGCGCCTTCATAACTCGGGCGATCGGGCACAGGTTCCTTCCGCCTACCCGATGCTGGCCGTGGAACTTCAGCAGGAACAACTCGAAGTCATCACCGGGCCGCACAGCAGCCTGAGCGCACTGGCCGCCGAAATACGCGCCGGCCGCTCCTACGCAGACTCTTTGGCGCGGACAGTGGGCGCCAGGATCTCTGCCCTGGCCACCTCCCCGCTGCCGGTCGCTCCGCAGCACACCCGCAACCTCCGTTACGATGCACTACTGGAAAAATTTGCCGTAACGGCCCGCGAGCAGCTGACGTGCGGATACCACGTCCATGTATCAGTCGGCTCGGATGAGGAAGGCGTCGCGATCCTGGACCGGATCCGCTCCTGGCTCCCGCCGCTCATAGCGTTAAGCTCGAATTCCCCCTTTTGGAACGGCGCCGACAGCGGCTACGCCAGCTTCCGTACGCAGGCCTGGAACCGGTGGTCCACGGCCGGTCCGTCGGACGTCTTCGGGTCGGCGGACGCCTACCACCGGCTGGTGGAGGGCCTGGCGGCCACCGGGGTGGTCACCAGTCCGGATTTTGACGCCCGCCTATCTGCCAGGCATCCAACTGTCGAAGTGAGGGTGTCCGATGTCTGTTCTGACGTCCGTGACGCCGTCGTCATCGCTGCCCTGGTCCGGGCTCTGGTGGAGACCGCCGCAAGGGAATGGAAGGGAGGCCAGGCTCCGGACATGGTTCCCGCCGCGATCCTGCGCCAGGGAGCCTGGCGGGCGAGCCGGTTCGGTGTCGGCGGGAACCTGCTCCACCCCACTGCCCACAAGCCTGATACGGCCAGAAATGTTGTTACCGCGCTCTTAGACCATGTCCGGGACGCCCTCGACGAGACCGGGGACGCAGCGTTCGTGGTGGAGTCACTGCAACGGATACTTGATCAAGGCACGGGCGCGACCCGGCAGCGGCAAGCCTACCAACGCAACGGCAGCTTCGCGGATGTCGTTGCCGACACCTCGGCCATGACCCACGAGGAGGCGGGCAACCGCCACCCCCGCTTGGAACGGCTCCTTGGATCCGTAGTTGACGCAAGCCGAGGTTCCGGACTGGCCGCATTGTCGCGCTGATTCGTTCGGCACCGTCCCGACTGGACAGGCATGGACTCAATTAGCTGTGCTGGCCGGGTCTTAGTGGCCCTTGTCATCGGCCCGTGATCCTCGCCATCGCGGACCGTGTGGCCGGTCGAACAGGCCGTGGTCCACATCTGCGTTGTTCGCCGCCGGGGAGATGTGTGGGTACACGGTCAGTGGCAACCTGCCCGGCGGCGTACTGGGCGAGTGCCAGGCCCGACAGGCAGGTCTATCCAATGCGGTGTCGCATTCCGTCTTGGTCAGAAAACCTGCTGTTCACCAAATGCGAAAGCACTAACGACGGCTGCTGCGTAAATATTGACGCCTTACGGCTGGCGAGGAACTACCGATATTGGATCTTCCGTCACTTAGCAGGTGTGAGGCCAACCCTGAGAACGGTGTGCGAAATCGGTCGTGCGAGGTTGTGAGCGGCGTCATCCAGAAAAGGCCGCCCATTCAGTGCCGTGATGCGGCGAGCACTGGCCCCGGACGTTAAGCCACGGAACCCTCATCCACCTATCTCAGATTCCGTCTTCTGGGGGCGAGGGTCCCAAAGGCTTCCACCGTGCCGCCGGCCGAGGATGGTGCCGTCGCTATGATTCCCTGATTGGAGCATGTCTCTGGTGAATACGCGGGGAGGGGCTCTTGTGGGGCGCCGCCCGGTCATGCGGCTGCCGGCCCATCGGACCATGAAAGGGATGAAGGGAGGTGGAATCGTAATGCAGAGCCTAGCGACCGACAGCCTTGCGAGGTCTGTCCAAGAGCCCGCACTGAGCGAGGACATGACAAGGTTGCTGCCGCACGTGGAGTCCTACGGCTTGTTCAACAATGTCGCGACGGAGAAATGCCGCACCCTGTCAATGCGGGGTGCGGCAGTTTGGGCGGCCTTGGTGGGGAGAATTGGGGTGTGGACAGTGTCCACACTTTGGGTCCCGGACTGGGCCGTACCGGTGCCGGACTGGCCCGTACTCAGCATGTTTCCGGGGGAGTCCAGTGTTTTCAAGGGCTGGAACCCGGTTCGAGTCCCACCTCGGGCACAGTGTTTTCCCTGTTCAGGGACCTTTTTGGTGTTTTTTCGTGTGCACATTGTGCACACTCTTGCCTCTGATCTGATGTTCCGGGTGTGTGGGGTCCCGGAAACGGCCTATTCGGTTGTGTGGGGGAGCGGATGCCTATGGGGACCGGGTACTGCCCTGTGGGGTCTCTTCTGGGTGTTCATCCTCGTTCGTCCTTCCGTCGGGTTTTCGCTTTCACCAATTCATTGCGGCCAGGGCCGCGTACAACATGACTTTCTGATTATTCTTTAGATCGACCCAGGGTTGCGGCCGGCCCGGAATTTCAGCTGTGATACAGGTTCATGCAGGACTGCAGGGGGAACGGCATGACATGGCAACTGATCCGGAGCAGACCATGAGCTCGCTGAGCCTGGCCAATCGGCATGCGGGGCCGGCCTCGAGGCGAGTTGCAGGAACTGGTGGAACCTGTTGCCATGGCCTTCCCACCAGTAACCCGCCGCCGCAGCCATCATTCTTCCCGTCATCGCCGCATCCGGCTTCCGGGTATCCGGCGTCGCTGTCCTCCGCGGTTTCGGTGGTGGACCCCCGACGATCTCTGCCCCCGCGGGCGTCAACGCATGCTTAGCGAGCAGCGCTGCGACGACCCAGACCGGATCGTTACCGATCGCCTGTGCGATCGCGGCGGTCGTTCGTGGATACGCGAGGGCATCAGATGAGGAGTCCGGTCATGGTGTTGAAACTACCGTTTAGCCCCAGAAACCGCCCCCATCCACGGGCTTTTGCGGGTACACTCCTGCAGTTCCGCGGGGAGTCCTACAGAGTCAAAAATGCCCTGATGAAGTAGGCCGAACACCAAGAGGGCAGGAAACCGGGCCCACACGGCCGAATTACAAGCGCTGAAATGGCCGACGTAAAGTTGACGAAACACACTTTCGTATTCCCAGCTAAACCTTGGGCGTTAGGGGATCAAAATTGAGGTTCCGGCTGGCAGAATCATCCAGCCGGACCCCATGGGTACGGGCGTGCCGCAGCGTAACCGCCGCATTGGTGCCGCACCGTGTTTGCCGCTATGTTCAGGACTTGCAGCTCCACCCCTTTGAAAAGCGGAGTTTGCTCGGTTCCTGTTTTATGGCTTGGCGTAGTCGGCGAATCCTTGCCAGTCGATGATGACGCAGGGCTCGTCTCCAAGGACCCAGGCGTCATGCCCCGGTGCCATGATGGCGAAATCGCCCTGGCCGTACTCCATTTCTTCGCCGTCGTTCATAACGACCTTCATTCGACCGGAAATGAAGTATCCCAAGTGGGCGGCCTGACAGCTTTCGGTCTTGGCGATTGGTTTGACATGCTCGGACCAGCGCCATCCGGGCAGGAACGTGGCTCGGCCCACGGCGCCCTGTTCCAGATTGACGAGTTGGAGCTGGCCCTTTCCGTTTTCGAAGGGACGCGTCTCCTCGGGTGAGTCGAGGCTCATACGAATTAATCCTGGCATCTTGACCTCCTATGATCGGCACTGCAGCGTTATCGGGTGAGGTTCCGGCAGCAACCTTGGGGTTGTTTACCCGGTTGCCTCATGTCTGCTTGAGCTGGGAGGGCCTCTGCGGACGGGCGTCAACGCAATAGGCTATAAACAGATACATAGACCTAATCGCCCCATTTGTCCAGAGCAACGGGTGCGCCTTTTCAAGCGGTGCCCCAAACCGTCCAGGAGGGTGTCGGTTGGAATGAAGGGGATGTGGAATCGTTATGCAGAGCCTGGAGACTTACTGCGCCGTGCGGGCGTGTCCGGGCGGCCGCACCGAGCGCGGGCAGGACCCGGTTGCAGCCGCGGGTGAACTTCTCCGGCAGGATCAAGTTTTTCAGGGCAAAGAAGCGCCGCGCCCTGTCACTGCGGGGTGCAGCTGTTTGGGGGAGGCCTCTGGTGGGGAGAAGTGGGGGTGTGGACAGTGTCCACACTTTGGGTCTCGGACTGGGTCGTACCGGGGCCGGACTGGGCCGGATTCCTTATGTTTCGGCGGGAGTCCAGTGTTTGCAGGGACTGGAACCCGGTTCGAGTCCCACCTCGGGCACAGTGTTTCCGCAGTTCAGTGGCTTTTTTCGTGTTTCTTCGTGGGGACAGTGTCCACACTCTCGTCTCTGATCTGATGTTCGGGGTGTGTGGGGTCCCGGAACGGCTTATTCGGTTGTGTGGGGGAGCGGCTGTCTACGGCGGACCGGGTGCCGCCCTGTGGGGTCTCTTCTGGGTGTTCATCCTCGTTCGTCCTTCCGTTGGGTTTTCGCGTTCACTACTTCATGGTGGCCAGGGCCGCTTACAACATGATTTGCTGAATATTCTTTGGATTGATCTTGGGTTGCGGCCTGTGCGGATTTTCCGCTCTGATACCTGTTCATGCAGGAACACGGGGGAACGGCATGACATGGACTCTTCAGCGAGCTGATGATCAGCGAGCTGATCATGAGCTCGCTGAGCCTGGCCAGTCGGTAGCCGGGGCCTGCCTCGAGGGCGAGTTGCAAGGAGGAGGGGGTCTGGTGCTGCTGCGTGTGCATGCGTGTAGCAGCGGCTGCTCTGCCCAGTCGACCCGTGACCAGTGTGGCTTGCTGTGCGTCTGGGCCAGGAGGACACGGTCCACGGGTTCGTCGATTCCGGGGATGTCTGCCATGAGTTGATCCCGGATGGTGGGGAACTGGAGACCTGCGATCAGGCTGATGATTCGCTCGTCGGCCGGGAAGGATTTCGCCTCCAGCATTTCCGTCCACAGCGTCCGGGCCCTGTCCATGGCGTCTCGGCTGTTGAGGCTCTGCATCGATTTCACGCAATTTTCGACGGCGTCCGCGGTCTGTGTTTTCTTTGTTCGAGGCCGGCAAAGTGATGCGGTTGGTAGGGGCGATGGTGCTGCCGCGGTAGACAAACTCGGCGTTGATCTGGCTGGACTGCGTCGACGATAGAGGCAGCGATGGTCCGGCCGTGGGATCGCCGTCGTATTGCGAAACTGCATCGTCTCCCACGAGGAGCCCGTCACGGATGGTCATCCCCCGCTCGGCGAGGGCGCCCGTCAGGGCTGCGATGGTTGCGGCGTGCGGCCTGGTATATCCGGACTGGGCGGGCACCGATGTGTACAGGGCGAAGACAACGCTGGCGGCTTTGGCGTCATGGGCTAAGTATTCGGCGATGGTTTGTGAATAGCTGATTTCTGCTCCAGGCTTCGGCAGGTCAACGCGCAGGGTGGCTCCGACGTGGTTGTCGACGAGGGTGATGCAGACGAGGCTTTCCCGGGGCCAAAACCCCAGGGTGTGTCCGACGAAGCTGAGAACGTCGGCGGGCGATTTGATGGTGAACGTTTCCATGTTCCTTCTCCTTCAGCGACTGGCAGGCACCGGTCGTGCTCGTCAGATTTCGGCGTCGTTCTGATAGAGGAGTCACCGCTGGGTACGAGGGGCCGGAGTGCAACGTGGGGAACCGGGAGCAAGCCAACATTTCGCGAGGAAACAAGCGACGGAGGAGCGCCGAGCGAAATGTTGGATCACGACCGGCGCAGTGCGCCCTGGTTGCGCGGAGGTCCTGCCCAGCGATGATGGGGATCAGAATGAAAAACAGCGAAGATGCTTCTGGTCGTTCATGGACGGGATGCGCTGGCGCGGCATGACGCCGGTAGTCCCTTTGCTCTGCTGGAAGCTACCGTGTTCGCTGTGCGCCGGAAGCCGCTTCCATGGCGTGTTCGGCGCGTACGACGACGGCGCGGTCGCGGGGCGTTGCAGCGCCTCAGACGCCCTGTAGAAAGTATTCGCGAATTCAATAGCTGTCGTTAGCTGTCGAGTTGGGCGCCTGAGGCCGAGCGGGACGTAATGACCCAGGAGTCAAGGGTTGGCGCCATGTGGGCACTAGTGCTGGCTAAACCTTGTTCAGAGGTATGTCTTGCCCCAAGTTCCATCTGCGCGGCGCCTATTGCTCCATGTGGGGCAGCTGTGTACGGGTGACTGCACGGAACGGGCTTGGAGGCTTTGTCTTTGTGAACAGTTGGGCGTGTGCCCTCAGGTCTACGTGGCCGCGGATGTAGCACGCGGCCTGGTTGGGACTGGATCTTCTAGAGCCGGAAGAGTGGTTCGACCTGCACACGCAGGCGTTCGTGGAGTCTCTCCCAGAGGTCTTCTGGCCGGAATGCGCGGACTGGGGTGCGCAGGACTTCGTGGATATATGTGCCATTACAGTTCTGCGCGACTGTCGCTGAGTCGACGTGGGCGGTGAGGTGTCCGGCTTCCCTTGCACTATCAAGGATCGATGATGTCAGAGCGATGATCCTGTCGCCCTGGGCGATGCTTTGGGCACCGAGCTGGCTGCCGGCCTTGAAGCCGTAGTGCAGGTAGCTGGTGACGTTCTCCGGATCGGTTGAGTAGAACTGGGCCCGCGCCCGGAAGATGGCGTAGATCCGCTCGACGTAATCCCATGCAGTGGAAGTATGGGCGGCCTTTTCCTTGTCTGCGTCCTCGATGGCCTCAATCGCCATGTCCATGCGTTCGCCGATAACCAGAAGGAGCAGCTCGTGCTTGTTACTGACGTAGCGGAAGAGGGTCGCTTCCCCGACCCCGGCAAGTTCGGCCACTTCCTTGGTGGTAGTTTGCTCGTAGCCTCGCTGGTTGAAGAGTTGCTCAGCTGCGGCGCGGATGTTCCTGTAGCGCTCCAGTCGGGCCTTCTCACGTAGCCCGACGTGGGCACCGGACGCCGTGGTCTCCGAAGTCGTCGTCTTCATCCTTTATTTACGCCCCTGTCAGCGGTTGGTACGGGGTGGCCGTTCGCTGCCGCCGGGCTGTAAGTCCTGGTGCCAACAACTTCAATTGAACATCACGATCTGGCGGATGGCGTTTCCATCGGCGAGTTCATCCATCGCCTCATTGATCTGGTCCAGGGTGATCACCGACGAGGCCAGCTTTTCGACCGGCAACCTTCCTTCGCGCCACATCTGAGCGTAGACCGGAATGTCGCGGGCGGGCACTGCGGAGCCCAGGTAGGAACCGATGATGGTGCGGGCTTCGGCTGTAATCCCGAGCGGTTCAATGGATGACAGCGCTCCGGGAGCTGGAAGTCCAACAGTCACCGTGATGCCGCCGGGCGCCGTGGCTTGTACGGCGGCTTCGAAGGCCCGGGGGTGGCCCGCTGCCTCGATGACGAGGTCGGCGCGGATGCTAAGTTCTTCGGCTTCACCGGGAGAGTACGTTTCTGTTGCCCCCAGTTCCCGCGCTGCGATCAGTTTGGCCGGGTTCGCGTCGATGCCGATGATCCGGGCGGGTTCAGCCCACGCTGAGGAGACTGCGACGGCGGTCAGCAGCGCTGCCATGCCAACTCCTCCGAGGCCGACGATCATGATGTCCTGCCCCTCCTGGGGGTTGCCCGCGTTGATGACGGCCCCGCCTCCGGTCAGCACGGCGCAGCCAAGAAGTGCAGCGACCGACGGCGGTACGTCGCTTCCGACCGGAACAACCGAGCGCCGGCTGAGCACGGCATGCGTTGCAAAGCCGGAGACTCCGAGGTGGTGACGGACCGGCTGGCCGGCGCGCGTCAGGCGGGTGGGTCCGCCGGGCAGTGTTCCGGCCCCGTTGGATTCCGTTCCGACGCTGCAAGGCAGTTTGCCCCCGGTGCGGCAGTTGGGGCACTCCTCGCAGCGCGGCAGGAAAACCGTGACCACCCGCTGGCCCGGTTCAAGGTCATCGACACCCGCGCCGACACTGACGACCGTACCGGCGGCCTCGTGGCCGAGCAGCATGGGCAGCGGACGGGGGCGGTCGCCGTTGACGACAGAGAGGTCCGAGTGGCAGATGCCCGCAGCCTCCATCCGGATCAGGACTTCCTGCGGCCCCGGCCCGGCGAGGTCAAGCTCCGCAACGGAAAGCGGGCGGGACTGGGCGTACGGACGGGGGGAGCCGATGGTCTCAAGGACCGCGCCGGTAATCTTCATTGTTTCCCTTCCAGGGATTGTGTTTCGGATCACTCCTATGCTTTTATGAGAGTGTAATCCGCACGGAGTGCACTTTCAAGATCGCGTCACTACGCGTTTCCTGCACCCGGGTGGATTCCCTCATCCGCTATAGACACCGGCCAGTCAAATTCGAAGGGATTGGAATTGAAGATTCATCCAGATGCACACGAGGGTGCCGTCCACGTCATGGGCCTCTCGGTTCCTTTCCATGACACGCTTGCACCGGAGGACTCCCGGGACACTGTGGTCCTGGTCCACGGAACGGGCGGAAGCGCCAAGACTCATTTCCGCACCCTCTTTCCCATGCTTGCCGCCCGGTACCGTGTCCTGGCCGTTGACCTGCAGAGCCCCGACGGGGAACTGACCCTCGGTGGGTTGTCGGAGCAGGTCGCCGCCGTCATCGACCAGCGCGCTCCAGCACAGCCGGTCCATGTCGTCGGCTACTCCCTGGGCGCCCTGGTCGCGGCCGACCTCGCCGCTTCCCGCCCCGAAAGCGTGTCCAGCCTGACCCTGGTGGCCGGCTGGGTCAGGGCCGACACCCAGCAAAGGCTTCGCAACCGTATCTGGAAGCGGCTCTTCGAGTCGGACCAGGACCTCCTGCGGGAATTCGTCACCTGGACAGTTTATGGACACCCTTTCCTTGCCGGCCGCGGCGACGCCGACATCCAGGCCCTGGTTGCTGCCCGCACCTTCCCGGACGGGATCGCCGGGCAGATGCAGCTCAACGCCGTCGCCGATCTGAGCGGCAGGCTTGCAGCTATCACCGCCCCGTCCTTGGTCATCGCCGGCGCCCACGACCAGATGGTGCCGGCCCGGCAGACCCAGCTCCTCTTCGGAGGACTTCCCAACGCCCGCTACGCGGTCATCGACAGTGGTCACGCCGTCCCGCAGGAGCGCCCGGCCCAGCTGTTCCAGCTGATCAACGAATTCGTAACGGACCCCGCCGCTGCTCCTGCGGGCGGGATCCGGGAAGCACTCTTTGTCTAGCCTTTCGGGACCAGCACACAACAACACACACATTGGAGGAACAGTGGAAAGTACCCCTATGGGACATCCCGCGTCCGGTTCGCCGGTCGATGTCATCATCGTCGGCACCGGCTTCGGAGGCCTCGGCATGGGCTCGAAACTGGCCCGCGAGGGCGAGCGGTCATTCATCATTCTTGAACGGGCGGAGGACGTGGGCGGAACCTGGCGTGACAACCACTATCCCGGCGCCGCCTGCGACGTGCCGTCTCTGCTGTACTCGTTTTCCTTCCGCCCCAACCCTGAGTGGTCCCGGATGTTCGCCCCCCAACAGGAAATCCTGAACTACCTGCGCAGCGTCGCCCGGGAAGAGAACCTCCTTGAACGGATCGTGTTCGGCGCCGAACTGACCGATGCCCGCTGGGATGAGGGGGAAGCGCTGTGGAAAGTGAGCACCCCCAAGGGTGAGTTTGCAGCCAAAACCCTGGTGACCGCCGTCGGGCATCTGTCCGAGCCAAAGATGCCCGACATCGAGGGACTGGGTGACTTCTCCGGCGAAGTGTTCCACTCAGCCCAATGGAATGACGGGATTGATCTGACGGGCAAACGGGTGGGCATCATCGGCTCGGGAGCCACGGCCGTCCAGGTCCTGCCTGAAGTGGCAAAGATCGCCGGGGAGGTCGTTGTGTTCCAGCGCTCCGCCCCGTACGTGACGCCGCGTCCGGACCGGTCCTACACCGACGAGGAAAAGGGCCTTTTCCGCAAAATGCCCGAGGTGATGCAGGAACTGCGCGAGGAAATGTTCTGGTCCAACGAGGAGCGCTACGCCCAGCGGCGGGGCACCCCGACGCTGGTCAACGCCGCAGCCCAGGTTGCCCTGGACCATCTGCACCGGCAGGTTGAGGATCCGGAACTGCGCCGCAAGCTGACCCCGGACTACACGTTCGGCTGCAAGCGGGTCCTGAAGTCCAGCCATTACTACTCCACGTTCACGCAGGACCACGTCCGCCTGGAAACCGGCGGCGTCACGCGTATGGAGGGCAACCGTGTCCTCGGCGGGGACGGGGGCAGCCACGAACTGGACGTCATCATTGCCTGCACCGGTTTTGAAGCGACGGATCTGCCCATTGCCTACCGTATCTTCGGCCGCGACGGCCAGCCGCTCAGTGAACGCTGGGCCAACGGCATGCAGGCCTACGCCACCACGGCCGTGCACGGGTTCCCGAACCTGTGGATCATCAACGGGCCGAACACCGGGCTGGGCCACAACTCCGCCGTCTACATCGCCGAGGCACAGATCGACTACATCATGGGTGCGGTGAACTTCCGCGATCAGGCCGCGGTGCCGGCACTGGAGGTGAGCAGGGAAGCGGAGGATGCCTTCATGGACCGTGTGGACCAGCTGGCGCAGGGCACTGTATGGCTCGACGGCGGCTGCAGCAGCTGGTACGTTGACCACCGCAACGGGCGGCTGACCACCCTGTGGCCGGAACCGGCCTATACCTTCCGCCAGGTCAACGCACCCTTTGACCCTGAACCCTATCTGGCCGGAGCCCCGGACGAAGCCCGGGAAAAAGCCCTTGCCGGAATGCGCTAACTGCCCCACGGGAAGACTGCCTGAGAAGAAGGCCGCCTCCCGTTCAACGAAGAACGGAGAAAGCATGAGTAAGCAGCACCACCGAACAGCCGTCGTTACCGGCGCGGCCGGGGGCATCGGCCGCAGCATCGTGGAGTCATTCCTGGCCAGCGGGGACCGGGTGATCGCCGTGGATGCCTCGGAGTCCGCACTGGCCGGCCTCCGGGCGGACCTGGATCCGCAGGGCGGATCCCTGCAGATAATGCACTGCGACGTCACCGAGCCCGGCGACTGGAAGCGGATCGCCGAGGCGGTGGAGGCCACCCCGGAAACACCTGCCGTGCTGGTCAACAATGCCGGCATCTCCCCGAAACGGGATGGACAAAAGATCCCTGGTGATGAAGTCCCCCTGGACGAGTGGACGAGCGTTCTGTCAGTGAACCTCACGGGCCCGTTCCTGGGTATCCAGGCGCTGGTACCGCACATGAAGAACACCGGCTTCGGCAGGATCGTCAACATGTCCTCCCTGGCAGGACGTGATGGCGGCAGGCTCGGCGGCGTCCACTACGCCGCGACCAAAACGGGCCTGCTGGGCCTGACCCGCTCCTTCGCCCGGGAACTGGCACCATACGGCATCACCGTCAACGCCATCGCACCCGGACGGATCGACGCCGGCATGGCCGCCGGCGTCTCCGATGAAGTCAACCAGAACTATCTCAGCCGCATCCCGGTAGGCCGGCTGGGGCATGCCAGTGATGTCGCCCAGGCCGTCCAATACCTGGCCGCGGCCGAAAACGGCTTCGTCACGGGCGTCACGGTTGACGTCAACGGAGGGTCGTACATGGGATGAGATTCCAATCCTTGAATCCTCCGAAGACGGGCGGGAGAGGGGCGGGCCGGCTTCCGGGGCCGGACAGGCTGCTGGGCAAGGTGGTACTGGTCACTGGCGGTGCCGGAGGTATCGCCGCGGCCACGGCCCAGCGCCTGGCCGCCGCAGGAGCATTCGTATCCCTCGTTGACCGCGACCAGCCAGCCCTGGACCAGTTCGTTGCCCGGCTGGGTGACGGCCACCTGGCCACGGCAGCGGACGTGACGGACCTCGTGTCCTTACAGACTGCGGCCCAACGGACAGTGGAGCACTTCGGTCGGCTGGACATCGTCTTTGCCTGCGCCGGGATCGGCAGTGCCTCCACCGTAGCCGCTTCCAGCGCCGAGGACCTGCTGCGGATCGTCGACGTCAATCTTGGCGGAGTGATCAGGACCGTCAAGGCTACTCTGGAGGAGGTCACCGCAAATCGGGGCTATTACCTACTCATGAGTTCGGCTGCCGCGTTGAAGAATGTTCCGCGGGCTAACGCGTATGCCGCCTCCAAGGCGGGCGTGGAGGCCTTCGGCGGGGCGCTGCGGCTGGAACTGGCCCATAAGGGCGTTGACGTGGGCGTCGCGCATCCGGCATGGGTGAGCACCGGCATGATTTCCGGGGCGGGAAGCCGGGCCGGGGAGAGCCGCTCCCTTCCGTGGCCCTTCAGCGTGGTGTCCAGCACGGACACCTGCGCCGACCTGCTCGTCGGCGCGATGGCCGCGAGGCAGCGCAAGGTATTCGTCCCGCGCAGCCTGGCCCTGATGGATCCTCTGCGGTGGCTCTCAACGGGGCCGCTGTGGGACGCCTTCATGAAACCCCGGGCGGCGCTGAGCGTCTCCCGGCTCGAGTCCGCATCTCGCAATGAATGATTAAAATCACCCGTGGTAGTTGTGCCCGGGATCACATTCCTGTTTACTGAGAGGACACTCCTTGCGGAGTGCACTCTCAACTTCAGCCCGAAACCATCAGAGGTTACCTTGAACAAGACTCGCGTGTTCTCCGCTGCCGTCACTGTCGCCGGCCTTGCCCTTACCGTTACTGCCTGCTCCGGTGTTTCCAAAGCATCGACCGAGAGCTACCCGACCAAGTCCATTACGTTCGTCATGCCATACGCTGCGGGAGGTCCATCCGACACGACAGCCCGTGCCTACGGGGCCTGCCTCGGAAAGCTGCTGGGCGGCACCTTCGTGGTGGAGAACCTTGACAGTGGAGCAGGTGCAGTGGCCATGCAAAAGCTGGCCGGCGCCAAGCCCGACGGCTACACCGTAGGCCTTAGCACCAACGGGCCTATGGTCCTGAACCCGATGAGCAACGACCTGGCCTACTCCCAGGACGATTTCCAGGCCCTCGGCACCATGGCAGCGATCCCCACCCTTTTCGCTGTGCCAAAGGACTCCTCCTACAAGAGCCTGCAGGAGCTGTTCGACGCCGCCAAGGCGAACCCGGGGAAGATCTCCGTCGGTGTTCCCGGGGCCACCAGTTCGTTGGCCGTTGAACTCAAGCGCCTGCAGAAGGAGAGCGGCATTGAGTTCGCCCTGGTTCCCACCTCCGGCAGCGCCGAACTCATCACCAACCTGCTGGGCGGCCATATCGACGCCGGATTCGTCAACGACTACGTCGACGTTGAGGCCCAGGTGAAGGACGGCGCCATCGTCCCGCTCGCTGCTGCCGGTGAAGCGCGCTCTGAGGCCTTCCCCGACGCTCCCACGACCAAGGAGGCCGGCTTCGACGTCAAGACCACCTCGGTCTACGGACTCTTCGCCCCCAAGGGCCTGCCGCAGAACGTGTCCGACAAGCTCGAAGACGGTATCGAAACCTGCAGCAAGGACGCCAAGGTCATCAGCCAGATCGGGGACCGGTTCGTGCCGAACAGCTTCTCCGACGCAGGAGCGACCAAGCAGGTCTTCGCTGACATGCGCACCCGCTACGAGCCCCTCCTGGCGAAGTAAAAAACAAAGACTCAACCGCCGGCCATGACGGCTGGCACGAAGAAGGGTGAACCCATGGTTTCCTCTCCCGTGGAAGCGGCCGCCGAAATCCGGGAACCGGGAAGGCCCCGCACCGGCGCCCTGCGCTGGCAGCGCAGAATCGCTCCGCTCGTCCTGCTCGCACTGGGCCTCGGGGCGGCGTCCGGGTCATGGCAGTTGAAGCTGGGCACCCTGCACAATCCTGCCCCGGGCCTCTGGCCGTTCGTCATCTCGCTGGCCATCATCCTCGGCGCCGCGGCACTGATCGTGTGGCCGGGACATGAGCCGCTGGAGGCCTGGGGCCGCAGGAGCGTGTCGGTAATGGCCGGCATCGCCAGCCTTGCCGCGTTCGTGGTGCTCTTCGAACTGATCGGCTTCTTCATCCCTGCCGTGTTGATGCTCCTGTTGTGGCTTCGCGTCTTCGGCCGGGAGTCGTGGCGCTGGACGGCAGTTTTCGCTGTGGCCGGCCCGGCAGTGCTTTACGTCATCTTCGACCGGCTTCTCGGCGTACCCTTCCCCGCCGACCTGGCGCTTGACGCCTTCGTCTAGAACGGACTCTGACATGGATATCCTGAGCAACCTCGGTGAAGGCTTCTCGGTCGCCTTAGACCCGGTGAACCTGCTGTTCGTCCTGATCGGGGTGGTGGTGGGGACCGCAATCGGTGTCCTGCCGGGCCTGGGCCCCACCGCGACGATTGCGCTGCTGCTGCCCATCACCTACACGATGGATCCGACCGCTTCGATCATCATGCTGGCCGGCATCTACTACGGGTCGATGTACGGGGGCACCATCACCTCCGTGCTGCTGCGCCTGCCGGGCGAGGCAGCCTCGGTGGTGACCACCTTCGACGGGTACCAGATGACCAAACAGGGCCGTGCCGGTGCGGCCTTGGGCATCGCCGCCATAGGTTCTTTCATCGGCGGCACCGTGGCCGTCATCGGCCTGACGTTCCTGGCCCCCGGGCTGGGCAAGATCGCCTTGTCGATGGGTCCGGCCGGCTTTGTTGCCCTCATGGTCATGGGCCTGTTCCTGGTCACGTCCCTGGGCACCGGATCCGCAATCAAGAGCGTGTGCATGGCCGCCGTCGGCCTGCTGTTATCCACGGTCGGGCAGGATCCGATCAACGGGTCGGCACGTTTCACGTTTGGTCAGGCGCCGCTGCTGAGCGGCCTGGACTTCGTGGCCGTGGCAATGGGCCTGTTCGGCGTCGCTGAACTCTTGCGATCCCTCGAGCAGACCGAAAAAGCCCAGATCATCAAAACCAAGATCAAGAACATCTGGCCTTCGCGGAAGGACATGAAGGACTCCGCCGGTGCCATCGGCCGAGGCTCGGTTCTCGGATTCTTTATCGGCATCCTTCCCGGCGGCGGTGGTGTCATCTCCTCCCTGGCCTCCTACGCGCTGGAGAAGCGCCGGGCCAAGGACCCCAGCCGGTTCGGCAAGGGCGCCATCGAAGGCGTGGCGGGACCGGAAACGGCGAACAACGCCTCCTCGACCACGGCGTTCATTCCGCTTCTGGTGCTTGGTATTCCCTCCAACGTGGTGCTGGCAATGATCTTCGGCGCCCTGCTGATGCACGGCATCACCCCGGGCCCGCGGCTGATGACCGATCACTCCGGACTCTTCTGGGGCGTAATCGCTTCGATGTACATCGGCAACCTGATGCTGCTCATCCTCAACATTCCGCTCGTGGGCATCTTCATCCAGCTGCTGCGCGTGCGCCAGGGCATCCTGGTCGCTTTTTCCCTGCTGATCGTGTTGATCGGCGTCTACTCGATCAACAACACGTCCTTTGACATGTGGATTGTGCTGGCCTTCGGCGTCCTGGGCTGGATCATGTCCAAGACAGGCTTCGACGCCGGCCCGCTGGTGCTGGCGTTCGTCCTGGGCCCGATCCTGGAGAAATCCTTCCGCCAGTCCATGCTGATTTCCGGCGGCAGCCTGGACATCTTCGTCACCGATCCGGCCGCGGCAATCATCTTCAGCCTGATCCTCGCCGGCATCGCCATCAAGGCCGTCAGCGGGTTCCGGCGCCGCATTGCCGGAACCAAGGCTTCCCCGGAATCACCGGTGGCGGAGGAGGAAGATCCGCAGGCTACGTCCGACGGCGGTGAGCCTGCAGCGCTCCTCGCGGCATCACCGGGACCGAGTGAGGGGGCGCCGGCTGCCCAGCATGCCGACAAGCAACAGAGCCCCACCGCCCGCTGATCGCCAAGGGAATGCCTCTTCGCGGGAACGGCAGAGCATCCAAGCCCAGGGCTGTCAGCAGACTACTTGTGCCGGTGCTCTGCCTGTGCGGCACAACCGTCACCCTCCAGCAGGCCACGGTCGTTCCCCTGCTTCCCGAGTTGCCGCGCCTGCTCGGAATCACCGTCGAGGACGCCTCCTGGATCCTCACGGCCACACTGCTGGCCAGCGCGGTGGCCACCCCGGTACTGAGCCGTTTGGCAGACATGGTGGGCAAGCGCCGGATCATGCTCGCCTGCCTGATCATGATGACCGTCGGCTCAGCATTGGCGGCGCTGGATCTGGGTTTTCCGGCCATGATCGCCGGCCGGGCGCTCCAAGGATCCGCAGCAGCGCTCGTGCCCGTGGGCATCAGCATCCTTCGGGAAGAGCTGCCCGGCACAAGACTTGCCCCGGCCGTCGCGATGATCAGCGCCACCCTGGGTTTCGGGAGCGCGCTGGGCCTTCCACTGGCCGGTGTGCTGTATGAGCTCCTCGGCTGGCAGTCCATCTTCTGGAGCGCCGCCGCAGCCGGCATCGTCCTGATCGCGTTGACGCCATTGGTGATGCCGAGATCTCGCGCGCGCACCCCGGGCAGGTTCGACTACGGGGGCGCCATCCTGCTCTCAATCGCCCTGACCGCGGCGCTACTTGCCTTGACCAAGGGCGGCACCTGGGGCTGGACCAGTGCACCAACGCTGATAGCGGCCGCAACCGCCGTCGTCGGCTTGGCAGTATGGGTTCCGGTCGAACTGAAAATCAGCCAGCCGATGCTCGATTTGCGAACCTCCGCCCGGAGGCCCGTGCTCCTGACCAACATGGTGGCGGTGCTCGTGGGTTACTCGATGTATTCCAACCTGCTCTCCACCACTCAGCAACTGCAGATGCCCGAGGCGGCCGGGTACGGGTTCGGCCTGAGCGTGATGGCCGCCGGTCTCTGCATGGTTCCCACCGGGCTGGCCATGATGATCATCAGTCCGGTGTCCGCCCTGGGCACCCGCCGCTACGGCGCCAAGACGGCCCTGATCATCGGCGCCCTTGTGTCTGCCGCCGGATACGCCGGCCGCCTCTTCCTGACCGAGGAGCTCTGGATGGTGATGCTGGGGGCCGCTGTCATCGGCACCGGCAATGCCATCGCCTATGCCGCGATGCCGACCCTGATCATGGGATCCGTCCCCATGACCGTTACCGCCGCTGCGAACGGCCTCAATGCCGTTCTGCGCATCATCGGAACGACAGTCGGCAGCGCAGCAGGAGCCGTGCTTCTGGCCTCCACCACCCTGACCCTTGAGGGAACAGAGCACCCGTCCTTCCGGGCCTTTGAACACATCTTCTGGATTGCCACCGCAGCAGCCCTTACTGCTGCGGTACTGGCAAGCTTCCTGCCCCGGCAACGCCCCACATCAACCGAGAACCTCGGACGGATCGATCGGGGCATCAGGGAAACAGCACCGGCAACCTAATACGGCGGCCGCGGCATACCAGTCCCACCCTGGGCGGGGAACATGTAGGTCAAACCATCCGGCACCCGGTCGGGTGCCCTCGAAATCAACGGAGGAATGATGACCATCGAGATGCAGAAAACCACCCGCCCCACCATGCGGGCCATCGCGTACACGGGTGCCGGCGGACGGGAGGTCGTGTCCGTCGTCGAGGAGCCCATCCCCACTCCGGGACCCGGCGAGGTCCTGATCCGGGTAGCCGCGGCCGGTATCAACCGGGCAGACCTAGTGCAGCGGGCCGGCAACTACCCGATGCCCCCGGGTGCTCCCGAGGGGCCGGGGTTGGAGGTTTCCGGGACGATTGAGGAGACCGGGGCCGGCGTCGACGATTGGGCGTTCGGCACATCCGTCTGCGCCTTGTTGATCGGCGGGGGCTATGCCGAATACGTGGTCGTCCCGGCGGGACAGATCGTTACCGTGCCTGACGGCGTCTCCCTCACCGATGCCGCCGGCCTGCCCGAGGTGGCTGCCACATGCTGGTCCAACCTGGTGATGCAGGCCGGGGTGAAGAGCGGGGAGTGGGTTCTCGTCCACGGCGGGACCGGCGGGGTCGGCTCCTTCGCCCTGCAGTTGCTGGCCGCGCTCGGGGCCCGGCCGCTGGCCACGGCCGGCAGTGCGGAGAAGGTCGAGCTGTGCCTCGAGATGGGCGCGGAGGCGGCCTTCAACCATCGCGAGGAGGACTTCGTCGAGCGCGTGAAAGATGTCACCGGCGGGCGAGGGGTAGATGTCATCCTCGACGTCGTCGGTGCGAAGTACCTCGAGAAGAATGTCGAGGCCTTGGCTCGGGGCGGGCGCATGGTTGTCATTGGCCTCCAAAGTGGTGCCGCCGGCACCCTGCCATTAAACCGGCTTATGGGCAAGAACGGCTGGGTGACCGGCACCCTGCTGCGCCCGCGTCCGGTCGAGGAGAAGAGCGAGATCATGCGTCAGGTCCAGGAGATCGTTTGGCCGTTGGTCAGCGCCGGAAGGATTCGCACGACAACGGACAGCACCTTCTCCCTAGACCGTGCCCTCGAAGCCCAGGATCGGTTCGAGGAAGCGGACCGGACCGGCAAGATCTTGCTGGTCACCGATGACCACGAATAGTGGCCACGGCGGTGGCATCCCCAGCGCCGGACGTTGACGAAACTCCGACGGCCCGCTGACGGCCCGGTCCGTTCGCCCCACGCCAGGCGCAGAAGGATGAAAAGCAGCTCGGCACCGGGTTGAAGCCCGCTGCCATGCCCGGTTCTCCTGGTCGCTCGACCGCTACTGGAAGTGGCCCGTGAGGTAGGGAAACCCGTTCAGATCCGCTGTGAGGGTCTGAACGGGTTGGCCTAGGAGTGCGCTGAATAATCTGCTGGGTTAAGGCGCGCCCGTGGGACTTTTGGATCTGGTGATTTATGACTGGTTTCATGCAGGGTCGCGAGGGTACTCATCGCGGGTATTTGGACGTGGAGGCGCTGGCCGGGGAGTTGTTGGTCCCGGGCAGCGTTTTCGCGTTCCTGGCCGATCATCGGGAGCGTTTTTTCCGGACTCGATGATGGAGGATCTTTCCCTTCGGGTCGGGGCCGCCCCTCGGTACCGGCGCCGGTGATCGGCTCGGTCCTGGTGCTTCAAGCGTTGCAGGGGCTCTCGGACCGGGAAACGGCGGAGGCGTTAACGTATGACCCCCGGTGGAAAGCCGCCTGTGGATATCGCCTGAACGAGACCGCGTTCCCCCCGACTACGTTGACGTATTGGCGTAAGCGGCTCGCGGCGAGTTCGGATCCGCACCGGGTCATGGGCGCGATCGCCGATGTCGTCGCGTCCACGGGTGTGCTCAAGGGCCACTGCCGTCGCGCTGTGGATTCGACGGTCCTCGATGACGCGGTGGCCCGGCAGGACACGGTCCCGCAGTTGATTGCCGCGGTCCGTCGGTTCGGCCGCGACGTGCCCGGCGGCAAGGAGCTGACCGCCGCTCATGCCACGGGTTATGACTACACCCGCACCGGCAAACCCGATATCGCCTGGGACGACGAGGAGGCCAGGAATGCCCTGGTGTCGGCCCTGGTCACGGACGCGATAGCCCTGCTGGCCGCGGTGAATCCGGACACTCTGGACGGTAAGGCAGCGGATGCGTACGCGCTGTTCGCGCTGGTGGCCGGGCAGGACGTCGAGCCCGCGGACGGCTCTGACGGCACCGACGGGCGGTTGCGGATCGCCCGGAAAGTCGCCCCGGACCGGGTGATCTCGACCGTCGACACGGACGCGAGGCATGCAACAGGACCCGGGAAGACCGCCGGGACGCTCCGGAATTGTCCGTCGTCGTCTCCGAATCCCTGAGCCTCAGCGAATTGCCGCTGGCGCTGCAGCTTGCCCGCCGTAACGTTGGGCCGGCCGGCGTGCATCAGGCGCCGCTGGCCGATCTCGCCGGCATTGTGCGGGGGTTGCACAGCCCGGGCCTGGTGGCAATGTGCCAGCGGCTGTTGGCCCCGTTGGCCTCCGACGGCGGCAGCGCGTTGCGGGAGACGTTCGATGCTTATCTGCGCCTCAGCGGGAATTCCGCGAAGATCTGCGAGGAGCTCTTCATCCACCGGAACACGCTCAGCTACAGGCTGCGGAAAATCGAGGAGCTCCTCAAACTGGATTTCTCCGACGGCGAAGTGCGCGCCACTTGCTTGCTCGCCTTGGGCATCGTCGCGGCATCGAAATGAGGTATCCCGCAGGGGAACCGTGCTCGGGAACTCGGGCTGAGGAACTTCAAGGTGACTATCATCCCGTGTTGCCTCGGGCGCTGCTTTCCCGCACGCACAGGTTCGGTTCCAGTCTGACGGGCTTGACGATTTCGCCGTCCAGCACGCGCTTCAGGAGTTGCACCGCTGTCCGCCCGATGTCCAGCATGGGCGAGCGGACGGAGGTCAGCGGGATGGGAAGCTCCGCGGCCAGCGAGGTGTCATTGAATCCAACTACCGCAACGTCGTCGCCAACAGTGAGGCCATGGGACCTTAGTGCTCCCATGGCACCGATTGCCGCAAAGTCATTGACAGCGAACAGCGCCGTCGGACGTGGGCGGCAGTGAGTCAGGATATTCTCAGCCGCTTCCCGTCCGCCGGCGGTATCGAAACGGGACCACACCACGGCCTTAATGGGGATTTTTCCGCCCAGTGAACGCCAGCGGTCCACGAAGCCGGCCGTCCGGTCAACAGCCGTGCTGGCGTAGGGCTCGCCGGCGATGACAGCGGCGTTCCGATGCCCCTGGCTCCACAGGTGGTCGGCCACAAGCTCGCCTCCAAGGACGTCGTCGCAGGTGGCAGACGGGTAGCCGGGGACGCGGCGGTTCATGAGCACGAACGGCACCTTCCGGGCTGACAACTCCCGCAACAGGCCACTGTCCAGATGTGCGTCACCTATGATCAGCCCGTCCACGCGCCGGGCCAGCATAGTGTCCGTCTTCCGTCGTTGTTCCTCCGGGTCGTCCCGGGAGTTCATAACAAACGTCGAATAGCCCAACTCCGCCGCGGCCTCGTCAATCCCCTCGTACATTATGGCCAGTACGAGGTCCGAAAGCCGGGGCACGATGACACCCAAGAGGTGGGTGCGCCGTGTCCGCAAACCGGCAGCCTGGGGGTCCGGGGAGTAGCCCCGCTTCCGGGCCAGATCACGCACGCGTTCGGCAGTTGCAACGGAGGCCGCGCTCCGCGCCACCTCGGAGTCAGAGTGAAGGATCCTGGACACGGTCGAGGGGTGGATGCCGAGCTCGCTCGCCAGATCCTTCAATGTCACCGTGCGTTCCCCGGCGGTGGTTTCTTCCATGCGTTTCCCTGCCTCAGCTCAAAAAGAAGACATCACCAAGACTGCCCGATAAAGTGCCGAGCTCTGGTTGGGGAGCCCTTGACGTGGCGCACCTCACATTCTATAGTCATTTTCACCACCAACCCAATCGATTGGGTTGGTGGGGCTCCGGTGCCAGACGGCGAAAAGTTATCTCCGTCGAAACACCGGAAGCGTCTTCGGGAAACATCGCAAAGGTACTTTTTATCCCATGACCCAATCGATTGGGTACGCATCTGGCAACAGATGCAGGACAAACGGAGTTCAAATGACTGTCACACAATTGGGCGCCCCCTACGTTGTGCTATTGGCGACCGGGGGAACCATTTCCTCCCGCTCGTCGAAGGCCGGGGGAGCCGCCGTGGCGGCGGACACGGGAGAGCAGGTGTTCGCCAGCCTGGGGGTTGCGGCCCCTCATCCGGTCCGCGTGGTCGATGTTCTCCGGAAGGGGTCGTACCTGCTGACGGTCGATGACATGATCGCCATCTGCGCCAGCATCAGGCAGGCGCTGGCCGACCCGCGCGTTCTGGGGGTCGTCGTCACCCACGGTACGGACACGATGGAGGAAACTGCGTACCTCGCGGACCTCACCCACGACGATCCCCGTCCCGTGGTGTTCACCGGAGCGCAGCAGGCGGCCGACTCCCGGATGCCGGATGGTCCCGGAAATCTGTCGCGCGCGATCTCCCTCGCCGGTTCCCCGCAGGCACGCCGGAAGGGCGTACTTCTGGCGTTTGCCGGGACGATCTTCCCGGCGGCAGGCGTCCGGAAGAGCCACACAACCCGGCTCGATGCCTTCGCCAACCCGGATTTCGGAACCGCAGGCTCGTTGTCCGACTCCGGCGAGGTCAGCATGCGCGCAGCACGGCCCGGCATTGTCCCGTTGCCGTTGCCGGGCGTCGGCGCCGGTTCGCCGCGTGTGGACCTTGTTGCTTCCTATCCCGGAGCGGATTCGACCCTCTTGCGGGCTTCCCTGCAGGCCGGGGCGGCAGGGGTTGTGCTCCAGGGAACGGGAACGGGCAACGCCAACCGCGCGCTGTGCCGGGACATCGCGGACGCTACCGCGGACGGCGTCGTGGTGGTGACAAGCACGCGGGTGGAGGCCGGCGCCGTCGTTCCCCGGTACGGCGACGGCGGAGGTGCCGATCTGCGCGCGGCCGGTGCGATACCTTCCGGGCTGCTCAGACCATCCCAGTCGCTGATCCTCCTGAGCCTTTTGCTCCGGCTGGACACCCCCGCGGCCCGCATTGCGGAAACCTTCGCCCGCCGGGGCACGCTCCCGCACTAGTTCCACCCCAAAACCAAAACCCAACGACACAAAACCTCAACAACCAGCGCAGTGAAAGGTAAATCTCATGACTAAGGACATCCAAGTCGCGTTCGGCGTCGACGTGGACGCCGTAGCCGGAATGCTCGGCTCCTACGGGGGCGAGGATTCCCCGTGCGATATCTCCCGCGGCCTGTTCAGCGGCGAGGTCGGCGGCCCCCGCCTTATCCGCCTTTTCGAGAAGTACGGCCTTCCCGCCACGTGGTTCGTGCCCGGCCACTCGATCGAGACTTTTCCGGACCTGACCCGCATGATCGTGGACGCGGGGCACGAAATCGGCGTGCACGGATACTCGCATGAAAACCCCATCGCCATGACCCGCGAGCAGGAGACGGCCATCCTGGACCGGTCGATCGAACTTATCGAAAAGGTTTCCGGCCGTCGCCCCACCGGCTATGTCGCACCCTGGTGGGAATTTTCCCCGGTCACCAACGAGATCCTCCTCGAACGCGGGATCAAGTACGACCACTCCCTGATGCATCGCGATTTCGAGCCCTACTACGTGCGTGTCGGCGACAGCTGGAAGAAGATCGACTACACCAGAGCCGCAGAAACCTGGATGGAGCCGCTCGTCCGGGGCAAGGAAACCGACCTTGTCGAGATCCCGGCCAACTGGTACCTGGACGACCTTCCTCCCATGATGTTCATCAAGGCCTCCCCGAACTCCCACGGCTTCGTCAGCCCCAGGGACATCGAACAAATGTGGCGCGACCAGTTCGACTGGGTGTACCGCGAAATGGACCAGGCCGTCTTCACCATGACCATCCACCCGGATGTCTCGGGCCGCCCCCAGGTCCTGCTCATGCTCGAACGCCTCATCGAACACATCAACTCCCACGAAGGCGTCAGTTGGCTCACATTCGACCAAATCGCGGACTCCTTCCTCGCCCGCAGCCCCCGAAAGGAAAACCAGTAATGACCGTTCAGCAGCCCGCCATCGACCTGACTAAACCCGCCACCAACGAGAAACGCCGCTTCCCGGTATTCTCCAAGCGCCACACGACCACCGCCACCGTGCTGGCCCTGCTGGCCTGGACCGTAGCTGTGTTCGACTACGGACTTTTCGGAACCCTCCTGCCGGCCATGCAGGAAGAGTTTGGCTGGACCGAAACTGAAGCCTACGCAATCAACACCTGGATCGCCGTCGGCACCGCGATCGTCTGCTTCGGCGTCGGCCCCGTCATCGACCGGCTCGGCCGACGCAAAGGCATGATGGTCACCGTCGGCGGCACCGCGGTTGTCTCCGGTCTGACGGCCCTGATCCCGACCGGAATCCCGTTCCTCAGCAACGGCCTGGTCGTGCTGGTGCGTTCCTTCGGCGGGCTCGGATTCTCGGAGCAGGCCGTCAACGCGACCTACATGAACGAGGTCTACCAGGTCACCGAAGTCGCCGATAAGCGCAAGCGCCCCGGATTCCACTACTCCTTCATCCAGGGCGGCTGGCCGCTGGGCTTCCTGCTCGCCAGTGCCCTTGCCCTCGCCTTCCTCCCGTCCCTCGGATGGCGCGCCCTCTATCTCATGGCAACTATTCCGGCCGTGATCATCGTCTGGGCCATTGCCAAGAAGCTAAAGGAGACACCTCAGTTCGAGCTGCACCACAAGCTGACCGAACTTGAGAAGAGCGGCAAGACCGAGGAAGCCCACGCACTGGCCCGCTCCTACGGCGTCGAACACTCTTCGGCGGCCCCGCTCAAGCGCATCTGGGAACCGCACCTGCGCCGGAACACGATCGTCTTCTCGCTGGCCTGGATCTTCAACTTCTTCGGCATCATGATCTTCAGCATCCTCGGCAGCTCCGTCCTGAAGAACGCCAAGGGCGTGGAACTCTCCGACGCCTTCTGGATGCTGATCGTCATCAACATGCTGGCCTACTTCGGCTACGTCTTCCACGGATGGCTCGGTGACAAGATCGGCCGCAAACGGACCATCATCGGCGGCTGGATTCTCTCCGGCATTTCGTTCAGCATCATGCTCAGCCCCTTCGCCACGAGCCCCTTCATGATCATCGTCACCTATGGAGCCGGACTGTTCTTCCTGGTCGGACCCTACGCTGCAATCCAGTACTTCATGGCCGAGTGCTACCCCGTCAGCTGCCGAGCCACGGGCACCGCCTTCATCGGCGCGATGAGCCAGCCCGGCATCATTCTCGGCGGTGCACTGTTCACAGCTGCCGCAGCCAGCGCGGGAACTGGCGCTGCAGCCCTGTGGGTCGGCGCCGCCGGAACGTTGTTCTCCGGCCTCCTGATGATCGCCGCCAAGCCGCCCGTTGAAGCCCTGCTCGAGGACCACCCGCACGAAGTCGAAGCATGACACCGGAAACCAGGGTGGCCGTAATCACCGGAGCTGCCAGTGGCATTGGACGGGCGCTCGCGGTCCACTACGCCCACCGGGGCGTGCATTCGGTGATGGGCACCTTTCCCGGTGACCCGCACGACCCGGAAGAAACCCTCCGTCTGGTGAAGGACGCAGGCGGCCAAGGAGTTGTCCACGAAGTGGATGTCCGCAGCACACCGTCCGTTGATGCGTTCGCTGAACGCGCCCTGGCGGAGTACGGGCGTCTGGACTACGCGGTGGCCAACGCAGGAATCCTGCGCAACTCGCCCCTGGGGGAGATGACCGATGAGCGCTGGGATGACATGCTCAACGTCGACCTTACCGGCGTACTGCGGACCCTGCGAGCCGGGTCCGCGCGGATGACCGGCGGTGGATCGATGGTTGCCGTGTCCTCCATTGCCGGAGGAGTCTACGGGTGGGAGGAGCATGCCCATTACGCGGCCGCCAAGGCTGGCGTGCTCGGGTTGATCCGCAGCGTCGCCGCCGAGCTGGGACCGCGCGGCATCCGCGCCAACGCCGTGATTCCCGGACTCATTGAGACGCCCCAGTCCCTGGACCCGGTGAACTCGCTCGGTCCTGACGGCTTGCAACGCGCCGGGCTGGAAATACCCTGGGGCCGGGTCGGACGGCCTGGGGAGGTCGCCAGCGTGATCGGCTTCTTGACCTCCGATGATGCCTCCTACGTCACCGGTCAGTCCCTGATCGTCGACGGCGGTCTCACCATCAAGATGCGCGCCTGAACGGCCTTGGAAGGACGAGAATGAACAACCCTGACGCCTCCCGAAATGCGGCGGGTCGCGCTGTAGTGGTCACAGGCGGAGCCAGCGGCATAGGCAAGGCCATCGCCGAAGCCTTTATCGCCAACGGCGACAGAGTGGCCGTCCTCGACCGGTCGGGCGAGGAGGGAAACATCGCCGTCGACGTCTCCGACGAAGCGAGCGTCAAGGCGGCCTTCACCGCCGCACGGGCGCAACTCGGAAGCATCGACATTCTCGTGAACAGCGCGGGCCTGCTGACCGAATCACCGCTGGAGCAAATGACCTTGGCCATGTGGAACGAGACGATTGCCGTTGACCTGACGGGCGTCTTCCTGTGCTGCCGGGAGGTGGTGGGGGGAATGCGGCAGCAGAAGTGGGGCCGCATCATCAACATCGCCTCCCAGCTGGCCATCAAGGGCGGAACCGGGCTCAGCCACTACAGCGCCGCCAAAGCAGGGGTGGTAGGACTGACCAAGGCTCTGGCACTGGAAACCGCCGCAGACAACGTGCTGGTCAACAGCATAGCCCCAGGCCCTATTGAGACGCCCTTGGTTGAAGGAATCTCCGAGGACTGGAAAACGGCGAAGCGTGCAGGACTGCCGCTGCTGCGCTTCGGCATTCCGGCCGAGGTGGCGCCGACGGCGCTGCTTCTCGCCAGCGATCCGGGAGGCAACCTGTATGTCGGTCAGACGCTGGGGCCAAATTCCGGCGACGTCATGCCCTAGGAAAGGACACCCCACATGTGCGGCGCGTGCGGACGAAGTGTTGTGAGCGACCCCGTACTGGGGCCGAACCGAACGATGCGGCAGCATCTCATTGTCGCCCAAACGATCAACAGCGTCTGCCAAACGTGGCCCGGGGCCCCGAAAGTGGCCGCTACCAGCGACGGCTGGCTGGTGTCGGGACCAACGGGCGCCACAGCGGCCGTGGGAACAGTGGAAGGTCTATGGTCTGCTGTTCTCCGAAGCTGCCCGGGAGCGCAGCCTTCGGATCCGCGTCCTACGGAGGGGCCCGGTGCTACAGAAAATACTCGCGTGGCGGCGCCCATGGTCGGTTCGGAGGGGGACCCGACGTCGGAGGACTGGACGG
The DNA here is from genome assembly GCF_055412745.1 of Pseudarthrobacter woesei. Classification (NCBI taxonomy): domain Bacteria; kingdom Bacillati; phylum Actinomycetota; class Actinomycetes; order Micrococcales; family Micrococcaceae; genus Pseudarthrobacter; species Pseudarthrobacter woesei. The sequence goes on from NZ_JBVAYU010000012.1 coordinate 86,839, forward strand.
CAGCGGACTCGCAGCCGGAGGACTTGTCGCTCCGTGTCTTGAATCTTGGCCACGACATGGCGCGCAATGCGGGCACGGCCTCCGCAGGGTCGTGGTAAGCCCGCGAATAATGATGTCCAGACCAGATGCACCGCGCCGAGTTTGATGGCGACCTCGATAATCGGGAAGGATGATTCCGATGCCAGCAGGACGGAAGTACCCGGTCCAGCAACGTGGCGGGCCAATGATGCAAAGAAGAACCCTGCAACCAAGGTCGGCCCGTTCCGCCGGATTGAAGGGTAGCACGGGGTGAACCATCTGGTTGGCAGCCGATCAATCCGGCCATGACTCCATAGTAAGCATGCTTAGGGTTAGGATTTCAAGCCCCCTGTGTTCCGTTCGAAGGGCTGGCGTTCCGTTCGGTCCGGGGAGGACATCACTTGCGGGCACCGATTTGGAGGGCGTCCGCTGGCGCGGCCGGCTGTTGGGTCCAGTGCTGTCCGTCGCAGGGCTCCGGCCCACCCTGGCCCTGTTTGTCTACGACGATGCTCCTATAGGCGTCAAATCGGAAAAGCCCTAATCCTGAAACTGTTCAGCACGCGGGGTTGAACGGTCGGCAATTCCTCGGGGCAGCGGGGTCATGAAGTTCGGGAGGGCTGCCGTCCTAAGGGAGCGGATCTCCTACCGCCTAACGTCCGCGCGTCGACAGTGTCTGTGCAGCGAGGGTGGTCGGGGCTGGATCAGGCAGTTGTGAACCGATCACTTGCCTGGCCGGCGAGGACGCCGGTGGGCAGCTTGCGGTCCATGAGGACCATCAGGAGGTGGTGGCCGGAACCGCGGAGCGGCTCGCCAGCTCCGAAGGCCCAGTCGAGATCGTCGGCCTCAAGGCGGATGCCGGTCAGGTCAAGCCGGAAATGTTTCTGGCTGAGCGGGCTGGTTGCCTGGTCGAGGACCGTGAGCAAGCTGGCCTCACTAACTGAGTGTCTGATACCCAGCGGGATTGTGATGTCCAGGCCGTGAACGATGTCATGGGTGAGGGCCCCTTTGAGGCCGCCACCCGGGGGCTTCCACCGGGTGTCCTCATTCGTCCGCCACCGGTGGAGCAGTGTGCTGATGGGTTCCTGGGCGTCGTGGCGGGCGACTCGATCGGCCATGTGGGCGAAGTTGCCGCGAGAACGGAGCATCTCGCCTATGAACCGCGGGGTCGAAAAGCGCAGGGGCATGGTCATGTGCGCGACAACTTCGCGCATCCGCCAGCCCGTGCATAGCGAGGGGGTGTTCCAGTCCTGTTGGGGCAGGGCTTCCAGGATATTGCTGAAGGCCCGCCGCTCGGCGGCGATGGTCGCCATCAGGTCGTTGCCCGCGCTCATCGATCGGCTCGGGTCAGCTGAGCGAGGTAGGCGTCGAACCGGTCCAGGGACGTGAGGAATCCGGCCTGGGCATCGGCATTCATCATCGGTGACGGCACCTTGGTCTGTTCTATGTCGACTTGGGTTCGGTGGTTCCCGAGTTCGGTGAAGGTGATGGTCACGGTCATCCCCGATCGGTCCTCGATCCACGACAACCGCTCTGGTGGGCTCACCTCAAGGTATCTTGCACTGGTTGGGTAGGTGCTGCCGTCGGCGCCGTTGACCATGATGGTCGTGAAGACCCCGCCGACGCGGGCGTCTACGGTAATTGTTTCCGAGGGTGTGGTGACTCCAATGGGACCCCAGAAGTGAGTCAGATGTTCGGGGTCGATCATGCAGTCGAAAACCAGCTGCCGTGGCGCCTCGAAGGTGCGGGTGAAACGCAGGGTGTTCTCATTCATGGGGATCTCCAATCGGTGGTTCTTGCAGGGTGCGGAGGTGTTGGTCGAGCTTGTCGAAGCGCTCCGACCAAAGACGCCGACTCTCTTCGATCCAACCGGCAGCGGCATCGAGGGCCTGCAACTCCAAGTGGCAGGGGCGGAACTGAGCGTGTCGGCCCCGGCTGATCAGCCCCGACCGCTCAAGCACCTTCAGGTGCTTGGATATGCCCGGCAGGCTCAGCTTGAACGGTTCCGCCAGTTCATTGACTGTTGCGTCGCCGACGGCGAGCCGGGCTACGATCGCCCGCCGCGTTGGATCGGAGAGCGCGCTGAACATCGCGTCGAGCTTCTGACTCCCTGCCGCTGTCATGACATCATCCGGAATCTCTTCACTGTTGTATTTTACCGCTCAGTTAATTAGCCGTCAAGTAAAGTAACAGTTCTGGGGTCCGACTCCAAGGAGTCGCACTGGGGCGCTTGAGTTTGCCTCAGAAGATTGGCTCTCCACTGGTGACTAAAAAGAGCAACCAATCGTTGCACATACCTCAGCGGTGCTCTATAGTTTGTGCAACAAAAGGTTGCTAAAAGTTAGGAGCGCAGGATGGAGTACGGCAGCATCGAGCGGGAGATCCACATTGAAGCCACGCCTGAGGTGGTGTACGAGGTCATCACCACGCCTGAGCACCTGCGGGAGTGGTGGCCGGATGAGGCCGAGCTCGAACCGGTGCCCGGGGCGACGGGGGTCATCTCGTTTGGCGATAGGTCTGCGCCGGGGGCAAAGATCGTTACTCTCCTGGTGGTGGAAGCCAGCCCGTCTCGCCGCTTCTCCTTCCGGTGGGTGTACGACGACGGTGAGACCGCGACGCCTTCCAACTCGCTCCTGGTGAGCTTTGACCTGATCCCGTCGGGTAGGGGCACGCGGCTGCGTTTTACCGAGACGGGGTTCAGGGAGAAGTGTTGGGAGTTGGCCGTGCTCGAGGAGCATTACCGGGATCACGTCCGCGGCTGGGACTACTTCCTGCCCCGACTCGTTTCCTACGTCGGCCGGCTGGTATCGGCGCCATGAGCGTGACCGTCGACGACGATCTCTGGTCGGCGGTGGGGGATTCGACTCGGCGACGGATGCTTGACCTGCTGTTGAACGACGGCGGCGGCACAGCAACCACGCTGAGTAGGCAGCTGCCGGTCACGCGGCAGGCGGTCGCCAAACACCTTGCCGTGCTCCACCGCGTCGGAATGGTCCACGTCACGAGTTTGGGAAGGGAGCGAATCTACGAGGTGAGCCAAGCCCAGCTCGCCCGAGCTGTCGCGCAACTGTCATCGGTCGGGGCCACTTGGGACGCCAGGCTGCAGCGCATCAAGGGAATCGCCGAAGCAATCCAGCATAGTCGCGAAGGCTGACGCCTCACGGCTGAACGTCGCCACATCCGTGGCGGTCGTGCCCAACCATGCCCAAATGTGGGCGCGCACTCGAGAATGAGGTAACGAGATGTTGGACTTCACCACGACTTTCGCCGTGGAGCGGACTCCGCAGGAAGCATTTGAGGCCATCACAAAAGTCCGCGGTTGGTGGTCGCAAGAGGTCGAGGGCGTCACCGACCAGGTCGGTGGTGAATTCACTTACCACTACCAGGACGTGCACCGCTGCTGCATCCGGGTCACGGAACTCGTGCCCGGCCGGAGAGTTGCATGGCTCGTCCTGGACAATTACTTCAACTTCGTCGAAGACCAGGCCGAGTGGAAGGACACCCGGGTCGTCTTCGAGATCTCTGAAATGGAGGGCGGGACCGAGGTCCACTTCACCCACGTCGGCCTGGTTCCGCAGTATGAGTGCTACGAGGTGTGCTCCAACGCGTGGGGCGGCTACCTGGGCGGCAGCCTGCGCAATCTGATCAACACCGGGGAAGGGCAGCCCAACCTGAAGGGAAACGGCCACGCCCCAACCCACCAGCACACCGCCGCCGAGCTGCGCGGCGGGCGCCAACGTCAGGCATCGGCCGGGCCGACCCCGGGGAGGGGAAAGACTGAGATGGATCTTGGAGCAGGCCGGCCTTAGCAGTCTTGTTGGCGCATCCTTGCAGCTGTCTGCTCGGTCAGCCATTGACGGTAGTCCGCGGCGAGGGTGTCGTTGCGGAGCAGGCCCCGTTCCAGGAGGGAAATCTTGGAGGGCCACTGGGCAAGTTCGCTGGCTGCGACCGTGATGGTGAGACCGAGTGTGGTGCGCTTTTGTCGCAGGTCGGTGTTGTCTGGGGCTGCTTGGGGGTTGGTGATCTGGCGGTAGATTTCCCGGGCAGCGTAGCGTTTGAGGCAGCGCATGATTTCCCGTTTGCTCTTGCCCTCCGCAGTGCGTTTGGCCACGTAGTCCTTGGTCCGTTGACACGACGCCATACGGACCAGGACGACCTGATACAAGGCATGGTTAGCGTTGCGGTCACCTCCTCTGCTGAGCCGGTGACGGGTGGTTTTGCCCGAGGATGCTGGTATCGGCGCGACCCCGACCAGGGCGGCGAACTGGGCCTCATTTCCTATGCGGTCGGGGTTGTCTCCGACGGTGACCAGGAGTTGGCTTGCTACTTCCGTTCCGACACCTGGCAGGTCGCAGAGCATCGGCGCGTAGGTATCGAGGATTTCCTGGAGCGCCGCGTCCGCGGCGGCTATCTCTGCCGCGAGCGACTGGCAGCGGGTGGCCAGAGACTTCAAAGTCAGCAGGCACACGTACTCGGGATCAGCCATGTGACCCGAAGGTCTGGCACGCTGCAGGGCTGTGAGCATCGCAGAGGTTCCAAGCCCGCGGTATTTCGCCCGGAGTTTATCCGGGGCAAATACGAGCAGGCCCTTGATCTGATTGATGGCTGCGGTGCGGGCCTTGACGGCAGAGGTGCGGCCGGCGCGCAGGATTCGCAGGCATTCAACGGGACCGTCCTTGGCTTTCGGGATGGATTTGGTCCGGCCGTCGAGGACTGATTGGGCGGCTTGGTAGGCGTCCAGCGGGTCGGATTTGCCCTTCAGCCGGCGCACGGCCCGGTTTGGACGGTTCACTTCCAGCACACAAAGACCTTCACCGCGCAGGGTCCTGGCGATTTCAGCCCCGTAGGATCCTGTTCCTTCGACCCCTACGGCGGTGACTGTGCCGTGGCTGGTGATGAAATCCACGATCTTCCGGTATCCGGAGCCGACGGCCAGGGATTCCTTGTCCGCGAGGGGTTTGCCGTGCTCGTTGATGACGGCCACGTGGTGTGTGTCGGCGTGAGTATCGATACCGGCGATGACGGTGATTAGATCGGTTGCCAAGATGGAAGTTGCCCCCAGTTAGATTGATGGCTGGTGAGTGGGGCGCGAGCCAGGTGGGCAGACAAAACGGTAATGGGACTGGTCGTGTCAGGCTCCTATGAAGTCATGTCCGCCTGGCTCCACACCCCTTTGACGGACCTTGAGCCGGCGGACAGATCGTCGGTAAGACAGTGCCGCCAGGCACGTCAGTTTTTTGCTGAGTCACGCCGGCTCAAGACCTTTTCCAGTATTACCGTCTTTTGGTTGCTGTCCTTCGGATTCTAGGCGTCCGCTCCACCCCGTCTAGCCCCTCCTTCGTCGGGGCCTGCGGTCCAGGAAATGTCCCTCCGGCGCTCCTGCGTCGCTGATTTCCTTGAGGGAATTTCCCGCACCTTGCCCTGCGGGTAGACAGGGCTCCGTCGGCCGCCGAGCAAGCGAGCTTGCCAGCAACCAAAAAACAACGGGGGGAGAGGGGAAGCTGGCCGGTCACCTGAGCCGCCCACCCACCGGAATCCTCTGCAAAAAGGAGCAACACCATGAACACCACACCCACCCTCGAAATGCTCGACCCGGCCACCCTGACCGTGGACACCAACGTCCGCAAAGACGCCGCCCTGACCGCTGACTTCATTGCCAGCATCAAAGAGCACGGCGTGATGGAACCCGTCATCGCCCACCGCAAAGACGACGGCGTGGTGCACGACCTGATGGGACAGCGCCGCACCCGCGCCGCCGTTGAAGCCGGACGCACCAGCATCCCGGTGATGATCATCGAGTCCCCCGAGGAAGCCGAACGTATCGTGACCCAGGTCGTGGACAACATCCAGCGCGCCGAACTGACCGAAGCGGACGAGGCCGACGCCTACCACCAGCTGTCCCTGATCGGAGTGTCAGCCGCCGTGATCGCGAAGAAGACCGGGCGCACCAAGACCACCGTGGAAGGGGCACTGAGGGCCAAATCCTCGACCGCCGGAGCCGCCGCCCTGGGCAAGGGGTACACGATTGAAGCGGCCCTGATTCTGGCCGAGTTTGCCACTGACGGTGACGCGGTGGAGGAGTTGGAATCGGTCATCGCCGATGAACCGGAAATGCTGGCACACGTCACCCAACAGTTGCGGGACCGCCGCGACCGCGCGGCCGCCCTCGCGGCGCTGACCGCCGAGCTGAAAGCCCAGGGCAAGACCATCGTCGAGGACGCCGGGCACTACGCCAACGAAGAGAACCTGTACGTCTCGGCCGCGAAGCGGGCCGACGGGGAACCGGCCACCGACGAGGACGCCAACGCCTACCTGATCAGCACCGACTACCGGGGCCAGCACAAAGCCAACCCCGTCATCACCGGCTGGAAGGACCGGGGCTTCACCCCGAAGTACGAACGCTACGACGGCGGCACCCAGGCCCAGAAAGGCCCGATGACCGAGGAACAGAAAGCCGAGCGGAAGACCCTGATAGCCAATAACCGCGAGATGGAAAGCGTCCTGTTGACTGAACTTCTGGGAGACTGAACCCAGGCTTTCCGGAGAGGTGGTCATCGTGGACGAAATGCGGCTGAAGCTGCTCGAGGGTCAGATCGAGTTACCCGGCATTGGCGCTGTCCGGAAGAACGCGGCAGGCCTGCTGCCCTACGCCGTGGTCGACGAGGCGGGGCGCGAGATCGAGGTTTTCTCGGTGCTTCTTCGCGATCTCGTGTTGACGGACATGAGCCCGGTGACCGTGCGTTCGTATGGCAATGACCTGCTGCGCTGGTGGCGGGTGCTGGAGCTCATCGGGCTCCCGTGGGATCAGGCAGGCCGTCTGGAGGTCGAGGTCATGGTGGGCTGGATGCGCTCGGCGGTGAATCCTCAGCGGCGGGGGAGCGGGTCCCTGTTGATGAATCCGCGGACCGGGAAGCGGCCGCTGGGTGAGGGGTATGCGCCGGCGACCATCAATCACGCCCTGGCCGTTCTGGCCTCTTTTTACGCGTTCCATGCCCGCTTTGGCCGCGGGCCGGTGACGAACCCGGTGCCGGAGAGTCCGGGCCGCCGGGCGAGACTGGCGCACCGCAGCCCGCTGGAGGAGACCCCGGGAATGCGTCGTGCGCCGTTAAGGCAGAAGGCGGCCGTGCTGGCGCCGCGGTCCATTCCGGATGATCTGGTTGATGAGCTGATCGGTGCCTTACGGACAAGCCGGGACCGGGCGCTCGTGAGCCTTTATCTGTCATCGGGTGCCCGGGCGAACGAGCTTCTCGGTGTCCGGGGTGATCAGGTGGATTGGGCCATGCAGCGGGTCTGGGTTATTTCAAAAGGGTCCAGGACCCTGGAACCGGTTCCCGCCTCTCCGGAGTCCTTGCAGCACTTGGTGGCATATTTCCATGAGCACGGCACCCCTGGACCGGGCGAGCCGATCTGGCGTGCCCTGCATGGGAAGCCGCGGCCGTTGAATTATTACGCGGCGCGCAGGGTCCTGCAGCGCGCGAACACGGCGCTGGGAACGGACTGGTCGCTGCATGATCTACGGCACACGACCATCGACCGGATGGTAACGGACCCGAATCTGACATTGCCCGAGGTGATGGCCGTGACCCGCCACCGGCGGGTGTCGTCAATGGCACCGTATCTGCGGCCGCGGATTGACGAGGTCTTCCAAAAGGTACAGGAGCACTTTGCCGCACCGCGGCCGGAGCCGAAGCTGACGCCCGGGTATGACGCGGACGACTTCACGGTCGTGTTCGGTGGTTAAAGGACTCACGCATCCGGAACAGCGGCGCCTCGAGCCGGCATCGGCCGGAAAAACGCGGACCCGCAGCGTCATCACGGCCGCCCCTGCAACCCCGCCAGCAGTTCCGCCGCAACCGCAGGGAGACCTGGAAAGCCTGGTGGCCAACGTAGGTGGACTCCTCGCCGAGGGTGGATCGCGTGTGCTGCTCGTCGATCTCGACCCTCAGGGAAACCTCGCCGAGGACCTCGGTTATGCCGACAAAGGTGATGGCGGCAGAAGTCTGGCGGCTTCGCTATGCTTCGGGGGAGAACCCGACCTCCTGACCGGCGTCCGAGCCAATCTTGATGTCATTGCCGGCGGCCCCCATCTCGACGATGCCGCGGCATTCCTTGGAGCCAAAGCCCAGAAGGATCGCGACGCTGCGCAGCTGGCCTTGGCCAAACTGCTTGCCAGCGTCGCGGGGGAGTACGATCTGGTTCTGCTGGACTGCCCGCCCGGAAATGAGCCCCTGCAGGCTGCGGCGGTTGCAGCTGCCCGCTACGCACTGGTACCGCTGAAGACGGACATGTCCAGCCGTAAGGGTGTCGCCGCTGTCGCGGCACCGCATGGACAGCGTCGTCGGCCTCAATCCCTCTCTGGACCTGCTGGGCGTCGTTCTCGTCGGCACCGGGACGAATTCCAAGCAGGTTCACAAGGTCACCCGTGACCATCTAACCGCCGATTTTGGCACAGACGAAGTGCTGTTCCCGATGAGCATCCGCCAGGCAGAGGCCAGACTCAGGCGTGCCGTGAGCGTGGATTGCTGGCGCACGAGCTCGAGCGGGAGCTCAGTAAGGGGCCGAAATGGTGGGAGGTCCTGCGTGGTGAAGCGAAGGCCGGCAATGCCGGACCAAAGTCGGCTTCCAGTGTGGCCGAAGACCTGCACGCAGTCGCCACGGAAGTGACCCGGCGTATCGCCGTCGCTGAATCCCAGGAGGTCAGCGCGTGAGCGCCGAACCGACACCCAGTCGACCCGCACTGGGTTTGCCGCCACGACGCACAGCAGTATCGGCCGCAGAGGCTCCGCTGGCACGGATGCTGCCCGGACACCGACCGGTGACACCAAGGAAGGATGAACCCAAGGAAACCGAAAAAGCGAATATGACGGTGAGTATCCCCGCCACGCTGCGGAACCGGGCGCGGGCCGCGTACCGGGCGACCAGCTACGCCGAAGGGGATAACACCTGGAGTCACTTCGTGGCGAAAGCCATCGAAGCCGAGACGGCCCGCCGCGAAGTCGAACACAATGACGGTGCGATGTACCCGTCCTGGGGTGAGAACCTTCCCGGGGGCCGGCGGCTCAAGGAAAGCTGAAGAGCAGGTGACGGGTCCTGAGCTACGGCTACGCAGGATCCTTCGCGGTAGCTGGCGAAAAAGCCCCGTGCCGCGCTGCTGCAGCAGGGGACCTTTCTCGCGCCGCGCCGGTTGAGGTGTGGCGCTTGAGCGGCACGCCTGGACCGGGCGGGGTCCGTCCTTTTGAGGGGGACGGACCGCTCCAGCCTATTTGGATTGGGCTTCAAGTCAATTCGCGGTCTCGGAGGCGAGCCGTGTAGGGACCTTCGCGGCTGGCGCGGTGTGGAGCGGGATGATTGGGCGGGCTCTAGGAATGTCCCATGCGGTTGTGCCGCGGACGTGGTGGGGGTGTCCGGGCGGTGGTGTAGGCGGGTGCCCGGAGGTTTTTGGCCCAGTTGTAGGTTCCGGCGTCGGGCAGTGGGTGGGTGGTGGGGTCGTATCGGGTCCGGGTGTCGGCTGTATCGGGGTCGATGGCCAGGGTGAGGGTCCCGAACGGGGTCCAGGGCCCGGCGGGTGTTGCGTGGTAAAGCCTGAGGGTCCAGGTGCCGGTGCCCAGGGCGTTCCTGAAGGCCTGGGGTGAGGAGGAAAGCCGCGGCGTGGTCGAGGCGGGGCGTGCTGCAAGCAGGACTGGTCCGTTTGTTCCTTTGTAGGGCATCAGAGATGTGAAGGCGCTGGTGCTGGCGGTTTGGTGCGGGGTGAGGAACCAGCGGCCCGCCCGTGACATTCCGGTGGAGGCCAAGAGGAGATCGGCATGGCCGGTTTCGGTCGTGATGCGTATGGCGAGGCCGAGGATGTCCGGCCATTCGGGGGGCGTGCCGATGGAGCGGGACAGCCTTGCTGTAACGGCTTCGCTGCCGGGGGAATCGATCCACCGGATCCCGCTGCCGGTAGTCCCGGGGGATCGTTCGATCGTTCCGGTGAGGGCCACGCCCGCGGGGTGGATAGGCCGGTCGGGCCGCAGGGTCTTCAGGACCTTGAACAGTGCTGCGAACGCCACACCGGCTGCACCGCTCAGGGTAGTTTTCATCCCGCTCCCTCCCGGGCGTAAGCCCGCTGTCCACTTAGGCTTGATTTCGCCTGACATGTCGCCGCCGGGCTCTCCGGCGCAGGGATGGTTTGGAGGCGCAAGACAAGAAGCCCGTTGAGCCTCACAGGACGGGTGGAGGCGCCCTTCCGGCGTGGCCGTTGCTGTCTGTCCGTGGACGGCCGCCGCCAAGATCCCGGACGGCAGTTCTTCTTAGGTGTGTTTTTTGAGGAGGCCTTGGTAGACATTTCCGGGGCGTTGCATCTCGCCGTGCCGGGCTCCGAGCACGATGACGGTGCCGGCGAACGCAGGGATGCTCCACTGCAGGACCCGCAATTGGTTCTGGGCTGTCTTGAGCTCCTCGGGTGCCCCGGGGTGTGGTTCCGTGGCTCCTTCGGCGCCGGCGTCGGAGAGCTCGCCGACTTTATTTCCCAGGATTCCGGCGTACAGGGTGGTCGCAGCCCCAAGGACGGTCACGGCGGTCTTGAGGACGGTAAGCCCGGTAACACCGGCCTGGCCGGCCACGCGTTCCTTGTTCCCGCCAATGACTGCCAGGCCGGCCAGGGCGTGGGCTGCGAACGCACCGGCCTGCACGGGTGCCCACTTAGCCCACCCCAGGCTGGAGAGGCGGGTTCGTTCCGCCGGATCTTTCGCCTCCGCCGTGGCGCCATTGAGGCCGATGGCTCCCATCAGGGAACCGCCGAACCACGCAGCGGCGGACAAATCGTGGACCGAACGGGCTAACAGATTCCCTGCCATGATGATCTCCTCGTATTCCGGGGTCTCGGCGTCACCGGTGGTGCGCTGAATGACCGGGGCTTGGGCGGACGGATATGCCCGCCGTTGAGGCCGTCAAAGGCCCCCAATGGCAAGGGTACTTATTATCCTGTCGCCGGGCCAGTGTTTGTTCCCTGCGGGGAGAGGGGCTTCGGCCGGGCTTTGGAAAACCCTCACCGTGCTCTCCGGCGTCTATCGGGGCATCGATCCGGGAAAGATATAGCGGATGCTGGACGGGGCCTGGGACAGATCCGGGGCCTGGAAGTCGTCCTTCTGGCTACCTGCGCGGAGCGGCTCGATCCACCCGAAAACCAATAACGAACCTCACGAATGACGGCAGCGGCGTCCTTCCTCGCTCCGTGCCCGCCCTGCCTTGCCAAGGTCCCGAACCGGAGGACCGGCCAGCGGTCCGGGGTGGGGCCAGGAGAATCCCACCGGAGGACAGGGTTGCCGGGTGCTTGTCAGGGCGGGCGTAAGCATCCTCAGGCGACGCGGATAAAGAGTTGTGGCCATGCTGACAAAGCAAGTCTGCATGGCTACTATCGGATCATTAGCGGGGCTGAAGCTCCAGATTTAGCCTCGGAACCGATACAAGAATCTGAGGATGCCATGACCGCTTCATCTCCGCGGGTCGCGGGTTACGCCGGGTCGCGAACAACTGTCCAAAAAGCTGCCACCGTCGTTGGAGCGGTGTTCCTGCTTGTCGGTGTCCTCGGGTTCGTTCCCGGCGTCACCAGCCAGTACGACACCATGGCCGTGGCCGGTCACGGTTCCACGGCCATGCTACTTGGGGTTTTCCAGGTATCAATCCTGCACAACATCGTCCACCTGCTCTTCGGTGCTGCCGGACTCGCCGCGGCACGCAGCGCCGGTGGCGCGCGTAATTACCTCATCATTGGCGGCGCCATCTACCTGGTCCTGTGGATCTATGGCCTGATCACCGGCAATTCCGACTCGGCCGCCAACTTCGTCCCCCTCAACACAGCCGATAATTGGCTCCACCTCTTCCTTGGGGTGGGCATGATCGCCCTCGGATTCCTGCTCACCCGGGACCGTGTTACTGCCACCCGCTGAAAGGGACTATCCCATTAACGGCACTCCTCTGTATCAAGCGGCGATGATTCGGTGCTGACTGGAATTGTTTTTTGCCGGGTCTGGAGTGTGACTATTCCGAAGCGTCGATGTGGGGATGAGAGTCGGCCACGCCGGATTATGTTGTAGTTCCCTGGTGTCCTGTCATGGCCGCTTTCCTGTCCCGCGTTAGGCTCTGGTGCTCGCTAAGGTCGTACGCCGTCAGGAGCGACGCCTGTCAGAGGAGTAGCTTTCCTCTCGGAACTCCGGGGTCGTGGTTCAAGCCGTCACAACGGTCCTGACCCAGACTGTCATATGCAAATGCCCCCGCGCGACCCTCCGGGGAGGCCCGCGCGGGGCATTCCGGTTGTGTCGTACTGTCGCAAATGGGGGATGCGGCGGGACCCAGAGACCATAGGGGCGATGAAATTTCGAGTCATATGAGAGCTATTGCCTGACGGGTGTGCCCGGCTTACTCTGGCCAGGGGAATGGCCCGGGCAACCAAAGTTGGGGGCAGGCCAACCGGCGTGCGCGTCATGCCGATCCCGCCAAGGCTGGCTCCATCGTCTCAAAGCGGTGGAGCCAGCTTGCGGGGTTCCGGATCGTCGACAGCGATGGGCGGCACTGCTAGCTGAGGAGGGCGTTCTTCTGCCTGGACTTCATCGTGGAGCTCTGACCACAGTTGGTGCAGGCGATGTTGAAGGTTTTGGACGTTGTGAAGACGGGAATGAAGAACAGGGTGAGTTTAGTGGCGCGTTCCTGCAGCTGATGGTGGACGAATTGGCCGCAGTACTGGCACGTCGCCATCCGTCCAGGCAGGTCGCGAAGGAGCGTTTTAAGGCCGAAGAGTAGAAACATGGTTGGTGCCTTTCAGAGAGTTGGCTGGTCAGGCCCGGGGGAGAGGCGCGCGGGGAGGCCTGAGAGGAGGATGTTGATTCCCTGGTCGAGTTCGGCTTCGCCGTCGTAGTCGGCGAGGACCGGGGCGAGGGCGCGGAGCCTTGGGAAGTCTTTTGGCGGCAGTCGGTGCAGGCCGAGGCGGAGGAGGGCTTCGTTTTCGTCCGGGTCCACGATCAGCTCCTGCAGTTCGTTGAGGATGTGGCCGTAGAGGTACCCGTAGTAGGCGCGGTAGACATGGAGGGCGTCTGCGGGGGCGAATCCGGCGTCGATCAGCAGCGACAGGATTTGTTCCAGGGGCCGCAGCGTTCCAAGCGGCCGGAGGCCCAGGGGCGTGGACAGGGGGCGGGTCACGAGGAGGGGAACGACGTTGGGGTGCCGGAGCGCGATCTCGCGCAGGTCGTGGGCGATGCGCCGGAGCTGTGCCTGCCAGTCCGGGTCATCCGGGAAGATGGCCAGTTCGTTCAGGACCAGCTCCGAGACCCCGTCCAGCAGGGCTGCACGGTTTGCGGCGTAGCGGTAAAGGCCCATGGGATCCCGCCCGAGTTCCTGCCCGAGCCGGCGCATGGTGAGGGCATCGAGTCCCTCCGCGTCAACGAGCGCCAGGGCGGCGGACAGGACAATCTCCCGACTGAGCCGTTTCTTCCGGCCGCCGCCCGTTATGGGCACCGGATTCTCTTCGGGTGACATGGGTTTCCGTTCTTGTGGCTGTGGTCAAGCCCTCTTCAGAGGAAAGTAAGCAAGCTTGCTTATTATGTAGTCTACAGGTAGAGTCTACGTTGTAGGAAGGTGTTTATCACCGTTTCCGAAGCGGAACCCTGATTGCTCGGCCATTCCGGCCTCACATCACCCCTCCTCTCACCCCAGGACACACCATGACTGCGAACAACCCCCAGAACGCCCGAACCGACACGACCCGGAACGCGAACGACATGAAGATCTCCGCGAGGACCCTTGAGCTCGCCGTGTACGTCGCCGCCGTCCTCGCCACCATCATCACCGCTGCCGTTGTTGGGGACGACCGCAGCGAGAACGGTGTGGATGTCTTCAACGCCCATGACGCGATGCAGCTCATTACCTGGCTGACCGTCGGTCTCATGGTGGCCCGAGGCCTGGCCAAGGCCGGCAACCGCGACCACAGCCACAACCACGTATAACACCTGCGCAGCGTTCGGCTGCGGGTGCTGCCGAACAACGATGGATCCTGGTGCCGCCCCCGGAAGGGCGGCCGCACCAGGATCCATCGACCCGAAAAGTTTTATCCCCGGACCTGCAGTCTGCATCCGTCCGGGAGCCTGCTTCTGCGCCCTGTGCACGGCCTTGAAGCTTTAGCTGCTGTAGCCGAACGGCGGCATGAAACGCACCGAGCGGAAACGAGCCACCCATGGCAGCTTCGCAGTACGACCAGTTCCGGCAGGAAGCCACCACCCGCGACCCTGAAGCCGAGCGCGCCCTCTGGCGCAACCGCCTCTATGGTCTCTACAGCCGACGATGTTTCCTGGCCCAGGCGGCGCCCCGGTCAGAGGAAGCCTTCTGGGCGGCCATGAAGATCAAACGGATCCATCCCAAGCGCACCGGCCTCCGCATGAAGGGCCCGGCCGCAGCGGACTACATGCTCGCCAGCTACGCGGGTCTGGTCTGATCCGGATGTCGACGACCTCCCCCACATATCTGCCGCGGGATTCCCACCAGCCCCGCGGCCGGCGCCTCTGGTGTCCGAAATGCGACACTGACGGGCACCTCCTTGTTGACTCCGTCACCACCCTGAACGCGCAGCAGCAGACACTGGCCGCCGCCATCACCTGCACGCAGTGCCGCGGTTCACGTGTCCTGGCGACCACCGCAGCCTTCATCGCGGCACTCCCGGAGCGGAACGAGGACAACGGCGACGTCGTGCACCGGGGCGCCGCTTACGTCCACTGCCAGGAGCCTATGTCGCCTGCAGACCCCGAGCTTCGGGGCGTGCACTGGCCGGTTTCCACTCAGGCCGGGCCGACGGAGTTCCTGAGTGTCTATCTCCGGACCCGGGTTCTGCGGTGCCGGTGCGGATTTCAGATGGAGATACCCCACTCATGACGGGCTGGCTCCTATTCGGTTCTGCAGTGAACCAAGAACACGGAGACATCGTGACCAACAGCGACAATGCACACCAGGCCGCACGCCCGGCAGCAGCAGGGGAACGACCGAGCTTGAACGACCTTGACCTGTCCCCGCAGGGGCTCGCGGATGCTCCAGCGAGCCAAGCGGATCCCGACAGCCTCGTTTACGCCGGCAACAGCTGAACAGCTGAACAGCTGCACCGTTGGGGGAGTCAGGCCGGCACGCGACTGGCATGAGCGCTCTGCCCCCGCCGAGGCACGGTCGAGGGCCGCTACGGCAACATCTGGTGAAATCAGCCAGGATTTCATCCGCGCGTCTCCCCGAATCCGGCGCCCTTCAGGCAGCCGCCAGTTATGAACCAGGAGCACACCATGGATTCTGCACGGATGTTCGAATCAATAGTCATTATCTTCAATCCCAACAGCACCGGGGATGCGCCCCAGCTCGCGGAGAAACTCCGGGACCGGCTGACCGAGCTCCTGACCTACACGGTGGATCTCAGGCTTCAACCGACCAGTCATGCCGGGCACGCCGTTGAGTTGGCCCGCGAGGCCGCCAGCGCCGGCGGCCACGTTCTTGTCGTGTCCGTCAGCGGCGACGGGGGCTATAACGAAGTCGTCAACGGTGTTGTGCAGGGCGGGAACCCGGATGCGGTGTGTGCTGTCATGGCGGCAGGGAACGCCAATGATCACCGGCGGACCACCGGCACCAAGCCGTTGGAAGAAGCCATCGCCGAGGGCAACGTGCGGCACATCGACCTGTTGCGGATCCACACGGGACCGGGAGAGGACGCGCCGGCGGTTTACGCGCACTCCTACATCGGATTCGGTCTGACACCGGTGATGGCGATCGATATTGAAGAGGGCAGCAAGGGCGCCATCAAGGAAATGGTCTCCGTGATCCGGTCATTCGCGAAGTTCAAACCGTTCGAAATACGCCAGACAGACGGAAAACGCCGGAAGCTCGACAGCCTCGTCTTCGCCAACATTCCCGAGATGGCGAAGTACGCCACACTCAGCGACGCAGACAGTCACCCCTCAGACGGAAAATTCGAGGTGGTCCTCTTTCCGCACATGGCCAAGTGGCGGGTACTGCTGACGGCCCTGCGCGCCACCACACAGGGACTGGGTGACCAGCCCAGTGTGAGCACTTACGAATTCACCACACTCAAGCCGCTTCCCTACCAGATCGACGGGGAAGTGAAGTCCGTGGACGCGAACACACTGGTCAAGGTTGAAAGCGCCCCTGCCGCTCTGCCGATACTGGGGTAGGGACCGTACTTTCCGGGACACACCAAAAATCGAAACACCTGAGGCTACCCTGTTGGCCCGGACCGGACCGGACCCGCTTGCGGGAAAAGTCCCTCAGACGACGAAGAGGTATTCACCGTCGATGCAAGCGTTCCAGGCTGCCTTAGTTGTGGAACGAGTTCCAGCGCTGGTGTCTTATGAACCGGGCCGCCAAGTCAGGTCCTCCCGCCCTGGTCCAGGGACCGGGCGATCCCGGTACCACCCTCTGCTGGTGCCTCCGGCTGACACCGGGGCCGCCGCCAATCGTAAAAGTCGTGGCGCCCGGGGCCGCAGCAGGCCCGCTGGAGAGCCCCCTCGGCGCGAAAGCACGCAGATCCCTCGCCGGCGCGCGCTCCACACTGCTGTGAAAGCGTCGACAAGAAATTACCAAGGGTACTTACTAAAAATGGTAATCATGCTTACTATTGTTGGAGTGCTGAATCCTCACAGCGGTTATCCCTTCAACGAAAGAGAGCGATGATGACCGAGAATCAATGGCAGAACGTGACCCCGCAGGTCCCTCCGGCAGGCTACGAACCCGGAGTATCCTCGGGTGCTCCTGCGGCCGAGTCCAAGACCAGTGTGGCCAAGGAGGAGACCGCGGGTGTGGCTAAGCACGCGGGGGACGCCGTGCAGGAGGTGGCGGAAACGGCGAAGGACGAGGTCGCCAACGTTGCCTCAGAGGTGAAGACCAACGCCAGGGATCTTTTGCACCAGGCCAAGTCCGACCTCACGGCCCAGGCCGGAACCCAGCAACAGAAGGCCGCCGAAGGGATCCGCAAGATCTCCGAAGAGCTGCAGACCATGGCCGGGGCACCGGACGAGCAGGGGGTCGCCGCGGACATCGTCCGTCAGGCCGCGGACCGCTCGGCCTCTGTTGCGTCATGGCTGGAGAACCGTGATCCGGGTTCCGTACTGGATGAAGTGAAGTCCTTCGCGCGGCAGCGGCCCGGGGCCTTCCTCCTCCTTGCCGCCGGGACCGGGATTCTCGCCGGACGTCTGGGTAAAAGCCTTCAGGCCGGAGCCCCGACTGCGGCTCCGACAACGGGCACGGCCCTTCCCCCGCAGCCCGTCCAGTCCCCGGTTCCGGGCAGCAGCATCGCCTACGGGGCGGGCGCGCCCGTTTACGGGGGGACCCCCTCTGCCGCTCCGGTCTACCCTGAAACCGTATACGGCGAGACCGCGCGACCCGGGTTTGACGGTCCGGCCGGGGTTCCGCTGCGTGATTCTAACGATCCCTTTGTCCAGGGTGAAGGACGCCGGCCGTGAGCAGCCAGATACCGGAGCCGCCCCCCACCCCCGCCCACGCCAAGGCTGACGCTACTTCGTTAGGCGATCTGCTCGGAGATGTCACCCGCGACATGTCCACGCTGATGCGTCAGGAAGTGGAACTCGCGAAGATCGAGGCGAAGCAGTCAGCTACGCGCGCGGGCAAGGGCGGCGGCCTGCTCGCCGGAGCCGGAGTCGCCGGGCACTTCGTGCTCCTCTTCCTCTCCCTCGCCCTTTGGTACGGCATCGGCGAGGAGTGGACCGGCTTCGGCTGGTCCGCGGTCATCGTCGCCGTCCTCTGGGGCATCGTTGCGGCCATCCTGGCCAGCAGGGGCCGCAAGGAACTCAAAACGATCAAGGGCATGCCCCAGACCGCAGCAACCCTCCAGGAAATCCCACCCACCCTGAAACCGAACGAGGACCACCGATGAGTGAAAACCCTGACGCCATCCGCGCCGACATCGAAGCAACCCGTGCCCGCCTCGGCACCAACGTGGACGCGGTCGCGGACAAAGTGACCCCGTCCAACATCGTCCACCGCCAGACCGACAAGGTCAAAGACGCCGTCTTCGGCGTGAAGGACAAAATCATGGGAACAGCCGAGGATGCCGTGGACAGCGTGGGCTCCGCGGTCGGTGACGCCGGATCCGCCGCCGGATCCACCCTTGGGGACGCCGGCTCCGCAATCGGCGATGCATCCCACAAGGTCGCAGTGAAAGCCCAGGGCAGCCCGCTTGCGGCGGGACTGATCGCCTTCGGCGCCGGCCTGCTCGTCTCCTCCCTCATACCGGCCAGCGCCAAGGAACGGGAGGCGGCACAGGCGCTCAAGACCGCGGCGGAACCGGTCACGACCCAGTTGGCGGACGCCGCCAAGGACGTCGCCCAGAGCCTGCAGGAACCGGCCCGGGAAGCGATGGAAAACGTCAAGACCACCGCGGCCGACGCTGCCGAACACGTCCAGGAGGAAGGCCAGGGCGCCGTCTCCGACGTCAAAGTCAGCGCCGCGGACGCCAAGGACCACGTCCAGCAGGCCTGAGGAATCAGTGGTAATCCGGAGCCGCCCCTCGGACTGATCCGTGGGGCGGCTCCGCCGCACCTGCAGCCCGGCGTTGCAGGGCGCCCCGCGTGAATAGCGATGCAAAGGAGCCCACGTATGGCCCACGCCGACGGAGGGGAGCCGCTTCCGTGGCCCACCTACCGGATTCTCGGCGTCACAGCCAGACTTGAGGAACTGAAGATCAACCGGCGACTGGCGCACCTGCACCTGACCCAGGGCTCCCTCGAGGCCCTGGAATCCGTCGCCGATCTCGAGCCCGCCACGATCTCCGACCTGGCGGTCCTCATGTCGGTCAGCAAGCAAAGCCTCGGCAAGGTTCTATGCAGGCTTGAAAGCCTGGTCCTCGTGAGCAAAGAACGCGGCAGCGACGCCCGAAGCACGATCATCACGCTCACCGCCCGCGGCCGCACCGTCCTGGCCACGGCCGAAAAACTGCTGGACGCCATGGCAGAACCCGGTACCGGTGACGACGCGGCCCTGCGGCGCAGTCTCCAACAGCACCTCAACGACCTCAGGAAGAACTAGTCAACCCCAAGCGTTCCCGGGCCGCGTCAGCTTTGTTTGCGACGGGGCGGGGAAAGCTGGCCGGACCGGATCGCCGGCAATCCGTTCCTGGAACTCCACGATCACCGGATGCAAAGGAAGAGCTTCACCGCGGGCCTCCACCCGTTCCCGGTGACCGGCAAGCCAGTCCTCGAGGTCGTCGTGTTGCTCGGCAGCCAGCCGCCCGGTCGTCGGACCCGGTCGGATGAAGAGTTCATGGTGTGGAGTCTCATGACTTAATGGACATTTCTGTCTCATGACCTCGTAGACACTCTGTCTCAGGACCTCGTTGACACTCGGGTGGGGTTTGCTGCTGCGTATGAGCAAACCCCAACCGGATATCAAGGTCCGTCATGCTGTGGCCACATGGCCCGAGGACGCCCCTCGCGGTGCCGTGAGCGCGTTCTGCCGGAAACACGATGTCTCGCGGGCCTGGTTCTATCAGGTCCGTGCGGCGGCCGCGCGGGTGGGGCCGGTCAAAGCGCTGGAGAAGAGGCCTCCTGTTCCGTCGGCCATGCCCACCGCGACGACCCAGGTCATGGTGGATCTTGTGCTGGACACCAGGGCCGAACTCAAGGAAGCCGGCCACGACCACGGTCCGCTGTCGGTGGTGGCAAAGCTGACCCGGCTGGGCTTCACGCCGCCGTCGCGGGCGACCGTGGCCAGGATCTTCTCCCGGGCCGGAGTGGTGGTGCCGGAACCACGGAAGAAGCCGCGCAGCGCCTACAAGCGCTTCGTCTATCCGCAGCCGAACGCGTGCTGGCAAATCGACTCGACGGAGTGGATGCTTGCCGACCGGACGAAGGTGGCGGTCTTCCAGCTCATCGATGACCATTCCCGCCTCGCGCTGGCCTCCCTCGTAGCCAGCGGGGAAACCAGCGCCGCCGCGATCGCCGTCGTGGCCCTGGCCATCGAACGCCATGGGGTGCCGCAGAAATTCCTCTCCGACAACGGGGCTGCCCTGAACCCGACCCGGCGTGGCCGCACCGGTGCCCTGGTCGAATTCCTCAAGGCCAAGGGCGTGCAGCCGATCACCGGCAAGCCCTACAAGCCCACCACCCAGGGCAAGAACGAACGCTTCCACCAGACCCTGCACCGATACCTGCACGGGCAGCCGCCGGCCCCTTCGATGGCTGCCCTGCAGACCCAGATCGACACGTTCGATCACTACTACAACACTGAACGCGAACACCAGGGTCTGGCACCCGGCACGACCCCGCATGAGGCCTGGAGCGCCACCCCCAAAACCCCAGCGCCCACGCCGCCTGAACCAGACGCGGCTCCAGGATCAGACCGCCGCAGCATGCAACGAATCGTCCGCAAGGACGGCTGCGCCACGATCCTGGGAACCCATTTCCAGATGGGTAAAGAACACACCGGAGCAACCGTCCACGTCATCTACGACGACGCCACCATCATGTTCTTCGGGCCGCAAGGCACCGAGATCATCAGCCACCCCAGGCCGCCTGGAGGAACACCCTACGTCGGCCACGGCAAGCCCTCCGGCATCGCCGCCGACCCCGCCGGAGCCCGCCGAAAACGAATCAGCTATCCACGCAGAACCGACACCAGGACAACAACCCCGCACGAACTGTCCACGAAGCCATGAGACATCAACTGTCCACGAGGTCATGAGACAGGAAGTGTCCACGAGGTCATGAGACATGACAATGAAGAGTTCATGGTCATAATGCCGGGCCCACCCGCCTCCTGCGCGGCACCAGCGACATATGCCCTTCCTCACGGGGCCGGAGGCCGACTTCAAGACCCAGTCTGAGAACGCCGCCCGGGAGTGTCCGTTTAACGGTGGATCCGTGGCTGGCATTTAATTGATTCTTCCTTCGAAGGTGATGGCGAACGCGTTCAGGGCCGGCTTCCACCTCGTCGCCCATCGTGCCCTGCCTTTGCCAGTCG
>NZ_JBVAYU010000013.1:0-96875 GCF_055412745.1 Pseudarthrobacter woesei
TCAAGACCGACGCCGTGAAGGCCGACATGCTCGTCGGCATCGCCAAAATCACCGTCAACACCAAGTAACACCCGCCAGGAAACCTGCCGGATGCATGGTCTGCACCGGCGGGAAGTGCCGCGGTCCCGCCCCTGGCGGGCCCGCGGTACCTTCTGTGGCAGCTTTCCGTGGCCGGCGCCGGACCTTCACCGCTCCGCCCGCGGCGTCGTACTTTGCCGCCGACAACTGAGTTGCCGCCAGCCGCTTTAGCGGCGTGCTGCGGCGTGCTCCTTCTGCCAGGGCGGGGTGGCCAGGAGGAAGACGGTTGCGGCAAGCATCACGCCCGCGGCGAAGATGGTGACCACGTGGACGGACAGTGCGCTGCCGTTATACATGGTGATGCCAACCGCCAGCAGCGAAGCGGCCAAGAGCGCCAGAGCCGCCCGGTGCTGCCGACGCAGTCCCGCGAGAAGCAGCAGGGCAGGTACCGCGTACCAGATCTTGCTGGCCGTTCCCATGGAGTTGATCTGGTCGATAACGCCCTCCGTGCCCGCTATCGCGGCCACAGCCTGGGGAAAGAACATCGAGGTGCAGTGCAGAATCAGTCCCAGCGTACCGGCCACCGTCGCCGCCAGGTCCAGTGGCGCCAGCCTGCGTGCGAACCTCGTTAGGGGGAGACCGGGAACGGTCAGACGGAGCACCAGGAGGGCAAGTGCAACGCCGGCAAGGGCCGGGACGAACAGGGTGGACATTGCTCCACCCTACGGCGCGTTGGCCCGGATGATTCAGGTGCCCCTCGGTCCGTGTGAGTCAATTCACGCGTAACGCGGCACCGGCCGCCGTCGTGCCGCCCCTAGAATGGATGGTGAACGTAGAAGTTCTGCCGCCGGGTCTGCGTTCGCAGCCGGTGGCTTTTTCTTTGCATTCCATGCAGGCGCCCGGGGTGGACCGAATCCCCGCCGGCGCCCAGGTTCCGGACACGCTCCGGCGGCCGACTTCCATATACGCGGACGTATGTGGTGGATTTTAGGAAGGTAGTTCTGTGAGCCAGACATCAGATTCTTGTCTTGATACGTGGATGGGCCGTGAGGCGCTCGCTGAGGCCATGATCCCGGTGATCGGCCGGCTGTACCGCGATAACAACGTGGTGACGTCCATCCACGGGCGCAGCCTGATCAACAAGTCCACCATGAGCATCCTGAAGGCGCACCGTTTCGCCCGCCGGATGAGCAAGGAAGAGCTCCGGCTCGAAGAGACCGCCCCGCTGCTGGACGCCCTGACCAAGCTGGACCTCGGCGCGGCAGCCATCGACATCGCCCGCCTCACCGAGAAGTACCGCGTCGAGGGCAACGGCGCCAGCCTCGATGAATTCCTCCGCGATGAACTCGCCGAGGTGGTCGGCAAGCGTGGCGGCGACAACCGCACCAGCACCGACGTCGTCCTCTACGGTTTCGGCCGCATCGGCCGGCTCCTGGCCCGCCTCCTGATCGAAAAGGCCGGCGGCGGCCACGGCCTGCGCCTGCGCGCCATCGTGGTGCGCCGCGGTTCGGACAACGACCTCACCAAGCGTGCCAGCCTGCTGCGCCGCGACTCCGTCCACGGCTCCTTCGAGGGCACCATCAAGGTGGACCACGAGAACGACACGATCACCGCCAACGGCGTCCAGATCCAGGTCGTCTACTCGGACAACCCCGCCACGGTCGACTACACCGCCTACGGCATCCACGATGCCCTCATCGTCGACAACACGGGACGCTGGCGCGACGCCGAGGGTCTCGCCCAGCACCTGCAGAGCAAGGGCGCCTCCCGGGTCCTGCTCACCGCCCCGGGCAAGGGGGAGCTGAAGAACATCGTGCACGGCATCAACCACGGCACGATCACCGACTCGGACCAGATCGTGTCCGCTGCTTCCTGCACCACCAACGCCATCACCCCGGTCCTGAAGGCAATCAACGACCGCTACGGGGTGGTGCACGGCCACGTGGAGACGGTCCACTCCTTCACCAATGACCAGAACCTGATCGACAACTTCCACAAGGGCGACCGCCGCGGACGCTCGGCGGCGCTGAACATGGTCATCACCGAGACGGGCGCCGCCAAAGCCGTGGCGAAGGCACTGCCTGAGCTCCTCGGCAAACTGACGGGCAGCTCCATCCGCGTCCCCACCCCGGACGTCTCCCTGGCCATCCTGAACCTGAGCCTGGAAAACGGCACCACGAAGGACGAGGTCAACGACTACCTGCGGGAGATGTCGCTGCACTCGGAACTGCGCAAGCAGGTCGACTACATCGATTCGCCCGAGGTGGTCTCCACCGACTTCGTCGGCTCACGGCGCGCAGGCATCGTCGACGGCCTGGCCACGATCTCCAACGACAAGAACCTCGTCCTGTACGTCTGGTACGACAACGAGTTCGGCTACAGCTGCCAGGTGGTCCGCGTCATGGAGGAAATGGCCGGCGTGAACCCGCCGTCCTTCCCCGCCAAGGACGCCGCCTCGATCCTCGAGGCCGCCGGTCTGCCCGTCGAGGTCTGACAGCGCAAGCGTGACCATACGTCTCCAGGCCGGGGACGTATTCGATCGTTCCCGGCCGATCCACTGGAATCGGCCGGGAAAGGGCAGCACAATGGTGCAATGGAACAGAACTCGGCTGTGGAGCACGAAACCACTCTGGAACACGCGCTGGACATCGCGCGGCGGAACGTCAAGGAAGCCAAGCGGCTGCTCGACGATGCACGCGCCAAGCGCGCAGTAGGCGAGGTTGACGACGCACGGCTCCAGCAGCTCGAAGCGTTGATGGCCCTGGCCGACGAGGATCTCCGGCGGGTGACCAAGGAGCAGTAGCACCGGCGCGGCAGCATCGGTGCGGTCGCCTGCCACCTGTCCTCCACACTGTGGACAAAGGCTCCGGCGTCGTAGCTCTGGCTTAGGCTTTTGTGGTGCAGGAAAAACGTCCACGCCGGCCACCAGATCCGGTCCGCCATGAAGTCCCGCCAGCCATAATCCCAGGACCGCCATGACCGTGACCTGGGCGGATTTCCGCCGGGCCCGGCGCCGCTCCCACCAGGCGTGGGCCCTGCTGGCCGTCGCTGCCCTTGCCGTGGCCGGAGGACTGGTCTGGCTTTTCACGGCAGGCCAATTCGCCGCCGCGGAGCCGCGGTCAACCGGCCCCCGGGAGGCTCCCGTGCTGGCGCCGGGCTGGATGAAGGCCCTGCCCGCGCCCCGCCCGGTTCCGCCGGGGACCGCTGCTGCCGTGCTGGATTCCCTCCCCGTCAAAGGCCGCGCAGCACAGGGCAACTATGACAGGGCCGCCTTCGGCCAGGCCTGGCTGGATGTGGACCGCAACGGCTGCGACACCCGCAACGACATCCTCCGCCGCGACCTCGCCGACGCAGAATTCAGCGAAGGCTCCCGCTGCCGGGTAGTTGCCGGAACGTTCCAGGAACCCTACACCGGCCACCTAATCGCCTTCCGCCGAGGATCCGAGAGCAGCAAGGCCGTGCAGATCGACCACGTGGTGGCGCTCGGCGACGCCTGGCAAAAGGGCGCCCAACAACTGACCGTGGAGCAGCGCGAGCACCTCGCCAACGATCCGCTGAACCTCATCGCCGCTGACGGCCCGGCCAATCAGGACAAAAGCGCGTCCGACGCCGCCACCTGGCTGCCGCCGAACAAGGCTTTCCGCTGCCACTACGTCGCCCGCCAGATCTCGGTCAAGGCGGCCTACCTGCTGTGGGTGACGCCGGCGGAAAAGGATGCGATGAAGCGGATCCTCGGGTCCTGCCCGGGGCAGCTGACAATAGTTCCACACATCACCGGTCAACCGCCGTCACCGTGAGCGGTTGTTGGGGCCCTTGACCGCGAACCCGCGCCGGCGCGGGCGCGGTCATCCCCCTCATGGTCTACCCCTCGGACCGTTCTGCACCGGCCAAGCGTCCCACCGCTGACGGGGTCGGGCGGGAGCGGTGGGCCGCTAGACGGTGAGGTTGATTGGGCCCGCCGTTGCCGGGCCGCCGCAGGCCTCGCTGCCGCCCACCCGGGTCCAGCCCAGTTCGAGCGTCCGTTCGGCCAGGAGATTCCCATCGGACGCGAGCGCCCGGACGGTCACTCTGGCTCTGGCGCCCACGGCGAGCTGCAGCCCGATTGCCAGGCCTGCCAGTTTCCGCTTCATGGCGGGTGACTACACCTGGAACGGCTGGGCGGCGAGTTCGTCTTCCAGACGCTCCACGTCCGCCCGGTGGCACAATTCCGTGGCAGGAGTGGTCACCGTCGCGCTGCCCGCGGCGACGGCCGCCCGGAACGCCGTCTCGAGCGTGCGTCCCTGCGCCAGCCGGAGAACAAAGGCGGCCAGGAAGCTGTCGCCTGCTCCGACGGTGCTTCGCACCTGCACCTTCGGCACCGCCAGACGGAGAATCCCGGACTTGGAGGCGAGTACGGCTCCTTCGCCACCGAGGGTCAGGGCGACGTGTTCCGAGGAGCCGTCAGCGACCAGGGCAGCGGCCGCTTCGACCTGGGCTTCGGCACTTTCGAGTGTCGCCCCGACATGCAGACCCAGTTCCCGGCGGCTCGGTTTGACCAGGAAGACCCCCTCCGCGAGGGCCTCGGACAGCGCCGGACCGGAGGCGTCCACGATGCAGCGGGCGTCCTGCAGCCGCGCCAACCGGGCCACCTGCGCGTAGAAGTCCTCGGGAACCCCCGGCGGAAGACTGCCGCTGGCAACGACATAGCCGCCCACGGGGATCGAATCCGCCACCAGTGCCAGGCACAAACGCCACTCGGGCTCACTCAGCTCCGGGCCCTGGAGCACGAACCGGAACTGCTGGCCCGTCGCCGTCTCATCGACAGTGAAGTCCTCGCGGGTGCTCCCCTGGATCGGGACCACGAGGGTGGGGATACGTTCGGCTTCTATCAGCCGCCGGTAGGCCTCCCCGGTGGGTCCGCCCGCGGTGTAGACCGCCACGGTCCGGCCTCCGAGCCGCTGCACCACGCGGGCCACGTTCACCCCGCCGCCCCCCGGATCGAGGCGGCTGGTGCTGCAGCGCAGCTTGTGACCGCTGATGACCGTCTCGGTGGACGTGCTGATGTCCAGGGCAGGGTTCACGGTGAGAGTGAGGATGGGCTGCATCGCCGGCGATGTTGAGGCTTCCATGGGCCCAGCATAGGAGACTGATGTGGCCATCGGACGACGGTGTCCCCTTGTGGGCAGGCATCTGCTGGGCAAGAATTGGGCCCGGCAGCGAATTTCGCCCTGCGGGGACGGACTGGAACGGGAACTATGGCACATCGCAGCGTCGGCTCAGGCAAGGGAAATGCCAGCCCGAAGGGAAGTCCCAAACGCGCGGCGAAGCGGCCGCCGCGGCTTGAGCTAAGCCTTTATGAGACGGAGTTGTTCCGTCTCCAGGCTGAGCTGGTTGCGCTGCAGGAATGGGTCCGCAGCACGGGAGCGCGGGTGCTGGTGATCTTCGAAGGACGCGACGCTGCCGGCAAAGGGAGTGCCATCAGGCGGGTCACGGAGTACCTGAACCCCCGGTTTGCCCGGATCGTGGCGCTGCCGTCGCCCACGGAAAGGCAGCGGGGCGAATGGTACTTCCAGCGCTACGTGGAGCATCTTCCCGCGGCCGGGGAAATCGTCCTGATGGACCGCTCCTGGTACAACCGGGCCGGCGTCGAACACGTTATGGGCTTCTGCACGCCCGCGGAACACAAGCGCTTCATGGCACAGTGCCCGGTCTTTGAACGCCTGCTCATCCAGGACGGCATCCTGCTGTTCAAATACTGGTTCTCGATCAGTCATGCGGAGCAGGAGCGCCGTTTCAAGTCCCGCCTGGATGACCCGATGCGGCAGTGGAAGCTCTCGCCGATGGACCGGGAAGCGATCCTGCGCTGGGAAGATTACTCGCGGGCCAAGGATGAAATGTTCATGCAGACGGACACCGCAGAATCACCCTGGTACGTGGTGGAAGCGGAGGATAAGCGCCGGGCCCGGATCAACCTGATCGCCCACCTGCTTTCCAATGTCGACTACACCGAAGTGCGGACGGAGCCGGTGACACTTCCGGAGCGGCCCAAGGCCATCAACTACATCCGCCCGCCTCGGGAGCTCTTCCGCTATGTCCCGGACCATGCGGCGGGGCTCGAACGGCCGGAACTGGACTAGTCCCGGCGCGCGGCCGGTGAATCTCCGCCGGCCGGGTGCCGCCGGCCGGCCAGGACAGGTAGGGTACCGGCATGGACATCATCCTGGTTCCCGGATTCTGGTTGGACGCCTCGTCATGGTCGGAGGTGACGCCTCCGCTCGTCGCGGCGGGACACCGTGTGCACCCGCTCACCCTGCCCGGGCTGGAAGCGGCCGATGCGCCGAGGGCCGGCATTGGCCTGCGCACCCACATTGACGCCGTCGTGGCGAAGATCGACTCCTTCGCGGCACCGGTGGTCCTTGTTGGCCATTCCGGCGGAGGAGCCATCATTCACGGCGCCGTTGATGCCCGCCCTGACCGGGTGGTCCGCGCCATCTATGTGGACAGCGGTCCGCTTGGCGAAGGCGGTGTCATTAATGACGAACTGCCGGACGACGGCGACGAGGTGCCGCTGCCGCCATGGGAACTGTTCGAGGACGCAGACCTCGCCGACCTGGACGATGAGTTGCGGGCCATGTTCCGGGCCCGTGCGATCCCGCAGCCGCGGGGCGTGGCCCAGGACCAGCAGCGCCTCCACGATGAGCGGCGCTATACGGTTCCGGCTACCGTTATCGCCTGCGAATTCCCGTCCTCCATGCTGATCCAGATGATCGAGGCAGGCCACCCGTTTGTCGCGGAGCTCGCGCGGGTCCGCGACGTCGAATATGTGGACTTGCCCACCGGGCACTGGCCCCAGTTCACCAGACCGGCCGAACTCGGCGCAGCCATCCGCGACGCCGTCGGCCGCGCATCCTGAGTCGGGGCACGACGTCGAGCCCCTCGGCGGGGCGGGACGCCTAGTGCCCGAACGGGTCCGGATCCACGCCCGGCATCCAGGTGAGCCCGGGCACGCCCCAGCCGCTCTTCTTGGCCTGCTTCATGGCCTTGCGGGAGTAGCGGTCCATCAGCCGGTTGACATAAAGTTTGCCGTCGAGGTGATCGAATTCGTGCTGGATCACCCTCGCGAACCAGCCCGTCGCCTCGAAGTCCACCGGATGGCCGTCGCCGTCGAAGCCCTGAACCCGCGCCCATTCGGCGCGCTTGAGCGGATACTGCCCGCCCGGAAAGGACAGGCAGCCTTCCTCGTCCTCATCCGGATCCGGCAGCGCGCCGGGAATCTTGGACAGTGTCAGCACCGGGTTGACGACGACGCCGGACGGCGGGGCGCCGTCGTCGTTCTCATACCGGTAGATGAAAAGCCGTTTGCCCACCCCGACCTGGGGTGCAGCCAGACCGACGCCGTTGGCGGCGTCGTTGGTCTCGAACATGTCGGCGATCAGGCTCCGGAGTTCGTCGTCGAAGGCTTCGACTTCCGCGGCCCGGCGGTGCAGCACGGGCTCGCCCCAGATCGTGATGGGCAGGACGGTCATGTCAGGAAAAGCTCCTTTGGTGCTTGCTGGATGGTTGCGGACGTTCAGCCGGCGATGGTGCGGCCGACGACGTCTCGCATGATTTCGTTGGTGCCGCCGAAGATGGTCAGCAGCCGGGCAGCCAGGAAAGCCTGCGCCACCGGGTATTCCAGGATGTAGCCGTAACCGCCGTGCAGCTGCAGGCAGCGGTCCGTGACGGACTTGGCGCGCTCGGAGGCCCACAGCTTCGCGCGGGCGGCGGACGCGGCGTCGAGCTCCCCGGCGTTGAACGCCAGGATGGCCCGGTCCACATACGTCTCGGTGACCTCGACCTCGGTGAGGATATCGGCGAGTTCAAAGCGGCTGTTCTGGAAGTCGATGATCCGTTCGCCGAAGGCGTTGCGCTCCTTCGTGTAGCGGACGGTCGCCTCGTAGATGGCCCGGACGACGGCGGAGCTCGCCACGGCGATCGCCAGCCGCCCCTGCGGAAGCTGTTCGGCCGCATACTGCAGCCCCTTGCCTTCCCCGCCTACCAGATCGGCGTGCGGCACCCGGACGTCGTCGAAGAACAGCTCCGCGGTATCCGATGCCTTCAGGCCCATCTTGTCCAGCTGTTTGCCGGTGTTGTAGCCCTCGCCCTTACCCACCATGAACAGGGAGAAGGAGTCGTGGCTGCCGCGGCCGGCGCTGCCGTCGGTCCGGGCCAGGACCAGGGAGGCGTCGCCGGTGATGCCGTTGCCGATGAAGGTCTTCTGGCCGCTGATCAGCCAGTCGTCGCCGTCCCGCACAGCCTTGGTCCGGATGCCGCGCAGGTCCGAGCCCGCCCCGGGTTCGGTCCAGGCGATCGAGGTGACCTTTTCGCCGGACACCATGCCGGGCAGCCAGCGGGCCTTGAGGTCCTCGGAGCCGTACGCCAGCAGGTGGGGGAGGACCATGTCGTCGTGCAGGTGGAAGGCCAGGCCCACGGCGAGGTGGTTGCTCTTGGCGAATTCCTCGTCCAGTATGGCGCGGAAACGGTAGTCGTTCATGCCCAGGCCGCCGAACTCTTCCGGGACCGCGAGGCCTAGCAGACCCTGCTCGCCGGCCGCCGTCCACAGCTCCCGGGACATCATACGGTCCTTGTCCCACTGGGCGTAGTGCGGGGCAACCGCGCGCGCATTGAACTCGGTGGCCATCTCCCGGAACATCTCGTGGTCTTCTTCAAAAAGCGTGCGCTTCATTGCGGTTCCTTCCGGTGACGGTTACATGGACGGGCAACTGCCAGAGACCTGCACAGACAACAAAGGCCGCACCGGATATCCGGTACGGCCTTCGTCTAAGGTCGAACAATTACTGCCGTCCTTCATGAGGGTGAGCGACGGGGGTTGAACCCGCGACCTCCTGGACCACAACCAGGCGCTCTGCCAACTGAGCTACGCCCACCATGTGCCCCGCCATGCCAACCGGTGAACCGGCTGGCTGAAAAGGCAACGACAAACAGCTTACCTGCTGTTCGGGGCTGGTTTTGCCACTTTTCGGATTTTCGCCGAAAAATTCCGTCAAACGTGGCGCAGATTACTCCGGGAGCTGCTCTGTCAGCGTCGTGGAACGGGCATGGGAAGAGGCCTCGGAAGAGTCCGCTTCCCCTGCCTTGCCCATGACCTTCCTGGCGATCCGCTGAGCGGTGGCGCTGTCCGGCCCCGGCGCGGGGACAAAGACGGCCTCGCGGTAGTAGCGCAACTCGTCGATGGAGTCCTGGATGTCGCCGAGCGCCCGGTGGCCGCCGAGCTTGGCGGGGGACTGGAAATAGGCCCGGGCGTACCAGCGGCGGGAGAGCTCCTTGATGGTGCTCACATCAATGACCCGGTAGTGCAGGTGTTCCACGAGTTCCGGCATGTCGCGGACCAAAAAGACGCGGTCGGTTCCCACCGAGTTGCCGCCCAGCGGGGCCTTCCTGGGATCCGGCACCCATTTCTTGATGTAGTCCAGGACGACGGCCTGGGCCTCCGCCATGGTCTTGCCATGGGGGAGCTCCGCCAGCAGCCCGGAGCGGGTGTGCATGTCGCGGACGAAGTCGCCCATCTGCGCCAGTGCGGCGTCATCGGGTTTGATCACGACGTCGACGCCGTCACCGAGGATATTGAGCTCCGAGTCCGTCACCAGGGCGGCCACCTCGATGAGGGCGTCGTTTGTGGTGTCCAGGCCGGTCATTTCGCAGTCGATCCAGACGATGCGTTCATTAGATATAGGCACGCGCCCAGCCTATCGTTTCGTTGCCGCCGGGCCGTCCGGTGCTACGATTTCGGGAACGCGGCCATCGAATTTTTTCGTCATCGCGGCGCGCCCGTGCCGGTTCCAGCGGTTGGCTGAGGGCGGAAACGAGCCCACAACAGATTGGACGATCCTGAGATGACGGCGCCTGTGCCTGTGGCGGGGAAAACGGCCGCCGGTCCGTCCCGGACCGCCCCAACGGCAACTGTTGCCGACGTGGACAACGCCCGTTCCCCGCTCCTGGCGGGGTTCATCGGATCCGTGTTCATGGCGATCGGTTCGCTCGGCGTCGGCTGGCTTGCGCCGGCCTCAGAGCTCCGCCGGGTGCCGCTGTTCATCTGGATGCGCACCGAATCGCTGGGTGTCGGGCTGTGCATCCTGCTGTTGGCCGTCGGCGGGATGCTGCTGGTCCGCTCGTGGCTGCGGCTCGGCCAGCGCGTGCGTGTCTGGGGAGCGGAAGCCCGCAAGGCAACGCTTCAGGCCGTGGTCCTTTGGGGCCTTCCGCTGATGTTCTCCGTTCCCCTGTTCAGCCGGGACGTCTACGCCTACATCGGGCAGGGCCGGCTGATGGTGGAGGGCTTCAACCCTTACGAAAACGGTATCTCGGCGCTCTCCAACTACTTCCAGCTCGGCGCCGACAAGATGTGGACGGAGGCCCCCGTCCCGTACGGGCAGCTCTTCCTCTGGATCGAACAACTCGTCGTCTGGTCCACCAATGTGCACCCCGAGGCGAGCATCATGCTGTTCCGGCTCGCCGCGCTCCTGGGCATCGTGCTGTGCGTGATCTACGTGCCCAGGCTCGCCGAACTGCACGGCGTCAACCCGCACCGCGCCTTGTGGCTGACCGCCGCCAACCCGCTCTTCCTCACCAACTTCATTGCCAGCGTCCACAATGACGCCCTGATGATCGGACTGGCTCTGGCCGGGCTGTACTACTGCGCGACCCGGCGCGTCATCCTCGGCATCGTGCTTGTGACGCTGTCCATCTCGGTCAAGCCCATCACCATCGTCTTCCTGCCTTTCATTGGCCTGCTCTGGGCAGGAAAGAATGCCAGCTGGCCGCGGAAGTTCCTCTTCTGGGGGCTCACCGCGGGAATCAGCCTGGCCCTCCTGTACGCCATGAGCCTGGTCAACGGCTTCGGCTTCGGCTGGATCAATGGGCTGTCCGCGCCGGGCAGCATCTGGATCTGGTACGCCCCGATCGGCCTGCTCGGCCTCGTGATCGCCTCCATCTTTAACGCCTTCGGGCTCGACGGCTGGGGGATGGCCAAGTGGGTGTACGACGCCGGCAAGCTGCTTGCGATCGGGATCGTCGCCTGGCAGATCTTCCGCGGCGACTACGATCGCCTGATGCGCCGCCTCACGCTGGCGTTCGCCGCGGTCGTGGTCCTGGCCCCGATGATCCAGTCCTGGTACGTCGTCTGGCTCATTCCGCTCTTTGCCGTCACCGGCATCCGGGATGACTGGCAGGTCAAGGCGCTCTACTTCATCGTGTCCTTCTTTATGGTCTATGCCATCTCGGACCAGCTGGAAGTCTTCCCTTACCTGCAGACCGCTGACCTGGGACTGGCCCTGGCGCTGGCCCGCAACGCTGCCGCGATCATCGCCCTGCTCTTTGCCCTGTACCTGATCTTCCTTGACCCGAAGACCAAGCTGCTGTTCAGCAAGTCGGAGGAACCGGTCACCTCACGGCCGGTTATCTGATCTTCCGGAGCGCTTCCTTGCGGGAGAGCGGGCTGAGGTTCGCGCCGTGCCGCTGGACGAAGGCCCGGACCCAGTCCGGATCCGTGGCGGAGTAGTCACGCAATGCCCAGCCGATCGCCTTGCGGATGAAGAACTCCGGGTCGGCGAGATTCGGCTCGATGACGGCCGCCAGCAGGGCGGGGTCCGTGGCCGATTTCGCGCCCAGCTGCGCCGTGATGGCGGCCCTCCGGATCCAGAAGTCCGCATCGGTGCTCCAGCGGCGGAGCACCGGGGCCATATCCTCCGGGTGCGCCTGCAGCAGGGCGCAGAGCCGGTGGGAAACGCCGTCCACGAGATCCCACCACGCGCCGCTGCGGATGATTTCCTCGTACAGCGGGAGCATGCCGAGCTCGCCGGCGGCCAGCCGGTGCCCGGTGAGGTCGATGGCCGCATACCGTTCCTCCCGCCACGCGGCGCCGCGCCAGAGTTCCAGCACGGTCGCCGTCAGCTCGTTCAGGGAGACGGGCGGCAGCTCGGCGGCGGCGGCCTTGACGATCCGGCGGACCTCCGGCACCCGGACTCCCAGCGAGGGCATTGCCGACTTTAGGGAGGCCTGGGCGCCGGCGGCCCGGACGGGATCGGCGGCGGCAGCCATCCGGGCGCGGATCGCGGCAATCAGTTCGGCGTTGGCCATGAGGCAACTTTAGCCTCGGCCCCGGCTGGCCCTAGAGTTGACGTCATGTCGATGATCAAAAGCCCAGCCGAAGTTGCCCTGATGCGCGAGGCCGGGCGGGTGGTGGCGAACACGCTGGCGAAGGTCAGGGAGTCCGCCGCCGTCGGGGTCTCGCTGAAGGAACTGGACGAGCTGGCCGCGGCAACCATTGCTGCCGCCGGGGCGACGCCGGCCTTCCTGAACTACAAGCCGCGCTGGGCTTCCGTGCCGTTCCCGGGTGTGATCTGCACAAGCGTGAACGATGCCGTGGTGCACGGCATCCCCAACGACTACCGGCTCCGGGACGGCGACCTGCTCAGCGTGGACTGCGGCGCCTTCCTCGAGGGCTGGTGCGGCGACGCGGCCATCAGCGTCATCGTGGGAACCCCGGACCCGGTGGACCAGGCCCTGATCGACGCCACCGAGGCTGCCCTGGCCCGCGGCATTGAGGCCGCCCGGATAGGGAACAAGATGGGGGACCTGGGCTACGCAATCGGCGGGGAATCACGCCGCGCCGGCTACGGCCTGCTGGCGGACCACGGCGGCCACGGGATCGGCAAGACCATGCACGCCGAGCCGGACGTTCCCAACGATGGCCGGCCCGGCCGCGGCGTCAAGCTGACAGAGGGCCTGGTCATCGCGATCGAGCCCATGCTGATCCTGGGCGGCAAGGACGACTACTTCCACGACGATGACGAATGGACCCTCCGCTCGGCCAACGGCCGCCGCGCGGCCCACAGCGAGCACACCGTGGCCATCACGGCGGACGGCCCGGTCATTCTGACGCTGCCGTAGGGCCCGCCGGAGGGCTTACTCCGCGGAGGTAGGCGGGGCTGCCAGCCGGACGACGGCCCGCCCCGGTACGGCGTCGCTGACGAGGTCAATCCCGGCGCCCAGGAACAGTCCCAGCGTGCCGTGGTAGAGGTCGGCCGGACCGGCCTTGGGCCGTCGGGCAGGATCCACGGGATAGCCCTCCACCACCGCGGCACCGTGGCTGAAGGCATGCTTGACGGCGGCGCTGAGCAGTGCCCGGGCGACGCCCTGCCGCCGCTGGCCGGGGGCAACCACGAAGCAGCTGACGGACCACACACGGGTTCCCCCGGGCCCGGCTGCTGCCGGGCCTGCCGACGTCACGACCTTCGAGCGCAGGATCCTGGGGTAGCACGGGCGGGGTTCCACCGCGCACCAGCCCACGGCCTGGCCGTCGCGGAAGGCGATCACGCCGGGAGCAGGGGAGCCGCCGTCGAACTTTGCCCGCAGCTGGCCCTTCCGTGCGTCCGGGCCGGTACCCGACCACTCGGAGCCGGTCAGAGCGAAGAACCTGCACCAGCAGCGCGCGGGCTCGCCGCGGACGCCGAAGAGGCGTTCGACGTCGGGCCACTGCGCCGCGGCGGCAGTGATGGTTCCAGCGGAACCGTTTGTCCGCCCAGCCATGCTTCAGGTCTCCGGGAAAGCAGCCGGATCAGCGTCGTCCGGTGGCCCGGACCCGCTGGCGGCGGGCGGCGAGCCGGAGCTGGATGATGCGGGCGGCGCCGGCAATGGCGACGAGTACCCCTCCGCCCACGGCCGCGATGAGGAGGGCGATGCCGAGCGGGACCGCACCCTGCAGGCCAAAAAACTTCACCTGGACGTAATCCTGGTTCTGCAGGATGAAGGCGATGAGCAGAATCAGGACCACGAGCGCGCTGGCCACGGCGGCCCAGACCATTCCCGCGCGGGTGACCTGGCGTGGCTCCGGGCCGGGGGTCACGTCCTGCTCCGGCGTGACTGTGGCGGGGCCCGGCACGTTTACGGCCGCCGGTTCCGTCCCGGGGAGCACCTCGGCACCCCTGCGGGCCACGCCGGCGCCGCCCGCCGGAGCCGGGGCGGTGGCGGCATCCGCGGCATGTCCGGACACGGCATCAGTGGTTCCGGATTGCCGGGCAACCGCCGGGTCTGTGGGTTCGAATCCGCTGGGGGTCTGGGTCATGGCGGCCATACCTTTCTGTTGTGGCAGAGCGAACCGGCATTCCCGGGCAGCCTGCTGTATCCGCTTAATCCTAGGCGTCCCGACGGCAGATAGAGGCCGGCGGGCGGGCGGCGCGCTGCAGCCCGACGTGGTTCCCTTCACTGTCCTTGAACCATGCCGGCTGACGGCCATCCGCCGCAGCAACTCCCCTCGATGGTCCTGGCCCCGGACCGTCGCAGGGCGCGCCGACGTATATGGCTGTTGGCACCTGCGATGCGACGGTATAACGTCGCAGCCAGGGATGCCTGTCGGAGGAGGCGCGGCCGTGACCATCGTTGACAACGCCGTGTACGTGGACGGCCGCCGGACCGCGGATCCGGATAGCCTGGATGAGACGTACTTCGTCCTGCGGCAGCGCCAAGGCATGGCGTGGATCGGCCTCTACCGGCCGGACGCTGAGGAGCTGCGTTCGGTAGCAGGGGAATTCGATCTGAATCATCTGGCCGTGGAAGACGCGCTCGCCGGTCACCAGCGGGCCAAGCTGGAACACTACGGCGAAACGCTCTTCCTGGTGCTGCGGCCGGCCCGCTATCTGGACGATCTTGAGGAGGTTGAGTTCGGCGAGATCCACGTCTTCGCCGGCGCGGATTTTGTTGTCACCGTCCGCCGTGCCGAATCGCCGGATCTGGCGCGGGTGCGCCGGCGGATGGAAGCCGAGCCTGAGTTTCTGGCGCTGGGCCCGGATGCTGTGCTCTACGCCATCCTCGATCAGGTCGTCGACGAGTACGAGCCGGTCGCCGCGGGGCTGGAGAACGACGTCGACGAAATCGAGGACGAGCTCTTCGCGGCGGACCCGGGCGTGTCCCGACGGATCTACGAGCTCTCGCGGCAGGTCATCATGTTCCAGCGTGCGACGGCGCCGCTGACCGCGATTCTACAGTCTTTGATGGTTGAGTCGCCGGACCATCATCCCGGCCCGGAACTGCAGGACCACTTCCGGGATGTGCTGGACCACGTTTTGCGGCTGAGTGAACGGATCACGGCATTCCGGGCCCTGCTGCAGAATGCGCTGGCGGTCAACGCGGCGCTGGTGGCGCAGCGGCAGAACGACGAAATGCGGTTGTTGACGGAGTCCAGCTACGCCCAGAACGAGCAGGTCAAGCGGATCTCCTCGTGGGCGGCCATCCTGTTTGCCCCAACGCTGATCGGCACCATCTACGGAATGAATTTCCGCACTATGCCCGAACTCGATTGGGTGTTCGGCTACCCCATGGCCCTGGGGCTGATGGCGGGCATGGGCCTGGTGCTCTTTTGGACCTTTAAGCACAACAAGTGGATCTGACCGGCCGGTACACAACGCCAATTCCGCGCGGAACCGCGGCCCTGGCCTGCGGAAGGTTCCGGCAGGCCAGAGCCACGTTCTGGTGCCCCAGGAGGGAATCGAACCCCCGACCGGCGGATTAGAAGGCCGCTGCTCTATCCCCTGAGCTACTGGGGCACTGTCGGCGCGCCGTCCGGCCGCTGCCGGGGGACGCCTCAAAAAGTTTACCGTGCGTTGCGTGCACCTGCGGTCAGGGCGCCGGTGTGCCGCAGGACGGATGGCTTCGTCTGCCCCTCAACACCCGCCTCCGGCCCGGGTTTTCCACATACCGCATCGCGCCTCTCGCCGTCGGCTGTACCCGGTATGAAGCTGGAACTGCCTGCTAGGGCATGACATTTCGAGACGGGACATGAGAATGAGTGACAACATCACGGTCCGTGGCTTTGTTGCCTCGGAGATCAAGAGTTCGACGACGCCCGGCGGCGTGGGGACTGCGTCCTTCCGCCTGGGGTCAACGGAGCGACGATATGACAAAGCCTCGAGTACGTGGATTGACGGGAACACCAACTGGTTCACGGTCCAGGGCTACCGGCAGCTGGCGGGAAACATCGGGTGCAGCATCAAGAAGGGCCAGCGCGTCATCGTCGTCGGACGGCTGAAGATGCGGAGCTGGGAAAAGGACGGCCGGATCTATCACGTGGCCGAAATCGACGCGGAGTCCGTCGGCCACGACCTCATGTGGGGTTCCGCCAACTTCACCCGCACGGCCGGCGCCGGCACTTCAGGCAGCGGGGGACTGCCCGCGGCCGCTACCTCCGGGTCGGACAGCAGCCAGGGCGACCCGCAGGCCCCCGGGGGTGAAGGCAACGACGGCGATTCTTCCGCCCCGGTATTCGTCGAAGACGCCAACGGCGATTTGGAGGAGCTCGATGAGGAGACGGGGGAGCTGAAAGGAGTCGCTGCCTGACCAGATCCGGTTGTTCTGCGGTGCTCGCCCGGGTGGGGCGCCCGGACGTCAGGGCTGCGGCCGCGAGGCCTCCTGGCGGCCGGGCCCCGTGACAGTATTGGTGCGTGATGCGGGCCTGGACAAGCAACGGATGGACAGCACAGCCGGCTTCCGGGCCCGTGCGACGCCGCCTGTGCCACCGGCAGGTGGGATCCTTCGCAGTTATTCTGACCGTGCTTGCGTCAACGGCCGCCTGCTCGGCGCCTACCGTCGCAGGAAGCGGAAGCCCCATCCCGGGTTCAGCGGTTTCTCCGCTGACGCAGTGGAAGCCACCGCGAGCCGGACGCCCACGGGCCTGGACACCGACGCCGATGAAGTCGCGGTCAAGGCGGGCAGGAACTGCATCGTTGCCCAGGTGCGCACTGGCAGCGTCCGTGCCGTCATCCTTCGGTGCCGGCGGACGGCCGGTGCCTCGTGGGCACAACGGGGACCCACTGAATGTGAGTTATCCCGGTTGAGCCACTAGATTTGTAGGCATGGCGGAATTTATCTACACAATGACCAAGGCCCGTAAGGCCGTTGGCGAAAAACTTATCCTCGACGACGTGAGTATGTCCTTCTTCCCGGGGGCCAAGATTGGTGTTGTCGGACCGAATGGTGCCGGCAAGTCCACCATTCTCAAGATCATGGCCGGACTGGACACACCCTCAAACGGCGAGGCCCGGCTCAGCCCCGGCTACACGGTCGGCATCCTGCTGCAGGAGCCGCCGCTGAATGAGGACAAGACCGTCCTGGGCAATGTCCAGGAAGGCGTCGGAGAGATCATCGGCAAGATCCAGCGCTTCAACGAAATCTCCGAGGAAATGGCCAGCCCCGACGCTGACTACGATGTCCTCCTTGAGGAAATGGGCCAGCTGCAGGAAGCGATCGACGCCGCCGATGCCTGGGATCTCGATTCCCAGCTCGAGCAGGCCATGGACGCCCTCCGCTGCCCGCCGGCCGATGCCGACGTCACGCTCCTCTCCGGTGGTGAGCGCCGCCGCGTCGCACTCTGCAAGCTCCTGCTCCAGAAGCCGGACCTGCTGCTCCTTGACGAACCCACCAACCACCTCGACGCCGAGAGCGTGCTCTGGCTCGAGCAGCACCTCTCCGCCTACCCCGGCGCCGTGCTCGCCGTGACCCACGACCGGTATTTCCTCGACCATGTGGCCGAGTGGATCGCCGAAGTGGACCGCGGCCACCTGTACCCGTATGAGGGCAACTACTCCACGTACCTCGAGAAGAAGCGCGCCCGCCTGGAAGTCCAGGGCAAGAAGGACGCCAAGCAGGCCAAGCGCCTCACCGAAGAACTCGATTGGGTCCGCTCCAACGCCAAGGGCCGCCAGACCAAGTCCAAGGCCCGCCTGGCCCGGTACGAGGAAATGGCTGCCGAAGCGGACCGCACCCGC
Organism: Pseudarthrobacter woesei; assembly: GCF_055412745.1. NCBI lineage: Bacteria > Bacillati > Actinomycetota > Actinomycetes > Micrococcales > Micrococcaceae > Pseudarthrobacter > Pseudarthrobacter woesei. The sequence continues at coordinate 17,811 of NZ_JBVAYU010000013.1, forward strand.
AAACTCGACTTCGAAGAGATCCAGATCCCGCCGGGACCGCGCCTGGGTGGCCTGGTGCTGGAGGCGAAGAACCTCCAGAAGGGCTTCGAGGACCGCACCCTGATCGACGGACTGTCGTTCACGCTGCCGCGCAACGGCATCGTGGGCGTCATCGGCCCCAACGGTGTCGGCAAGACCACCCTGTTCAAGACCATCGTCGGGCTCGAGCCCCTCGACGGCGGCGAACTGAAGATCGGCGATTCGGTCAAGATCTCCTACGCCGACCAGGGCCGCGGCGGTATTGACCCGAACAAGACCCTGTGGGAGGTCGTCTCCGACGGACTCGACTACATCCAGGTCGGACACGTCGAAATGCCGTCCCGCGCCTACGTCGCCGCCTTCGGCTTCAAAGGCCCGGACCAGCAGAAGAAGGCCGGGGTGCTCTCCGGCGGTGAGCGCAACCGCCTGAACCTCGCCCTGACCCTGAAGCAGGGTGGCAACCTGCTGCTCCTCGATGAGCCGACTAACGACCTCGACGTCGAGACGCTCAGCAGCCTTGAAAACGCCCTGCTCGAATTCCCGGGCTGCGCCGTCGTGGTCTCGCACGACCGGTGGTTCCTGGACCGGGTGTCCACCCACATCCTGGCCTACGAAGGCGACGAGGAGAACCCCTCCAAGTGGTACTGGTTCGAGGGCAACTTCGAATCCTACGAGGAAAACAAGGTTGAGCGTCTGGGCCCGGACGCGGCAAAGCCGCACCGTGTCACCCACCGCCGCCTCACCCGCGACTAGTACCGCGCGGCCGCAAAGGCCATGCCGCCATCAAAAAGGCCGGCTCCCCCGCTGGGGAGCCGGCCTTTTTGTCGGTCAAGGCGGCAGGCGTGTCAGCCGCGTTCTGCCTTGCGCATCTGGTGCTGCAACACCTTGGACTGGACTGCGCCCCTGACCTTGCTCTTGAGGTCATTCGGAACCCGGATCATGCCTTCCTGCGCCACCGTTGCCACGAGCCGGCCGTCGCGGCTGAAGATCTTGCCGGTGGCCAGGCCGCGGGCGCCCTGGGCGCTGGGGGACTCCTGCATGTAGAGCAGCCATTCGTCCACCCGGAGCGGCCGGTGCCACCACATCGCGTGGTCCAGGCTCGCCACGGACATGCCCGGCGTAATCCAACTCATCCCGTGCTTGCGGAGGATGGACTCCAGAATTGTGTAGTCGCTGGCATAGGCCAGGGCGGCGCGGTGCAGTTCCGGATCGTCCGGCATCGGCCCGAAGGTCTTCATCCAGACGGCGTTGCGCGGTTCCTTCTGGCCCTTGGCCGAGACGTACAGGGCTGGGTCGACGTGCCGGATGTCGAAGGGCCGCTCATAGGCCCAGTGCCGTGCCACCGGGTGGTCGAACTTCCCGAGCAAGTCCGCGGTGCTGGGCAGCGACTCCGGCCCGGGGATGCCGGCGGGCATCTCGGACTGGTGCTCAATGCCCTCGTCCTCCTCCTGGAAGGACGCAATCATCGACAGGATGGGCATGCCCTCCTGATAGGCGTGGACCCGCCGCGCGGAAAAGGACCGGCCGTCCCGGAGCCGCTGGACGCCGAAGGTGATGGGCTTGTTGGCGTCCCCGGGGCGCAAAAAGTAGCCATGCATCGAGTGGACGCCGCGGCCGTCCGGCACGGTGCGGCTGCCCGCGATCAGCGACTGTGCCAGCACCTGGCCGCCGAAGACCCGGTGCCGGGGCTGCTGCTGCGAGGGCCCCATGAAGATGTCCTCATCCGTCCGGGCACCCTCGAGTTCACCGAGGTTCAGGAGTTGGAGGAGCGAGGAGGTGGGGTCCTGCGTGGGCGGACCCTGCAATCCGGCGTCGGCTTCAGTCATGGTTCGACTCTAGACGTCCCCCCGGCACCGCCCCAAAGCGGCACAGCCGGTAGAGTCGATATTGTGTCTGACGTCCTAACCCAGCCCCTGCAATTTACTGATCCCCGCGATCTCGCCGATCTGCGCACCTTCGCCACCCGCGCCAAATCCATCGACGACGGCGCCATCCGGCTCCAGGCGTCCGGTGCGGTGCTCGCCGCCTACGTGTGTGTGCTGCGGCCCCGGCTGCTGGGGGAGTCCACCCCGACCATCCTCGGGCTGCGGACCATGGCACTGGCCCAGCCTGCAGACGCTGACGTGACCGTCCCGATCTCCGCGGTGCTGGACAGGCTGGCGCGGGCCGGGGAGAACGACGTCGAACTGCCGCTGCCGCCGGTGACCGTCACCGAATCCTGGGCCGGGGTGGGCGCACCCCGGACCGGCTGGGCGCTCGTGGGGGGGCTGCAGGATTCCGCGCTGCGGCTGGCCGCCGAGGCCGGCATCACCGAGGTCGCCGCGATCATGCCGGACAAGCCCGGGGCCCTGATCGTCAACAACGCCCGCGCCACCGTCTGGGGCAGGGAACTGCCCGGCGCCGAAGGACTTCCGCTGGGCGCCGCCTTCGCTGCCCTCACCTTGGGCTTCCTCGCCGACGGCGAACAGCAGCTCTACCGGGCCGGGCGCTGGTTCCGCCTCAGCGGAGCCCGAGGGCATGTCCTGGCCCGCTCAGGCTCCGGCATCTGAGCGGAGCGGAGCGGCGTCCGGGCCGGGCCGCAGCCGACCTGACAGGGTCCGCTCAGGCTCCGGAGGGGCTGTTCACCATGGAAAGGGCGGCCCGCTCCATGTAGTCCCACAGGGTCCCCTCGTACAGCGGGGCGAGCTCCAGGGCATCCACCGCGGTGCGCATATGGTGCAGCCAGCGCTCCTTGGCCTCCGGAGTGACCCGGAACGGCTGGTGGCGCATCCGCAGCCGCGGGTGCCCGCGTTCCTCGCCGTACGTCGTCGGGCCGCCCCAATACTGCTCCAGGAACATCAGGAAACGCCGCTTCGCGGGGCCGAGGTCCTCTTCCGGATACATCGGCCGCAGCAGCGGATCCGCCGCGACACCGTCGTAGAACACATCGACGAGCCTCACGAACGTCCCGTGGCCGCCCACGGCGTCGTAGAAGTTGTCCGTGTAGCCGGGCTGGTTGAACGGATCGTTCTGCAGCAGCTGCCGGGGCTGCCGGGGTTCGCCGGCGCTGGGAATCGTCATTGCCTTATTCTCCGGCCTTCTGCTGGGGCGCATCGGCGTCCTCGGCGTCCGCCGGTTCGGCCGAGGGAGGGACATAGGTGCCCTGGGAGCGGTTGCCCACACGCAGGATTTCGCCGTTGCGCAGGTACCAGATGGTGCCGTCCTCGGCCCGGACCCGGGTGATCCGCAGGTTCATGGACTCCACAGTGCCCACCACCTCGGAGGTCTCGATGATGTCGCCGATGCCGTACTGGTCCTCGATGGTGATGAAGATGCCGGCCAGGAAGTCGCGGATCAGCTGCTGGGCGCCAAAGCCGATGGCGATACCGAGGATTCCTACGCTGGTCAGCAGCGGGGCAATGTTCACGTTCAAGTTGCTCAGCACATACATGATGGTGAGGACGGCGACCAGGACCCCGACCACGCTGTTGAGCAGCGCGCCGATGGTGTTGGCCCGCTGGACCCGGCGTTCGTGATCGAGGGCCCGCAGCGCGGGCGCCACCCAGCGGAAGTGCGGCTTCTTGAAGAAAGTGGTTCCGGCGGCGACGCGCTTGGTGATTCCGGCGATCACAAAGGACGCCACCAGCCAAACGGCGATGCCGACCCCCATGCTGATGAGGACTCCGGGCACGTTGATGGCCGAAATATCCGGCGGGGTGATCGGTCCGGTCGTGGTCATGCTGTACATCGGCGGAAGTACTCCTTGCTGCTGCGCACTGCTGCCGGCCGGCAGCGTTCGGCGGGGCGTCCGGTTATGCGGCCGGCGTTCGCCGGCCGCATAACACTCTGTTCTCCTTCAACACTAGCGCCGTAGCGTGGCCTCATGCGCATTCTGGTTCTGGGCGGCACGGCCTTCCTGTCAGCAGAAATTGCCCGGCAGGCACTCGCCGCCGGGCACGACGTCACCTGCCTGGCACGGGGGACCGTGTCCCCACCGCCGGACGGCGCCGCCTGGCTGCAGGCGGACCGCTCGCACGGCCCGGCTGCCTATGCGGGAGCCGCCGCGGCCGGCGGCTGGGACGCCGTCGTCGACGTCGCCCGCGACCCCGGACAGGCGCGGGAGGCCCTCAAGGCGCTGGGCGGTGAAACCGGGCACTGGACCTTCGTCTCGAGCTGCTCCGTGTACGCGGACCATTCCGTCGCCGGAGCGGCGGAGGACGCCGCCGTCCTGGAGCCGCTCGCGGCCGGCACGGAACCCAGCGCCGGGAACTACGGCGCGGCCAAGTCTGCGATCGAACGGTGGACCGGGGAGCTGGCCGGGGACAGGGCCCACCTCTGCCGTGCCGGACTCATCGGGGGCCCCGGGGACGGCTCGGACCGCTACGGCTACTGGCCGGCGCGCTTCGCCCGGGACACGGAGCCCGTCCTCGTCCCGGACATCCCGACGGACGCCACCCAGGTCATCGACGTCCGGGACCTCGCCGCCTGGGTCCTCGCCGCGGCCGAAAACGGGATCACCGGGGCGTTGAACGCCGTCGGTGAGCCGGTGCCTTTTGCCGCCTATCTCGAAGAGGCCCGGCAGCTCGCCGACGGCGGAGCCGACGTCGTGGCCGCCCCCGAGGGCTGGCTGGCCGCGCACGGGGCAAACTACTGGGCCGGCCCGGACTCGCTGCCGCTCTGGCTGCCGCCTGGCCACGAGGGCTTCGCCGCCCGCAGCAACGCGGCAGCCCTGGCCGCCGGGCTGCGGACCCGCCCCTGGATGGACACGCTGCGGGACACCCTGGCGGATGAGCGCCGCCGCGGACTCGGCAGGAAACGCAGGGCCGGGATGAGCCCGGAGACGGAACGGAAGATCCTGGCCGGGTACAGGGCCGAGTTCGGCTAGCCGCTCAGCCCAGCGGGTGCTCCACCACCGTGGTGGGCGTGTGCAGGACGGGGAAGTTGACGCTGCGGGCGATGAAGCAGACCTGGTTCGCCTCGGTGTGCAGCTGTTCCATGAGTTCCGCCGCCGCCGCCGGGGCTGCCACCGTAACCCGGGGACGGAGCGTGGCCGACTCGAACTGGCCGCTGCCGTCCCGGTTAGTCCGCATCAGGGCCTCGGCACGGTCCTCGTAGGCCGTCACCACCACGCCGTGCTTCACCGCGACGTGCAGGAAGGAGAGCATGTGGCACTGTGACAGCGCGGCCAGGAGCAGCTGTTCCGGGTTGCAGCGGTTCCGGTCGCCGTGGAAGGTCGGGTCCGCGGAGCCCTGCAGGACTGGCAATCCCGGGATCTCGACGTCGTGGTCCCGCGAATAGCCGCGGTACGACGCCGTCCCCGCGCCCAGGTTCCCGGTCCAGCGGACTGTCAGCGCATAGCGGTGCTCGTCGAGGCTCATGGCTCCAGCCTAAGTCACCTCTCCTCCCAACTGACCCGCATCAGGGGCCGTTCTGGGCCTCCAAAACGGCCCCTGCTGCGAGTCAGATGGATGGGACTCCGCTTGCGGCCGGCCTAGCCGACGTCGGCCTGGCGGGCGCGCAGGGCGCGGGCCACGCCGTCGCGGTTTTCCAGCATCATCCGCCGCAGCGCCGCGCTTTCCTCCGGCAGCGAGGCGAGGAACTCATCGGTCCGGTCAACGGTGGACTGCGTGGTCCGCTGCGCCGGGTAGAGCCCAACGACGATTTGCTGCGCCAGCGCGTGCGTCCGCTCCTTGACGATGCCAGGGACGGCCTCGAAGTACTTCTCCGCATAGGGCTCCAGCAGGGCCGTGTCCAGCACCCGGGTGAAGCCGTTCACCGCCGAGCCCTGCAGGGCGTTGGACAGCTCGCCCGTCACCACGATCGACTGCCAGGCCGTTGACTTGGCCTCGGCGGTGGGGATGGCCGCCGTGGCGAGGGCAGCCGCGTTCTGCCCGGTGGCCGTATTGTCCTTGGCCAGCTCGGCATCGATCTGCTCCTGGCCGGCGCGGCCGCCGACGACCAGGGACGCGATCAGTTCCCAGCGGAGGTCCTGGTCCACCGTGAGGCCCTCAAGCGCTAGGTTCCCCGCCAGCAGTCCGGCGACGGTGTCCAGCTGCCCGGCGCTGCGGGCCAGCAGGGCGTAGGACTTCACGAACTGCAGCTGCGCGTCGGAACCGGCCGGGACGCCGGAGGCGAGCTCCCAGAGCCGGTCGGCGGCAGCCACGGCGGTGGCTTCCTTATGCTCCCCCGCCACGTAGAAGTTCAGCGTGGTGGCGAGCTGGCGCAGCTGCACCAGGATCACGGAGGAATCGGATTCCTCGGCAATGTTGGCCAGGATCAGTTCCACGTAGCCGCGGGCGGGGGTTTCGCCGTCGCGTGCCGCGTCCCAGGCCGAACCCCACACGAGGGTTCGGGGGAGGCTCTCGCTGAAGTCCTTGAGGTGCGCCGTGGCGGTGGCGAGGGACGTCGGGTCGAGGCGGACCTTGGCGTAGGCGAGGTCGTCGTCGTTGAGCAGGATCAGGTCCGGCCGGGCGAGGCCGGCCAGCGCCGGCACATCGGTGCGCCCGCCGTCGACGTCGAGCTCCTCGCGGTGCACACGCTCCAGCTTCCCGGCGCCGTTGAGGTTGTAGAAGCCGACGGCGAGCCGGTGCGGGCGGAGGGTGGGCTGGCCCCCGGTGGCGGACTGCAGGATCGCGAAGGCGGAAATGGTGCCGTCCCCGGCCACGGACAGCTCGGGCTTGAGCGTGTTGACGCCGGCGGTCTCCAGCCAGAGCCGGCCCCACTGGTCCAGGTCGCGGCCGCTGGCCTTTTCCAGTTCGGCCATCAGGTCGCTGAGCTCGGTGTTCTGCCAGGCGTGCTTGCGGAAGTACTCGCGGACTCCGGCCATGAACTCCTCCGGACCCACCCAGGCCACGAGCTGGCGCAGCACCGAGGCGCCCTTGGCGTAGGTGATGCCGTCGAAGTTCACCTCGACGTCCTGCAGGTCGTTGATCTCGGCGAAGATCGGGTGCGTCGTGGGGAGCTGGTCCTGGCGGTAGGCCCAGGACTTCTCCACCGAGGCGAACGTGGTCCAGGCATGGTCGAACTTCGTGTTCTCGACGGCGGCGAGGTGTGACATGTACTCGGCGAAGGACTCGTTGAGCCAGAGGTCGTTCCACCAGCGCATCGTCACGAGGTCCCCGAACCACATGTGGGCGAGCTCGTGCAGCACGGTGATGGCACGGCGCTCCACCTGGGCGTCCGTGACCTTGCTGCGGAAGACGTAGCCCTCCAGGATGGTCACGGCCCCGGCGTTCTCCATGGCCCCGGCGTTGAACTCCGGTACGAACAGCTGGTCGTACTTCTCGAACGGGTACGGGCAGCCGAACTGCGCCTCGAAGAACTCAAAGCCCTGGCGGGTGAGTTCGAAGATATTGTCGGCATCGAGGTACTGCATGAGGGACTTGCGGGCAAAGACACCCAGCGGGGTGACCTTGCCGTCGGCGGAGACGACTTCGCTGCGGACGGACTGGTACGGCCCGGCGATCAGGGCGGTGACGTAGGAGGAGAGCCGCGGTGTGGGGGTGAACTCCCAGACGGAGCGGGCGCCGCCGTCCGTGCCGGGGATGGTCTCGACCGGCACCGGGGTGGGGGAGTTGGAGATGACATCCCAGTGCGAGGGAGCGGTGACGGTAAAGGTGAAGCTGGCCTTGAGGTCGGGCTGTTCAAACACGGCGAACACCCGCCGGGAATCCGGAACCTCGAACTGGGTGTAGAGGTAGACCTCGTGGTCCACCGGGTCCACGAAGCGGTGCAGGCCCTCGCCGGTGTTCATGTACGGGGCCTCGGCGACGACCAGCAGATCGTTCACGGCTTCCAGGTTCCGGAGCTGGATGCGGATGCCGTCGGAGACCTCCGCCGGATCCAGTTCGAGACCGTTCAGGGTCACGCTGTGCACCGCGTCCGTGACGGCGTCGATGAAGGTCGAGGACCCCGGCTTGGCCGTGAACTTCACGGCGGTGGTGGTTCCGAAGACTTTCTCCCCACGGGTCAGGTCGAGCTCCACTTCGTAGGAGTCGACGGCGATCAGTTCGGCGCGCTCGCGTGCTTCGGCGCGCGTCAGGTTCATTCCGGGCAAAGTGGGGCCTCCAGGGATGCGTAGGGGTGGGAACTCGATACTGTGAAACTATTCTTTCACTTCTGCGGGGCTTGGCAAGTTGTCTTAGGTCACACCACGATACCGAACGGCCAATGGCCGGGAGTAGCGTTGGGATATGGGAAAACTTCAGAATTCCGTCGACGCCAGGGCGCTGCGCTTCGCCGTGGGGTTCCCGCTGATGCTCGCGGCCGCGTTTGTGGTGTGCGCTTTCCTGATCCGGCCCGATCTGCCCGAGCCCTTGGCGGTCCGGTGGGACGACGCCGGAGCTGTGGGCTTCGCGCGCTTCGAAGCCGTTGTGGGAGTCGGGGCGGCCATGATCGTGCTGATCGGCTGGGCCGTGCTGGTGCAGGCCGTGCCGCTGTCCCGCCCGGCCATCATGCGCCGGATCATGATGGGTACGGGGCTGTTCGTGAGCCTCTTCATCGCCACAGTCCTCGCGGCCGTGCTGGTCGGGCAGCTTGGCCTGGAGGACGCGGGCCAGGCACAGGTGGACGTCGCCGTGCTCGCCATGGGCAGCGGCGCGGCCCTGGGCCTGGGTTTTGTTATGGGCTTCGTCTTCAAAGCCGACGAGCGCTGGTCCACGGATGACGACCGCGCCATGCGGGAGGCCCTGGCCCGCGACCTTGACCCCGACCTGGCCCGTGATTCCCTGAGCCTCTGGGTCCATGCCCGCAGCTCCGTCTTCGTGATGCTCGGGATCGCCACGCTGCTTCCCGCCGCCCTCCTGACCATCGCCGTGCCGTGGCTGGCCGCCGTCCTGGTGGGCCTGGCCCTTTTTGCGGCCGCGTTCCTGTTTGCCCGCATCCGCGTGGACCGCAGCGGCCTCCGGGTGTTCGCCGCGGGATTCGTGCGGGTCATGGATGTGCCGGCCGCCGCCATCGACGCGGCGACGCCGAAGGAAGTCAGGGCCGCCGACTACGGCGGCTGGGGTTACCGGAGCCACGGCAGCACGACGGCGCTGCTCGTCAGCAGCGGCCCCGCCGTCGTCGTCGACCGCTCCGACGGACGGAAACTGGCGGTGAGCGGCGGCAGCGCCGCGACGGCTGACAACATCGCACAGGCGCTGTCCCGGGTGGCGGCCCGGGCACGGCGCAACGGCGGCGCCACCGATGTGTGAAGCCGGCCGGACAAGGCGCCCGGCCCGTGCCCTAGTAAGCTGGGAACAGCCCCCAAACCCGCACCAGCAGCCCGAGTGACTTCACTGGCCTGCCCGACTGAACGGATACTCCGTGACTCCTTCGGACTTCCCGCGCGTGCACATCGCCACCGACCACGCCGGCATGGAACTCAGCGCCCACCTCGTGAGCTACCTCACGGGCAAGGGCTACGACGTGGTCGACCACGGACCCAGGGTCTATGACGCCCTGGATGACTACCCCTCGTTCTGCATCAACGCCGCGCTCGCCGTCGTCGCCGACCAGGAGGCCGGCACCAACGCACTGGGCATCGTGCTCGGCGGCTCCGGCAACGGCGAACAGATCGCCGCCAACAAGGTCACGGGCGTCCGCGCCGCGCTGGCCTGGAACCTGTCCACGGCCAGGCTCGCCCGTGAGCACAACGACGCCAACGTAGTCGCCGTCGGCGGCCGCCAGCACAGCGTCGGGGAAGCTACCGAAATCATCGAAGCATTCCTGGCCGAACCCTTCAGCAACGACCAGCGCCACGTCCGCCGGATCGGCAAGATTGCCACGTACGAGCGCACCGGCGAGGTCATCGAGTAGTGCCGGAGGGGCATTCCGTCCACCGGCTGGCCCGCCAGTTCGGGGACGTTTTCATGGGGGAGCGGCTCGCGGTCTCCAGCCCGCAGGGCCGGTTCGTCCAGGGCGCGGCGCTGCTGGACGGCCAGACCCTCGCCGGCTCCGTGGCGCACGGGAAGCACCTCTTCCTGGAATTTGGGCACGGGCTGATCCTGCACGTCCACCTCGGCCTCTACGGCGCCTGGGACTTCGGCGGCGACGCCCGATTCCGTGGCGCGTCAAGCATCGGCGCGCCCCGCAAGGTGGGGGAGCGGGAAATCTACGCCGCAGTCGGCGGGGAGGCTGCCGGCACGGATGCCGCCCCAGCCTCCGGCTCTGACACCTACGCCGGTCCGCCCGCGCCGGTAGGCGCCGTCCGGGTCCGGCTGGCGAGCGGCCACGGCTGGGCCGATCTACGGGGTGCCACGACGTGCGCGGCGCTCACCGGAGCGGAAGCGGACGCCGTTTTGGCCCGGCTCGGCCCCGACCCGCTGCGCAACCTTCCCGGCGACAGGGAGGCGTTTGCCGCCCGGATCCGGGCCAGGCGAACGCCGCTGGCGGCACTGCTGATGGACCAGAAGCTGGTTGCCGGCATCGGGAACGTCTACCGCGCCGAACTGTTGTTCCGGCAGCGCCTTGACCCCTGGCTGCCGGGCACGGCGCTGCCGGCAGAGGCGGCGCAACGGCTCTGGGACGACGCCGCCGCCATCATGTCCGACGGCGTCCGCGACGGCCGGATCATCACCACGCCTCCGCGCTACTGGACCGGACCCGACGGCGGCCGGCCGGGCAGCGGCGAATCAGGCACCGTGCTGCCGGCCCCGGACGAGTCACATTTCGTGTACCGAAGGCAGGGCCTGGACTGCCGCGACTGCGGAACCCGGGTGGCGCTGACCGAGCTGGGGGCCAGGAAACTCTATTGGTGCCCGTCCTGCCAGGCGGCCCCAGCGGAAAATATGACCCGGCAGGCATGAAAAGCATGAACCGGCAGGCACGAAAAAAGCCCCTCCGGAGAGGGGCTCCTTTCGTGCCGTGGCGTGTCCTGGCACCGCTGGAGGGGACGACGGGAATCGAACCCGCATCATCAGTTTGGAAGACTGAGGCTTTACCACTAAGCTACGTCCCCGGGAATCGGCTGGAACTTCAGCCAAACTTCCGGACGGCTGTTGAAGCCGGATACAACTAAACCCAATTCAGGGCCCCAGTGTCAAATGTGCAAATCGGCGCAGTATGGCCGTAGACTGTTCTGTGCACTTACGGGGTGTAGCTCAGCTTGGCTAGAGCGCCTGCTTTGGGAGCAGGAAGTCGCAGGTTCAAATCCTGTCACCCCGACTCTGCAGTACCGCCAGAACTTGGCAAGGCAGAACCCCACCCCCTAAAAAACCAGGAGTACTTAGACTGTGAAGAGCGCTGTCGAGAACCTCACCCCCACGCGGGTCAAGCTCAATGTTGAGGTCCCCTTTGAGGAATTGAAGCCCAGCATCGCAGAGGCATACAAGACTGTTGCTTCGCAGATCCAGGTCCCCGGTTTCCGCAAGGGCAAGGTCCCCTCCAAGCTCATTGACCAGCGCGTTGGCCGCGGCTACGTGCTGGAAACTGCCATCAACGACGGCCTCAACGGCTGGTACCAGGCAGCTGTCCAGGAAACCGGCATCCGTCCGCTGAGCCGTCCCGAGGTCGAAATCACCGAGGTTCCGGACCCGACGTCCACCGACGGCGAACTCAAGTTCCACGCCGAGGTTGACATCCGCCCCGAGATCGAACTGCCCGACTACGCCGGCATCAAGGTTGAAGTTGCCGCCGCAGAGTCCACGGACGGCGACGTCGACAAGGCCCTGGACGAGCTCCGCGGCCGCTTCGGCACACTGAAGTCCGTCGACCGCCCGGCAGCCGACAAGGACTTCCTGACGATCGACATCACCGCCTCCATCGACGGTGCCGAGGTTGATTCCGCCACCGGGCTGTCCTACCAGGTCGGCGCCGGCACCATGCTCGAAGGCCTCGACGAAGCCATCACCGGTCTCAGCGCCGACGAAGACGCGATCTTCGACACCACCCTCGTGGGCGGCGAGCATGCCGGTGAATCCGCCCAGGTCAAGGTAGTGGTCAAGTCCGTCAAGGAACGCGAACTGCCCGACGCCGACGACGACTTCGCCCAGCTGGCCTCCGAATTCGACACCCTGGCCGAACTGCGCGAGGACCTCGCCAAGCAGGCCGTCGAGTCCAAAATCGTGGAGCAGGGCGTCGAAGCCCGCGACAAGGTCCTCGACAAGCTCGTCGAGCTCGTTGAGGTTCCCGTCCCGGCCTCCGTCGTCGAAGAGCAGCTCGAGACGCACTTCAACGCCGAGAACGCCCACGGTGAAGGCGAGCACGACACCGAGGAGCACCGCGCCGAGGTCAAGGCCAACACCGAGCGCGCCTTCCAGAACGAGGTCATCCTCGACGCCATCGCGGAAAAGGAAGAAGTCAACGTCAGCCAGAACGAGCTGATCGACTACATCGTCACCACCGCCGGCCAGTACGGCATGGACCCGAACCAGTTCGCCCAGATCATCGATCAGAGCGGGCAGGTCCCCATGATGGTTTCCGAGGTCCGCCGCCGCAAGGCGCTGGCCGTCGTCCTGGGCCAGGCCGAGGTCACCGACACCGAGGGCAACAAGGTTGACCTGAGTGACTTCGTCCGCCCCGGCGGCGAAGAGGCTCCCGTCGAGACTGCCGTTGAAGCCGATGTCGAGGAAGCCGCTTCCGAGGAAGCAGCAGCCGCCGAGGCCACGAACGATGATCCGGCAGCAGTGAAGTTCTAACTGCACCGGCGTACTCCTAGCCACCGCGGCCAGGCACCGCGGCAGCCCCCGGATCAACGATCCGGGGGCTGCCGCATTTAAGCCCTGCGCTTCATGCCCCCCGACTCCGCAGGACGCGCCCCGGCAATCGTGCGCCGTCAGCGAACAGCCCCGCGGCAGAGCACAAACCGGGTGTGAAAACCGTTAGTGTCCATGTAGGAAAGTTCAGTGATGTCGTCCAGTGACGTCACCGTCGCCAGCGAGAGGTAAGTACATATGTCACAGCAAGCAGGGTCACCCCGGATGGCTACTGTCGATCCGGCAGCCCAGGATAACTACATCTACAACCGCCTGCTGAAAGAGCGCATCATCTGGCTCGGCTCCGAGGTCCGCGACGAGAACGCCAACGCGATCTGCTCGCAGCTGCTCCTGCTTTCGGCGGAGAATCCTGAAAAGGACATCTACCTCTACATCAACTCACCGGGCGGCTCCGTCACCGCCGGCATGGCGATCTACGACACCATGCAGTTCATCCCGAACGACGTCGTCACCGTGGCCACCGGCCTCGCCGCCTCGATGGGGCAGTTCCTGCTCTCCTCCGGCACCAAGGGCAAGCGCTACGCCACCCCCAACGCCCGCATCCTCATGCACCAGCCCTCCGGCGGCATCGGCGGAACGGCCTCTGACATCAAGATCCAGGCCGAGCTGATCCTGCACATGAAGAAGGTCATGGCCGAGCTGACCGCCGACCAGACCGGGCAGAGCGTGGAAACCATCCTCAAGGACAATGACCGCGACAAGTGGTTTACCGCGAAGGACGCACTCGAGTACGGCTTCTTCGACAAGATCGCGGCACACGCGGGATCCGTGGCAGGCGGCGGCGGAACCAACGCCGGTGGCGACGCCGGCATGGGCAGCGGCACCGAGAAGTGACCGGCATGCAGACAGCAATGAATTCAGGAGCAATGAACATGAACTACAACTTCGGTTCCACTGCCGGTAACCTGCCGAGCAGCCGCTACGTGCTGCCGCAGTTCGAAGAGCGCACGCCTTACGGCTTCAAGCGCCAGGACCCGTACACCAAGCTGTTCGAGGACCGCATCATCTTTCTCGGTGTCCAGGTTGACGACGCCTCCGCGGATGACGTTATGGCGCAGCTGCTGGTGCTCGAATCCACCGACCCGGACCGCGACATCACCCTCTACATCAACTCCCCGGGCGGCTCCTTCACCGCCATGACCGCGATCTACGACACCATGACGTACATCCGCCCGGAGATCCAGACCGTCTGCCTCGGCCAGGCCGCCAGCGCCGCCGCCGTGCTCCTCGCAGCCGGCACACCGGGCAAGCGGCTCGCCCTGCCGAACGCCCGCGTCCTGATTCACCAGCCCTCGCTGTCCGGCGGGCAGGGCGGGCAGGCCTCCGACCTGGAGATCCAGGCCGCCGAGGTCATGCGCATGCGTGCCTGGCTCGAAGACACCCTGGCCAAGCACTCCGGCCGGACGCCTGAGCAGGTCAACAACGACATCGAGCGAGACAAGATCCTCACCGCGGCCGAGGCCATGCAGTACGGCCTGATCGACCAGGTCCTGGATTCCCGCAAGATGAAGCCCCAGGCGATCACAAAGTAGGGATTCCCCCGGGGACATGCAGTTCACGGCGCCGGTGCGGTTCACCTCAAAAACGGCCGCACCGGCGTCGGCTTTCCACCCAACAGGCCCAAAGTGACCTAGAGTGGAACATGTCACGGTGGCACCTTCGGGATCGTCCGTGATTCCTAAACGGGTGCAACGCTGCACAGTTGCCATTTACACCAGTTGCTCAACACACAGTAGCTAGTGACAGACTGCAGCAAGATACAAAGGGGTTCACATATGGCTCGGATTGGCGAGAGCACGGATCTGCTGAAGTGTTCTTTCTGCGGAAAGAGCCAGAAGCAGGTTCGGAAGCTCATTGCCGGGCCCGGCGTCTACATCTGCGACGAGTGCATTGAACTCTGCAACGAGATCATTGAAGAAGAACTCGCCGAAGTAGCTGACCTGGGCAGTTTCGAGCTGCCCAAGCCCCGCGAAATCTTTGACTTCCTGCAGGAATACGTGATTGGCCAGGAGCCCGCCAAACGCTCCCTCGCCGTCGCGGTCTACAACCACTACAAGCGCATCCAGGCCGGCCACGCCCCCAAAAGCGGCAGCCTCGCCGAGGGCGTGCACCACGACGACGTCGAGATTGCCAAGTCAAACATCCTGCTGATCGGCCCCACCGGCTGCGGCAAGACCTATCTGGCCCAGACCCTGGCCCGCCGCCTCAACGTCCCCTTCGCCGTCGCCGATGCCACCGCGCTGACCGAGGCCGGCTACGTGGGTGAGGACGTCGAGAATATCCTCCTCAAGCTCATCCAGGCCGCCGACTACGACGTCAAGAAGGCCGAACAGGGCATCATCTACATCGACGAGATCGACAAGATTTCGCGCAAGAGCGAAAACCCCTCCATCACCCGGGACGTCTCCGGCGAGGGTGTGCAGCAGGCGCTGCTGAAGATCCTCGAGGGCACCGTCGCCTCGGTCCCGCCGCAGGGCGGACGCAAGCACCCGCACCAGGAATTCATCCAGATCGACACCACCAACGTTTTGTTCATCGTGGCCGGCGCCTTTGCCGGCCTCGAGGAGATCATCGGTTCGCGCTCCGGACGCAAGGGCATCGGCTTCGGTGCCCCGCTCATCGAGGTCAAGAACAACACGGACTCCTACGGCGAGGTCATGCCGGAGGACCTGCTGAAGTTCGGGCTCATTCCGGAATTCATCGGCCGGCTCCCGGTCATCACCACGGTCTCCAACCTTGACCGCACGGCGCTGATCCAGATCCTGTCGACGCCCAAGAACGCCCTCGTCAAGCAGTACCAGAAGATGTTCCTGCTCGACGGCGTCGAGCTGATCTTCGAGGACGAGGCGCTCAACACGATTGCCGACCAGGCGCTTGAGCGCGGCACCGGCGCCCGCGGACTCCGTGCCATCATGGAGGAAGTCCTGCTTCCGGTGATGTTCGACCTGCCCAGCAGGGACGACATCGCCAGTGTTGTGATCACGGAAGACGTCGTCTCGAAGAAGGCCGAGCCCACCATGATCCCGCACGACGTCAAACGCCGTAAATCGGCCTGAGCTGGAATAAATCCCCGGCCCGGGCCGCTGTCACCTTTGACGCGCCCGGTCTTTGAGCTGCCGCAGCGCACATTTCCCGCAGACTTCCTTAGGAGATCACCTGTGTCTGAATCCCTCACCGATCAAGCAGAGACCAGCAAAGCCGACTTCTGGTTTGACCCGATGTGCCCCTTCGCGTGGGTGACGTCCCGCTGGATCAGTGAGGTCGAAGAGGTCCGCGACATCAGCACCGAATGGCACGTCATGAGCCTGGCCGTGCTGAACCAGGGCCGGGAAGAACTCCCTGAGCAGTACAAAGAGTTCCTGGCCAAGGCCTGGGCGCCCGTGCGGGTCATTGTTGCTGCCGCCGAACAGCACGGCACCGAGTACGTCAAGCCGCTCTACGACGCCATGGGCACCAAAATCCACAACGAGGGCAACGGCGACATCGCCGAGGTCATCTCCAAGTCCCTCGCCGAGGTGGGCCTGCCGGCGGAACTTGCGGCCGCGGGCCGGAGCGACGAATTCGATGCGCAGCTCCGCGTCAGCCACGACGCCGGCATCTCCCTGGTGGGCCAGGACGTGGGAACGCCCATCGTTGCCTTCAACGGGACCGCGTTCTTCGGCCCCGTGCTGACCCGCATCCCGCGCGGCGAAGAGGCAGGACGGCTCTGGGACGCCACCGTGACGCTGGCATCCTTCCCGTATTTCTTTGAGATCAAGCGCAGCCGCACCGAAAGCCCGGTCTTCAACTAGGGCCACGGACAGCACACAAGAGCCCCGGAAGAACTACCCTGATGTAGTTCTTGCGGGGCTCTTGTGTATCCGGAACTCCGGGAGAACAATGGAACTTACCCACTTCGCAGGAAGCGGGACGCAGGAACCAAAGATTCAGTGACACTCATCCGACGCAGCCTTCGGCAAAGTCAGATGATGGCTACCAGTGACGAGGTAGGAAGACCTGGAATTCAGCGGATCCTGCCAGATTGTCTGAGACGTCACGTGGCAATCGAAAGTCGAAGCCCCACCAACGGCAAAACGCTGATGGGGCTTCCCCTTTGCCCAAAAACTCCCTGGCTAGGCCTCGGCGGGCGCCAGAACGACGTCGCTGACGGTCAGTTCGCCCTCGCCGGCCACCAGAGTCAGCTCACGCGCGTTGGCCGCGGCCTTCAGGTCGGCCACGCCGGCCTTGAGCTGCGTGGTAAGGGACTCCGACGCCGTGATGGTCGCGGACAGGACCTCCGTGCGCTGCTTGACCTTGGCCTCGGACTTGGCCTTGCGGAGGCCGCTCAGCGCGGCGCCCACAGTGGCCAGCAGGGTGGTGTCGCCGTCCATCTCCACGGCGGACGGCCACGCGGCGCGGTGTACCGACCCGGTGCGCCACCAGCTCCAGACTTCTTCGGTAGCGAAGGGCAGGAACGGCGCGAACAGGCGCAGCAGCGTGTCCAGGCTCGTCGCCAGCGCTGCCAGCACCGAGGCCTGCTGGTCCTCGCCGGCGGCTCCGTAGGCGCGGTCCTTGATCAGCTCCACGTAGTCATCCGTGAAGTGCCAGAAGAAGCTCTCCGTGATCTGCAGGGCACGGGCATAGTCGTAGTTCTCGAACGCCTTTGTGGCCTGCTGGACAACATCGGAGAGCTGCGCCAGCACGGCCCGGTCCAGGGGGTTGCTGAGCACGGACAGGTCACCGGAAACCACCGAGTCCTCGGTGGCGCCGAGGTTCAGCACGAACTTGGAGGCGTTGAGCAGCTTGATGGCCAGGCGGCGGCCGATCTTCATCTGCGCGATCTCGTACGCCGTGTCCGCGCCGAGCTTGGCCGATGCCGCCCAGTACCGCACGGCGTCGGAGCCGTACTCCTCCAAGACATCCGTGGGGACAATGACATTGCCCTTGGACTTGGACATCTTCTTGCGGTCCGGGTCCAGGATCCAGCCGGAGATGGCCGCGTGCTTCCACGGGGCGGTGTCCTGCAGCGCATCGGCCCGCACGGCAGAGGAGAACAGCCAGGTCCGGATGATGTCGTGCCCCTGCGGGCGCACATCGAAGGGATAGACCTTGGCGAAGAGCGCCTCGTCGGTGCTCCAGCCGCCCACGATCTGCGGCGTCAGCGAGGACGTGGCCCAGGTATCCAGCACATCGGCGTCGCCGGTGAAGCCGCCCGGCACGTCGCGCCGGGCTTCCTCATAGCCGGGGGCCGCGTCCGCGGCCGGGTCCACGGGCAACTGCGCGTCGGACGGGACTAGGGGGGCGGCGAAGTCCGGGTTGCCGTCGGCGTCCAGCGGATACCAGACGGGCACCGGCACGCCGAAGAAGCGCTGCCGGGACACCAGCCAGTCGCCGTTGAGCCCGGAGATCCAGTTCTCGTAGCGGGAGCGCATAAACGCCGGGTGGAACTCGATCTCGTGGCCGCGGGCAATGAGGCGTTCGCGGCGTTCCGCGTCGCGGCCGCCGTTGCGGATGTACCACTGGCGCGAGGTCACCACCTCGAGGGGCTTGTCGCCCTTTTCGAAGAAGTTCACCGGGTGCATGATCTTCTTCGGCTCGCCGTCCATCAGCCCGGCGGCGGCGAGGAGCTGCACCACGGTTTCCTTGGCGCTGAACACGGTCTTGCCGGCGATCGACGCGAATGCGGCGCGGCCTTCTTCGGTGGTGATCCAGTCCGGGGTCTCGCCGAGGATACGGCCGTCGCGGCCCACGATCGCGCGGGTGGGCAGCTGGAGTTCACGCCACCAGGTGACGTCGGTGAGGTCACCAAACGTGCAGACCATCGCGACGCCGGAGCCCTTGTCCGCCTTGGCGAGGGGGTGCGCCTTGACCTCCACCTCCACGCCGAACAGGGGAGAGGTGACTTTCTTGCCGAACAGCGGCTGGTACCGTTCGTCGTCGGGATTCGCCACGAGGGCGGCGCAGGCGGCCAGCAGCTCGGGGCGTGTGGTCTCGATGTAGATCTTCTCGCCGTCTTCGGTGAAGAAGGGGTAGCGGTAGTACGCACCGGCGACCTCGCGGTCCTCCAGCTCGGCCTGGGCCACCGCGGTGCGGAAGGTGACATCCCACAGGGTGGGCGCTTCGGCCATGTACGCGTCGCCCGCGGCGAGGTTCGCCAGGAACGCGCGCTGGGAGATGGCCCGGGACTTGTCATCGATGGTGCGGTAGGTCAGGTCCCAGTCCACGGACAGGCCGAGGGTCTGGAAGAGGTTCTCGAAGACCAACTCGTCCTCGACGGCAAGTTCCTCGCAGAGTTCGATGAAGTTCCGGCGCGAGACGACGTCGAAGTCGCGCTGGTTCCTGGCGGGCTCCGCCGGGGGCCGGTAGCCGGCGTCGTAGACCGTGGTGGGATCGCAGCGCACCCCGTAGTAGTTCTGCACGCGGCGTTCGGTGGGCAGGCCGTTGTCGTCCCAGCCCATCGGGTAGAAGACGTTCTTTCCGGTCATGCGCTGGTAGCGCGCCATGACGTCGGTTTGCGTGTAGGAGAACATGTGACCGACGTGCAGCGACCCGGACGCGGTGGGCGGGGGAGTGTCGATCGAGTAGACCTGCTCCCGCGTGGTGTCCGGGTTGAACTTGTAGGTTCCTTCCTCAAGCCAGCGCCGGGTGAGGGCGTCTTCCAGCCCCTCCAGGGCGGGCTTGTCCGGAACGTTGATGGGGGCAGTGGTGGGCGTGTCTGTACCCTGAGTGTCTTCAGCCATGGGGCAATTGTTTCACGCCCGGCCAGTCTGACCTGCAGCAGCAGGCGCACGATGGAGAAATCTGCCGCCGGATTCGCGGTCAAGGGCGTCTGTGACGTGTGCCGCGCGGGGACGGCGGGCTTCCGGTTACTGTGGAGCCATGACTGAGGGAATCAACAACAAGGCAGCAGTAGTCAAAGCGGCAGTTGTCACCGGCGCCAGCACCGGAATCGGCGAAGCCACCGTGCGTGCGCTCCGGACCGAGGGCTGGACGGTCTACGCCGTCGCCCGCCGGGCGGACCGGCTTGCGGCGCTCGCGGCAGAAACCGGCGCCGTCGCGCTTCCGGCCGATGTGACCGACGACGCCGACGTCGCGCGGCTTGTCGAGGAGGTGGCCCGCGCCGGCGGAATCGACACCCTCATCAACATCGCCGGCGGCGCCCGCGGTGCCGACAAGGTGGCCGAGGCCAAGACCGAGGACTGGGAATGGATGTTCGAGGTCAACGTCCTGGGCACCTTGAAGCTCATCCGGGCCTTCCTGCCGATGCTGCGCGCCGGCGGCGAGGGAACTGTCCTGAACCTCACCTCGACGGCGGGACTGTCCGCCTATGAGGGCGGCGGCGGCTACAACGCCGCGAAGTTCGCCCAGCACGCCCTCACCGGCGCCCTGCGCCTCGAAGAGGCCGAGCACAACCTCCGGGTGATCGAGGTGGCCCCCGGCCTGGTGCAGACCGAAGAGTTCGCGCTGAACCGGCTCGGCGGCAATTCCGAAGCAGCCGCGAAGGTCTACGCCGGGGTCGAGAAGCCGCTCACGGCGGACGACGTCGCCGACGTCGTCCGCTACGCCGTCGTCCTTCCGCATCACATCAACCTGGACCAGATCGTGATCCGCCCGGTGGCGCAGGCCGCCAACTACAAGCTGATCCGCAAGGGCTAAGGCGCAACCGGGACGGCGCCGACGGGTGGCAACGTCCGCCGTTCACCTGCGTTTGTCACGGCAGCCATGCTGAGGCGGCCCCGTAGTCGCCGCGGCGGGGAACGGTGGCAGGTGCAACTGCACACCACCAGAGTGGAGAACATCCCATGCACACCCCGACGAAGCTTGGCGCTGCCATGCTCAGCGCAGCCCTGCTCCTGGCCACGGCAGGCCAGGCGCAGGCCAACGGCCCCAGCAACGACGGCAACGGCGCCCACGGCAACGGCCAGCATTCCGGCCGCGGGCATTTTGACCTCGAGGCCCACCGCGGCGGGATCGGCCTGACGGTCGAATCCACCCTGGCGTCTTTTGCAAAAGGCATCGAGACCGGGGTGTCGACCCTGGAGCTGGACCTGCAGATCACGAGGGACGGCCGCGAGGTCATTACGCACGACCGTAAGATCAGCGACAAGAAGTGCCTCGATACGGCGCCGGTCACGCCCGATGATCCGCAGTTCCCCTACGTCGGCAAATACGTCAAGGACCTGACGTTCGAGCAGGTCCGCAGCCTGGACTGCGGTTCGCTGACCCAGCCGCAGTTCCCCGGGCAGCAGGCCTCGCCGGGCGCCAAAATGCCCACGCTCGCGGAAGTCTTTGCCCTTGCTGACTCCTACCGGGCCGGCCGGGTGAAGTTCAACATCGAAACCAAGGTGGAAGCCGGGGCGCCGGAGCAAACGGCCCCGCGCGGGCAGTTCGTTGACGTTGCGCTCCGGGAGATCAACGCAGCGAACATGCAAAGCCGTGTGTCGATTCAAAGCTTCGACTGGGGCTCCCTGCGTCTGGTCCAGCAGCGTCAGCCGCAGATTCCCACCGTCGCCCTCACCAACAAGGACTTCCTCCAGGCCGGCCAGCCCGGCAGCTCGCCGTGGCTCGGCGGCATCGACGCCGACGACTTTGGCGGGGACCTCATTGCGGCAGCCGCCTCGCTGGGATTCGACGCCGTCTCGCCCGTGCACGGCGCGCCGCAGAACGGCGCAGTGACGGATCCTGGCTACGTCCCCTACGTCACCGCTGACATGGTCCAGCGTGCCCACGCCGCCGGCATGAAGGTCATCCCGTGGACCGTAGATGACAAGCCGACAATGCGGGCGCTGATCGGTGCCGGCGTCGATGGCATCATCACCGACTACCCGGACCGCCTGCGCGATGTCATGGCCGAGTCCGGCCTGAAGCTGCCCCGCGCCTTCGGGCCGCGGCCCGGACACTGAGCCGCCGGCCCGGACACTGAGCCGCCGGCACTGCACTTCACGGCACTGCACTCCTGGCCAGGCAGCCCGGGCCAGGCAGCCGGACAGCCGGCGTCAGCCGCGGTACACCAGCCGGGACACCAGGGCCAGATGATCCGGCCCCGGGATGGCGACCGTGGTGAAGGACTCCACCGCCAGTTCCCTGCTGACCAGGACGTGGTCGATCTGCACAAACGGGGGAGCCGACGAGTTCGCCGGCCAGGTCGGCCAGAGTCCCCGGCCGGTGGCCGCCGCGGCGTCGCTAAGTCCGGCGGACAGCAGGCTCCGGAGCCCCCGATGGTCCAGGCTTGCATTGAAGTCACCCAGCAGTACGGCGGGCGTGCCGTCCGGCGCCGCCCGCTGCAGCCTGGCGAGTTCTTTGAGGTCTTTGCGCCAGCCGGACACTTGCCCCGGGCGGGGTGACTCCACGTGAACCGCCGTCAAACGAATCCCCTGACGGATGCCGGGCACGTCGGCCACGGCCCTGCTTTGGAAGGACTCGCTGCCGGGAACACGTTTCTGCGGCGACAGCGGGAAGACCGAGAAGATCCCGCTCCCGGTGTTCGCCCCGTCAATATCCAGTGCCCGGTGGGGCAGAAGCCTGGCGATGCCCGCATCCTCCAGGCGTTGCAGCGTCACCGGGCTGAGCTCCGGTAGGGCCAGGATCTCGACGCCGTGTGCGCCCACCGCGCCGAGCACCGCAGCGGCGTCCAGCTGGGCGCCACCGACATTCAGGGCCATGACCGTCAGCGGTCTGCCCTGCTCCTCGCCCGCTGGACCTTGACTCAGCGGGCCGGCCCGGTTCGCCGCCAGCGGGTTCCAGCCGTCGGGGAGCAGCCGGGGAGCAAGCATCGAGAGCTGGGCGGCCAGCAACAGGACCACGCCGGCCGAGACCACGAGGCGGACACGACGGCGTCCGCCGATCAGCACCGCCGCCAGAACCGCAGCGAGTACCGCCGCGAACGTCGAGGCCAGCGTCAGGGGATAGCCCGAGAGCAGTTGGACCCACGGCGAGCCCACTTCCCACGGGCCGATCCGCGCCGCGGTGAGCACCGCCCCCGGAAGGGCAAGCACAACGGCCAGGAAGGTCAGCAGGGCCGAGGGTGAAACGCCGGCGTTCCCGGGCGGCAACGCCGCGTGTCCCTCAGCTGGGGTGGCGGTCATCAGTCCATTATCGGCGGCAAACCTTGGGCTGGCCATGGGAAGCGGCGGGGCCTCCGGCGAAGAGGGTAGAATTGACGGGAACCGGGTAGAACCGGCTCAAAAGCTTTGACCCGGCCATCACCGGCGAGCTTTCCGGAAGAAAGCCCCACCGCCACACCAAGCGCGGCAGGGCCGGTAGAACCGGACGGGTAAGCCCGTCACAGCAGTAATGAGCGGCCGACGCCGATGCTCCTCCTCAGGAAAAAGGGGGAGGACCGCCGCCGGTAAGTGAGGTGGTACCGCGGCGCCGGTGCTGTCGAAAGACAGCGCACGGGCCGTCCTCGCATCCTGAATGAATCCACTTGTTCACTAGCTCAACCCAGGATGTCGAGATGACTTATTACCCGAAGGCCTCCGCCGAACCCTCCGGCGCAGGCGCCCGCACGTCTGCTTCCACCACCCCCGGTGTGTCCGCCTCCGTGAAGTTTCCGGAGGTCGAAGAGCGCATCCTCAAGTACTGGGATGAGGACGGTACCTTCCAGGCCAGCATCGACCAGCGCAACCCTGATCTTCCCGGCGGAAAACCCGGCAGCAACGAATTCGTCTTCTACGACGGCCCCCCGTTCGCCAACGGCCTGCCGCACTACGGCCACCTGCTGACCGGTTACGCCAAAGACCTCGTGGGCCGATACCAGACGCAGCGCGGCCGCCGGGTGGAGCGCCGCTTCGGCTGGGACACCCACGGCCTGCCCGCCGAGCTCGAAGCCATGAAGCAGCTGGGCATGACGGACAAGACCCAGATCGAGGCCATGGGCATCGACAAGTTCAACGACGCCTGCCGGGCCTCGGTGATGAAGTACGCAGACGAGTGGAAGAGCTACGTCACCCGCCAGGCCCGCTGGGTGGACTTCGAGAACGACTACAAGACGCTCAACGTCGAGTACATGGAGTCCGTGCTCTGGGCCTTCAAACAGCTTCACGAAAAAGGCCTTACCTACAACGGCTACCGTGTGCTGCCGTACTGCTGGAAGGACGAGACGCCGCTGTCCAACCATGAACTGCGCATGGATGACGACGTCTACAAGAACCGCCAGGACCAGACCGTCACGGTCACCTTCCCCATCACGGCGGGGGAATCGGAGCTGTCCAGGCGGCTCGCGGGCGTGCAGGCGCTCGCCTGGACCACCACGCCGTGGACGCTGCCCACCAACCTGGCGCTCGCCGTCGGGCCCTCCATCAACTATGTTGTCCTGCCGGAAGGCCCGCACGGCATCAAGGCCGCCGCCGCGGACGCTCCGGTGACGGGCAGCTTCCTGCTGGCCGCGGAGCTGTTGGGCGCCTATGCCAAGGACCTCGGCTACGGCGACGGTACCGAGGGCATGGCGGCCGCCGAGGCCGCTGTCACCTCCCGCCACACCGGCGCAGAGCTTGACGGGCTGACGTACGAGCCGCTCTGGGACTACTTCGACGACGCCGAGAAGTATGGTACCGAAAACGCCTGGCGCTTCCTCGTCGCCGACTATGTGACCACCACGGACGGTACCGGAATCGTCCATCAGGCCCCCGCCTACGGTGAGGACGACCAGAAGGTCTGTGAAGAGGCCGGCATCCCCGTGGTCCTCTCTGTGGACGAAGGCGCGAAGTTCCTGCCGCTGTTCGGCCACGGCGACCTCGCCGAAATCGCCGGCCTGCAGGTGTTCGACGCCAACAAGCCCATCACCCTGGTGCTCCGTGCCCAGGGCCGCCTGGTCCGCCAGGCCAGCTACGAGCACAGCTACCCGCACTGCTGGCGCTGCCGCAACCCGCTGATCTACCGCGCCGTGTCCTCCTGGTACGTCGAGGTCACCAAGATCAAGGACCGCATGTCCGAACTGAACCAGGAGATCAACTGGATCCCGGGCAACGTCAAGGACGGCCAGTTCGGCAAGTGGCTCGCCAACGCCCGCGACTGGTCCATCAGCCGCAACCGCTACTGGGGCAGCCCCATCCCGGTGTGGCAGTCCACCGACCCGGACTACCCGCGCACCGACGTCTACGGCTCGCTCGCCGAGATCGACGCCGACTTCGGCCGCCTGCCGCTGAACAAAGCCGGCCAGATTGACCTGCACCGGCCCTTTATCGATGAACTGACGCGTCCCAACCCGGACGACCCCCGCACCCCGGAAGAGGGCCAGTCCGTGATGCGCCGCGTCGAGGACGTCCTGGACGTCTGGTTCGACTCGGGTTCCATGCCCTACGGCCAGGTCCACTACCCGTTCCAGAACGAGGAATGGTTCGACACCCACAACCCGGCGGACTTCATCGTCGAGTACATCGGCCAGACCCGCGGCTGGTTCTACATGCTGCACATCCTCTCCACCGCGCTGTTCGACCGGCCGGCATTCCGCAACGTCATCAGCCACGGCATCGTGCTCGGCTCGGACGGGCAGAAGATGTCCAAGAGCCTGCGCAACTACCCGGACGTCTCCGAGGTCCTGGACCGCGACGGCTCCGACGCGATGCGCTGGTTCCTGATGTCCAGCCCGATCCTGCGCGGCGGAAACCTCGTGGTCACCGAGCAGGGCATCCGCGACGGCGTCCGCCAGGTCATCCTGCCGCTGTGGAACGTGAACAGCTTCTTCACGCTGTACACGAACGCCGCGGATGGCGGGAATGGCTATGACGCGAAGCTGCGCTACGACGGGTACGCAGACACCCTGGACCAATACCTGATGGCCAACACCGGTGACCTGGTCCGCAATGTGACCGCGCAACTGGACAGCTACGACATCTCCGGTGCCTGCGACGAACTCCGCGGTTACCTGGACATGCTCACCAACTGGTATGTCCGGCGCAGCCGCCAGCGCTTCTTCGACGAGAACGTCGATGCCTTCGACGCGCTCCACACCGCGCTGGAGGCCGTGTGCCGGGTTTCGGCATCGCTGCTTCCCCTCGTGTCCGAGGAGATCTGGCGCGGCCTCACCGGAGGGCGCTCGGTGCACCTGGCCGACTGGCCGGACGCCGGGCTGTTCCCGGCCAACGCCGAACTCGTCGAGGCGATGGACCGGGTGCAGCAGATCTGCTCCACCGGCTCCTCACTGCGTAAGGCCGCGAACCTCCGGGTCCGCCTTCCGCTGCAGGAACTCACCGTTGTGGCACCCGGTGCGGATGCCCTGGAAGGCTTCGCCGCCGTCGTCGCCGATGAACTGAACCTTCGCTCGGTACGCCTGCTCGACGCCGGCAGCGCCTCCCCGGCGGAGTTCGGCATCGAACAGAAGCTTGTGGTCAACGCCCGCGCCGCCGGGCCGCGGCTGGGCAAGAACGTCCAGCAGGCCATCAAGGGCGCCAAGTCCGGCGACTGGTCCGTGGACGACGCCGGAATGGTCACCGCCGGCGGCCTCGCGCTTGAGCCGCAGGAATACACGCTGGAAACCGTTGTCGCGGAAGCCGCCCAGGGTGCAGGATCCGGTCCTTCCACAAGGGCAGCCGCGGTGCTGCCGGGCGGCGGCTTCGTGGTCCTCAACACCGAGGTGACACCGGAGCTCGAAGCCGAGGGCGCCGCCCGTGACATGGTCCGTGCCATCCAGCAGGCCCGTAAGGACGCCGGACTCAACGTCAGCGACCGGATCCGGACCAGCATCACGGCGGCGCAGGATGTTGTCGACGCCGTGAAAGCACACGAGGACCTAGTGGTGGCCGAAACCCTGACCATCGAACTCGATCTCAGTTCCTCCGGGGACGACACCGAGCTGCAGATCACCGTCGAAAAAGTAGAGGCCTGAACCATGACCGACGAATTCTCCGTGGAAAGCGTCTACGCCGAGCTGCTGGGCCGGGCGCCGGAAAACAAGATGGAGCCGCGGCTTGCCCCGCTGCACCGTGCGATGGACATCCTGGGCGAGCCGAACAAGGCGTTTCCGATCATCCACGTCACCGGCACCAACGGCAAGACCTCCACGGCCCGCATGATCGAGGCCGGACTGCGTGCTTACGGGCTCAGCACCGGGCGGTACACGAGCCCGCACCTGTCCAGGGTCACCGAGCGGATCAGCATCGACGGCGAGCCGGTGCCGGATGAGACGTTCGTGCGGATCTGGGACGAGATCCGCCCGTACCTCGCGATCGTGGACGGCGAACTCGAAGCCGAGGGCCAGCCCCGGCTGACCTACTTCGAGTGCCTCACCATCCTCGGGTTCGCCGTCTTCGCGGACCAGCCCGTCAACGTGGCTGTCATCGAGGTGGGCCTGGGCGGCGTCACCGACGCCACCAACGTCGGCGACGGCCAGGTCTTTGTGGTCACCCCGATTTCGCTGGACCACACGGACCTGCTGGGCGACACCACCGAGGACATCGCCCACGAAAAGGCCGGCATCATCAAGCCCGGCGGCTTCCTGGTCAGCGCCGTGCAGCCCCGCGACGCCGCCCAGGTGCTGCTGGAGAAGGCCAAGGAAACCCAGGTCCCGTTCCGCTTCGAGGGCGTGGAGTTCGGCGTCGAATCCCGGACCGTCGCCGTCGGCGGCCAGATGGTGAATATCCAGGGCATCGCCGGCCGCTACGAGGATCTGCTGATCCCGCTGCACGGCGCACACCAGGCGGAAAACGCCGCCGTCGCGATTGCCGCACTGGAGGCGTTCTTCGGCGGGGAGAAGGCCCTCGACGCGGACATCCTGCAGGAGGCGTTCGCCTCGGTCACTTCCCCTGGCCGCCTCGAGGTGGTGCGCACCGCGCCGACCATCATCGTGGACGCCGCCCACAACCCGGAGGGTATCCGCGTCTCGGCCGAAGCCATCCACGAGGCGTTCGGCTTCAGCAAGCTCGT
Organism: Pseudarthrobacter woesei; assembly: GCF_055412745.1. Lineage (NCBI taxonomy): Bacteria > Bacillati > Actinomycetota > Actinomycetes > Micrococcales > Micrococcaceae > Pseudarthrobacter > Pseudarthrobacter woesei. Next base: position 45,344 of record NZ_JBVAYU010000013.1, read on the forward strand.
GGTGGTGGTGGGGGTCCTGCGCGAAAAGGACGCCGAGGAGATCCTCCGCCAGCTCAAGGAATCATTGGGCGACCTCGCCGCCGAGTACTGCTTCACCCAGTCCAACTCGCCCCGTGCCGTTCCGGCCGAGGACCTCGCCGAACTCGCCGTGGACCTGGGCTTCGGCGAGGACAACATCCACGTTTCGGCGAAGCTCGACGACGCACTCGAATGGGCCGTGGAGCGTGCCGAAGCCAACGAGGACCTCGCCGGCGGCGTGCTCGTCACCGGTTCCATCACCCTCGTGGCGGACGCCCGGATACTGCTCGGAAAGGCGGACGCCTAAGCGATGGCGAAACTCACCAAAGCCCAGCGCGAATGGCGCCCGGGGATGCCCAAGAAGCGCCGCTCCACGAAGGCCATGTTTGCCTCGACGGTCCTGCTGCTGGAAGCGTTTGTGGTACTTTTCGGCACCCTCACGGTCTTCGGGCTGCGGCGGGGCGAGTTCCCGCCGGTCCTGATCTTCGGGGTCGGGTTCACTCTGTGCCTCGTGTACGTCTTGACCTGCGCGGTCGTCTCCAGGCCCTGGGGTGTGGGCCTCGGCTGGATTCTGCAGCTGGTGCTGATCTTTACCGGAATCCTGGAACCGGCGATGTTCCTGGTTGGTGGCCTCTTTGCGGTGGCCTGGTGGTACGGGATCCGCACCGGTATCCGGATCGACCGGGAGTCAGCCCAGCGGGAACGCGAGCAGGCCGCCTGGGACGCAGTGCACCCGGCGGGTTCCGGCCCGGATCCGGCGCCGGAAACCGATGCCCGGAACACGTAGACTGTTGGCAAACCCCACCCCAAAACATTGGAGCAGCTGTGAGCATTGAGCGCACCCTAGTCCTGATCAAGCCCGATGGTGTCACCCGCAACCTGACCGGCAGCATCATCGCCCGGATCGAAGCCAAGGGGTACACCCTGGCCGAACTCAAGAAGGTCGATGCAAGCCGCGAACTGCTGGAGCGGCACTACGAGGAGCACGTCGGCAAACCGTTCTACGAGCCGCTCGTCGAGTTCATGCTGAGCGGGCCGGTTGTCGCCGCAATCTTCGAGGGACACCGCGTGATCGAGGGCTTCCGCTCGCTCGCCGGCACCACGGACCCGACGACGGCGGCCCCCGGCACCATCCGCGGCGACTTCGGCCGCGACTGGGGCCTGAAGGTTCAGCAGAACCTGGTCCACGGCTCCGATTCGGTGGAGTCCGCCGAGCGCGAGATCAAGATCTGGTTGCAGGACGAGGTTCCGGGACACGCTCCCCACCGAGTTGACAGTTAAGGCCAATGAACGCACGCGAACATTGGCCTCAACTGTCAACTCGTTTGCCACCCGGGGCGGTAAACGCGTACTTAGTAACCGGAGGTCCCGATAAAGACCTGGATGAAGGCGAAGAAGATCGAGGCGATCACGGCGACGTAGAGCAGCGCCGTGATGATCCAGCCGGAGTCGCCCAGGATCCGGGTAGGGCCGGCCGGCAGCCGGATCACGCCGTGCGACACGTTGCGGACGGTCACCCAGACGAACAACGGAATCATCGCCGCCCAGACGATCATGCAGAACGGGCACAGTATGTGGATGGAGTACAGCGCCTGGGACCAGAGCCAGACCACGAAGGCGAAGCCTAGCGTCACGCCGGCCTGCAGGCCGAGCCAGTACCAGCGGGCAAACGCGGCGCCGGCCAGCATGGCCATGCCGGTGGTGATGGCGACGGCGAACGCCACGATGCCGATGAACATGTTGGGGAAGCCAAAGAGCGAACCCTGCCAGGTCTGCATCACCTGGCCGCAGGAGATCCACGGGTTGACGTCGCAGACGGTGACGTGGCTGGGATCCTTGAGGACCGCGAGCTTCTCCAGCACCAGGGCTCCGGAGGCAAGCCAGCCGACGACGCCGGTGATCAGCAGGAGCCACGCGAAGGGGCGGTCGCGGGTCATCGGAGGAACGGGCCCGTCTGCCTCGGCAGGACCGGGGGACCGCCTCTGGGTGGTCGCGTCGCCTGGGGCACTGGAGATGCTGGGCATTGAATGAGCGTCCTTTGCGTCGGGTGCAACTGCTCCGATTGTATCGCCGCAGACTGAAGGATGCCGGGGAACTGCCCCTCGCGGTCCGGGTGCCGCCGCCGGCCGCGGGCTTGACATCCCGCTTACGCCTGCTTTGACGGGTCCTGTGAGACAATGAACATGGCTGGAACCCGATCCACATCCGGATTCCGGTCCGGCGACTTTGTTCCCAAGACCGCCAATGATGAGCAGGGAGCTACGGATCCTCTGATCCCGGCTATCCCGCAATGCCATTGGTCGGCACCTGGTTGTGGCGTGCAGATCAACGGGTTTCAGAACAATTCCGCCGGCCCTCCAGGGCTGCCGCACCCCACTGCCGGTGCGAACCTGAGGGTATTCAATTGACTTCTGTCAATGCCTGCGGGTGTTGACAAATAATTGCCCCAACGGGTGCCGTATGTGGCGGCACGTCAGGGGCAGGAGTGTCCCCACATATGGATAATGACCAGGTTGTAGCCGGTAACGAAGAACTGGCCGTTTCTGCGGACGCAGTAGACGCCACACCGCCCAAGCGGCCCGTCAGGACCCGCCGTAAAGCCGTCCCCAAGGCTGAGTCTGCCGAGCCCGCCGCGGACGCACCGGTCGAGGTTCCCGCCGCGGAAGTGCCGGTGGAAACCAAGAAGGCACCCGTTCGCCGCACCCGTGCCCGCAAGGTCGCCGGGGAGGCCGAGCCCCTCCCTGCCTTCGCCGAAGAGGCCGCGGCAGAACCGGTCGTCGAAGCCGCCGAAGCGCCCGCGGCCGAGGCTGCAGCTGACGTCGCAGCAGAGAAGAAGCCCGTCCGACGCCGCGCCAGCCGCGCCAAGGCAGCCGTCCCCGTGGTCGATGCCCCGGCAGTGGAGGAAGCCGAAGTCGGGCCCCCGGAAGTGCCCGCCGGCGCCCCCGCCACAACAGCGTCCGCCGCAGCAGCTCCCGCCGATGCCCCCGCCGCAGCAGCTCCCGCCGATGCCCCCGCCGCAGCAGCTCCCGCCGAGGCCCCCGCCGCAGCAGCTCCCGCCGATGCCCCCGCCGCAGCAGCTCCCGCCGATGCCCCCGCCGCANCCGCCGCCGGGGCAGAAGAGGTGCCGGCCGAAGCGCCGTCGGCAGCCTCCTCGCTCTTCCTGGAGCCCGGTGCCGTCACCTCGATGCTCTTCCGGGCCCCCGACTTGACCGCCGCCGTGCGTCCGGCACCGGCCGCCGCCGCCGCCGCCGAAGAAGCCGAAGATGAAGAAGGCGAAGAGGTCGACGGCCGCCGCCGCCGCCGCAGCCGTGGCCGCCGTGGCCGCAGCCGCACCGGCGAGGCCGAGACCGAAGGCGAAGGCGAAGGTTTCACCGAGGAAGCCGAAGAAGGCTCCGAGGAGACCCTGGCGGACGGCGTGACCTCCCGCCGCCGCCGCCGCCGCCGCCGCGGTGACCAGGACCTGGAGCTGACCGGCGGGGGAGACGACGACCCGCCCAACACGGTGACCCGCGTCCGTGCGCCCCGCGCCGCCAGCGAGCCGCCCGTCAACAACCGGGTCACGTCCGTCAAGGGCTCCACCCGGCTCGAGGCGAAGAAGCAGCGCCGCCGCGAATCCCGCGACACCGGCCGCCGCCGCACCGTCATCACCGAGGCCGAATTCCTGGCCCGCCGCGAGTCCGTGGACCGCCAGATGATCGTCCGCCAGCGCGACGACAGAATCCAGATCGGCGTCCTCGAAGACGGCGTCCTGGCCGAGCACTTTGTCTCCAAAACCCAGCAGGATTCCCTGATCGGCAACGTCTACCTGGGCAAGGTCCAGAACGTGTTGCCCTCCATGGAAGCCGCCTTCGTTGACATCGGACGCGGCCGCAACGCCGTGCTCTACGCCGGTGAGGTGAACTGGGAGTCCGTTAACCTCGAGGGCAAACAGCGCCGGATCGAGAATGCGCTGAAGTCCGGCGACTCCGTCCTCGTCCAGGTCACCAAGGACCCGGTCGGCCACAAGGGCGCCCGGCTCACCAGCCAGATCTCGCTGCCCGGCCGCTACCTCGTGTACGTGCCCGGCGGTTCCATGACCGGCATCTCCCGCAAGCTGCCCGACGTCGAACGCAACCGCCTCAAGCGGATCCTCAAGGACCGGCTGCCGGAAGACGCCGGCGTCATTGTCCGCACCGCGGCCGAGGGTGCATCCGAGGAAGAGCTCACCCACGACATTAACCGCCTCCGCGCGCAGTGGGAAGGCATCGAGGGCCAGTCGACGTCGAGCAAGCTCCTTGCCCCGGAACTGCTCTACGGCGAACCTGACCTGACCATCAAGGTGGTCCGCGACGTCTTCAACGAGGACTTCTCCAAGCTGATCGTCTCTGGCGAGGAGGCCTGGGACACCATCGAGGCCTACGTCACCTATGTGGCGCCGGACCTCGTGGGCCGGCTGGAAAAATGGACCAAGGACACGGACATCTTCGCGGCCTGGCGCATCGATGAGCAGATCCACAAGGCACTGGACCGCAAGGTCTTCCTGCCCTCCGGCGGTTCCCTCGTGATCGACCGCACCGAAGCCATGACCGTGGTGGACGTCAACACCGGCAAGTTCACCGGCAGCGGCGGCAACCTCGAGGAAACCGTCACCAAGAACAACCTGGAAGCGGCCGAGGAAGTCGTCCGGCAGCTCCGGCTCCGCGACATCGGCGGCATCATCGTGATCGACTTCATCGACATGGTGCTCGAATCCAACCGTGACCTTGTGCTGCGCCGCATGGTGGAGTGCCTGGGCCGGGACCGGACCAAACACCAGGTGGCGGAGGTGACCTCGCTGGGCCTCGTGCAGATGACGCGCAAGCGGATGGGCACCGGGCTGCTGGAAGTCTTCGGCGAACAGTGCGAAACCTGCGCCGGCCGCGGGATCGTCACCCACGACGAGCCGGTGGAACACCGCCGGGCCAACACCGTCGCCGCCGAACACTACGTCCCGCGGGCCGAGAGCCAGCCCGCGGCACGGACCGAGCGCAAGGGCCGCCGCCGCGGCCGGGGCGGCCAGGGCGCGGACGACCAGTCCGCCCCGGCAGCAGTCCACGCCGAGCCCACCGAGGCCGAGCGCCACGCCAAGGCCGAGACGACCCGCGCCGCGCTGGCGAATATTGCTGCTGCGGCGCACGCCGCCCACCTGCACGACGGGGAGGCCGACGCCGGAACCCGCCAGGCCGACGCCGAGACGCGCCGGGCCGCGGTCGAGGCCGTGGCGCAGTTCGCCGCCACGGAGGAAGCAGCCGGACGGCCCGCTGCCGTACTGACCTTCGGCGGCGAGCAGGTCGCCTTGCCGTTCGTTGAGCACGCTGACGACACCCCGGCACCGGCCCTGACCCTGGACCTGCTGACCGAAGCGTTCGCCCAGCTCGGCGAACCCGGGGACAGCAAACCGGCCACAGGCCGGACGGACGCAGACCGGACCGAAGCCGCCAAGACACCGGCCGCCAAGACGCCGGCCGCCCGGACAGCTACGGCGGCTCCCGCCCGCGCGGGCGGCACCGGACCCGGACGTGCCCAGGGACCCGGTTCCCAGACCGAGGCTGAGGCCGAGGCCGGCACGTCCCGCGCCCGCCGCGGACGCCGCAACCGGAGCGCCAGCCGCGCCCAGGGTGCAGCCAACGCGACGTCTGTTGAACACCGGGAGGCAACGGAGCACCGCGGGGCGGCCACGCAGGCCGCGGCAGGTGCGGTGCACGAGGCCAAGGCCCCGGCCGCCGCACCGGCAGCAGCGAAGCCGGCCGCGAACGAGCCGATCATCCTCGGCGTCGGCGTACCGGCGTCGGAGCTGTAACAGCCCAGTAGCCCGGTAGCTCAGCACGTCAGCAGTTCAGCAGGACCGCGGGTGCGGTCCGGACCCGGTGTAGCAATACGCCAGGTCCGGACCGCACCCGCGACTTCGTTAAGCGATACGGCTAGGCTGTAGCACTGACACGGGGTGCCGCGCATCGAGCCGGCTGAGATCCAGACCCGTTGAACCTGTCCGGTTAGCACCGGCGAAGGGATGTCTCGTGGCTTCATCCTCCGTTGCAGTGTCCACTTTTGCGGCCTCACTTCTTCCGCACGCCCCGCGGACCGCCGGGCCCAGGATCCCGCGCGTGCTTGCCATCGCTGGCTCGGACCCCTCCGGCGGGGCAGGCATCCAGGCCGATCTCAAGAGCATTGCCGCGCACGGCGGCTACGGCATGGCGGCGATCACGGCCCTAACCGCCCAGAACACCAGGGGCGTCAGCGCCGTCCACGTCCCGCCGGCGGCCTTCCTGACCGCCCAGCTGGAGGCGGTCAGCACGGATATCAGTATCGACGCCGTCAAGATCGGCATGCTGGGGGACACCGACGTGATCGACGCCGTCCGTGGCTGGCTCGACAAGACACGGCCCGGCGTCGTGGTCCTTGACCCGGTGATGGTGGCTACGAGCGGCGACCGGCTGCTGCAGGAGTCGGCCGAGGCTGCCCTGCACGCGCTGCTTCCCTATGCTGACCTGATTACGCCCAACCTTGCGGAGCTGGCGATCCTGCTGAAGGAACCCGTCGCCGCGGACTGGAACGGGGCCCTGGCCCAGGGTAAGCGGCTCGCCGCACTGGCCGGCACCACGGTCCTCGTGAAGGGCGGCCACCTCGACAGTGGTGCCGGCGCGGGGGGCGGTTACGCCGACGTCGGCTGCCCCGATGCGCTCGTCAACACCGGCGGACTGCTCCGCCAGGACGTTGTGGTGGTGCCTGGGCAGCGAGTGCCCACCCGCAACAGCCACGGAACCGGCTGCTCGCTGTCCTCGGCGATCGCCACTGTGCAGGCCCGCGTGGGGGACTGGGAGGCGGCGCTCCGCGAGGTCAAGCCGTGGCTGGCCGGTGCGCTGCGCGATTCGGAGCGCCTCGGCGTCGGAACGGGAAACGGCCCGGTCCACCATTTCCACCATGTGCAGCACCTGACCGAGCACCATGCCGGCCCGCGGCAACACGTCCCGGCAGAGGGCGAATTCGCCGTCGCGCTGCGAGACAGTGCTGCCGCGGACCTTGAGGCGATCTACGGGCTGGAGTTCATCAAGGCGCTGGCCGACGGTACGCTGCCGGAGAAGGACTTCGCTTACTACCTCGCGCAGGACGCCCAGTACCTCAACGGCTATTCGCGCGTGCTGGCCCGGGCGGCGGCCATGGCGCCCACCGAAGCCGAACAGCTCTTCTGGGCGCGCTCCGCGCAGAACTGCCTCGAAGTCGAGTCCGGGCTGCACCGGAACTGGCTCAGCACCCGCACGGCAGACCTGCGGCCGGGGCCGGTCACCAAGTCCTATGTGGACCATCTGCTGGCCGCCTCGGTCTCCGGCAGTTACGGGGTACTGGTGGCCGCCGTCCTGCCGTGCTTCTGGCTCTACGCCGAGGTGGGGGAATCCCTGCACGGAGAGTTCCTCGCCGCCGGGGCACCGGAAGCGCATCCCTATGCCGTATGGCTGAGTACCTACGCGGATGAGGAGTTCGCCGCAGCGACCCGGCAGGCGATCGCCTATACGGATGCGGCGGCCCGGCTGGCCTCGGGGCGTGAACGGGAGGCCATGGCGCTGGCCTTCCGGCAGTCGGCCGGCTATGAAGTAGAGTTCTTCGACGCGCCGAGGCTGCACGCCTGACGCGGACGGCCCGACGCAGCCTGTACGATAGTCGGGCACGGTTCCGGAAGTCGCAGCGGCACCACTCGGTCAATACCAAGTGGCGCCTATCACGAACTACCCGCCGGAACCAGCCTCATTTGCGACCGAAGGCGAATTTAGCGTAGTCTAGATCTTCGGTGCTTACGCCAACACTTGGGTTATGACCTTGAGGACAATCCGTTCAGTATTGTCCACGGGATAGCTCATGGGTTCCCCCGGGGAATCCACCGGCGTAGAGGCACAGCGTGAGCCGGACCAAATATCTTGGACCCAGGTTCCGCACGCAAATCTAGTAATAAACGTCGAGAGAAGTGAGTTCCCCAGTGGTGTACGCGATTGTCCGCGCAGGCGGCCGGCAAGAGAAGGTTTCCGTTGGAGACTTCGTTACCCTGAACCGCGTCCCCGGTGGAGCCGGCAGCACCTTTGAGCTGCCCGCACTGCTCCTGGTCGACGGTGACAAGGTTACGTCCGCTGCCGCGGACCTGGCCAAGGTAACGGTTACGGCTGAGATCCTCGAAGACCTTCGTGGTCCGAAGATCGTCATCCAGAAGTTCAAGAACAAGACCGGCTACAAGAAGCGCCAGGGTCACCGTCAGGAATTGACCAAGGTCAAGATCACCGGTATCAAGTAACTAACCGTTACTGTTCAGGTTTTCAGCAGATTCCCCAGAATTTTTAAGGCAGGCATTTTCAAATGGCACATAAAAAAGGCGCGAGTTCCACTCGCAACGGTCGTGACTCCAACGCCCAGTACCTCGGCGTCAAGCGCTTCGGCGGCCAGGTGGTTTCCGCAGGCGAGATCATCGTCCGCCAGCGTGGCACCCACTTCCACCCGGGCGCCGGCGTAGGCCGCGGCGGGGACGACACCCTGTTCGCGCTGGCCCCCGGCGCAGTCGAGTTCGGCACCCGCCGTGGTCGCCGCGTCGTGAACATCGTGGCTGCTGCAGCGGCAGAGTAACAACAAGCTGTAAATCGGTGGGGCGGGCCATTAGGTCCGCTCCACCGGTGTTTTAACCGCATTACAATCATCTTGGGCCACTTCGGGGGCCTAAGGAACAGCACTGAGGAGATCCACGTGGCGAGCTTTGTAGACCGGGTAGTACTGCACGTATCCGGCGGTACCGGCGGCCATGGTTGTGTCTCCGTCCACCGCGAGAAGTTCAAGCCCCTCGGCGGTCCGGACGGCGGCAACGGCGGCAACGGCGGCGACGTCATCCTGCGTGTCGATCCCCAGACCACCACCCTGCTGGACTACCACCACGCACCCCACCGGCACGCCACCAACGGCGGCCCCGGCATGGGCGACTGGCGCGGCGGCAAACACGGCGAAACCCTGATCCTTCCGGTCCCCGTCGGCACTGTGGTCAAGACCAAGTCCGGCGAACTCCTCGCCGACCTTGTGAGCGAAGGCGCCGAGTACATTGCGGCCGCCGGCGGCATCGGCGGCCTCGGCAACGCCTCGCTCTCCTCCCAGAAGCGCCGCGCGCCCGGCTTCGCCCTGCTCGGCATCGAAGGCGAGTCCAGCGACGTCGTCCTGGAACTGAAGTCCATCGCGGATATCGCACTGGTCGGCTTCCCGTCCGCCGGCAAGTCCAGCCTCATCGCCGCCATGTCCGCGGCGCGGCCCAAGATCGCCGACTACCCTTTCACCACCCTGATCCCCAACCTCGGCGTTGTCCAGGCCGGCGAGGTACGCTTCACGATCGCCGATGTGCCGGGCCTGATCGAAGGCGCCAGCGAAGGCAAGGGACTTGGCCACTATTTCCTGCGCCATGTCGAGCGCTGCGCCGCCCTGGTGCACGTGCTGGACTGCGGCACGCTCGAGTCCGACCGCGACCCGCTCTCCGACCTGGCTATCATCGAAGCCGAGCTCGAGAAGTACACGGTGGATATGAGCTACAGCGGAGCCGACGGCGAGGTGGTGCCGCTGAACCACCGCCCCCGCCTCGTCGCCCTGAACAAGGTGGACCTGCCGGACGGCAAGGACATGGCCGAGTTCGTCCGCCCGGAACTCGAATCCCGCGGCTACAAGGTCTTCGAGATCTCGGCCACGAGCCACGAAGGCCTGCGCCAGCTCGGCTTCGCCATGGGTGAAATCGTCCAGGCCGCCCGCGACGCCCTCGCGGCCGCCCCGCCGAAGGTCCACGCCCCCGTGCTCAAGCCTCGTGCCGTCAACGAATCCGGCTTCAAGATCCGCCGGGAAGAGAAGAACCTCGAGCCGCTGTTCCGGGTCCTGGGCGACAAGCCCGTGCGCTGGGTCAAGCAGACCGACTTCACCAACGAGGAAGCTATCGGCTACCTCGCCGACCGCCTCGCCAAGCTGGGCGTCGAAAACGAACTGTTCAAGCAGGGCGCCGTGCCGGGCGACACGGTCGTCATTGGTGAGGACGACGGCGTCGTCTTCGACTGGGAACCGACCATGATGGCCGGTGCCGAGCTGCTGGCCGCCCCCCGCGGCACCGACGTGCGCTTCGCCGACATCGGCGACCGCCCCACCCGCGGGCAGAAGCGCGACGAGCAGGTGGAACGCCGCGATGCCAAGGCCGCCGCCCGCGCCGAGCTCGAAGCCGAGCGCAAGGCCGGCATCTGGACCGAATCCGTGAGCGGACGCCGGGCCAAGCCGCTCAAGGAGAGTGCACTGGGCGAAGAAAATGGGGAGTGAACCCGTAGACGTGCGTGCTGGTTCCGCAGTCATCATCGAGGAACCCGGCAACGACCGGAGCGTGCTTGCCAGGGCGCGCCGCATCGTGGTCAAGGTTGGATCGTCGTCGCTCACCAGCATCAAGGGCGGCATTTCCGAAGAGGCGCTCATCGCACTGTCGGACGCCCTTGCGGTCAAGAGCAATGCGGGCATGGAAATCATCCTGGTGTCGTCGGGGGCCATCGCCGCCGGCCTGGCACCGCTGGGACTGGCCAAGCGACCCCGGGACCTGGCCACCCAGCAGGCAGCGGCCAGCGTGGGCCAGGGCCTCTTGATGGCGCGGTACACACAGGCGTTTGGCGCCCACGGCGTGACCGTCAGCCAGGTGTTGCTCACGGCGGATGACCTGATGAGGCGCAGCCACCACACCAATGCCTTCCGCGCCCTGAACAGGCTGCTCAACCTTGGCGTGGTGCCGGTGGTCAATGAAAACGACACCGTGGCCACGCACAAGATCCGCTTCGGCGACAACGACCGCCTGTCGGCCCTCGTGGCCCATCTGGTGCGTGCCGATGCCCTGGTGCTGTTGTCCGACGTTGATTCGCTCTACGACGGACCTCCGGCGAAGGGTGCCAAGCGGATTCCCCGCGTGGACGGCCCGCAGGACCTCGAAGGTGTGACCATCGGCGCGCCCGGCAAGGCCGGAGTGGGCACCGGCGGAATGCAGACCAAGGTCGAGGCGGCCATCATGGCGGCCGACTCCGGAATCCCCGCGATGGTCACGTCGACGGCGAATGTGGCAGCAGCCCTGGCCGGCGAAGACGTTGGAACATGGTTCACCGTCAACGGGGCACGCAAGCCCGTGCGGATGATGTGGCTCGCCCACCTCGCGCACGTGCAGGGCCGGCTGATCCTCGACGACGGCGCGGTGACGGCTGTTTGTGATAACCACACCTCGCTGCTCCCGGCCGGGATCTCGGCGGTTGAAGGTGTTTTCGAAGCAGGGGATGCCGTGGAAATGGTCGCTGCCGACGGGACCGTCATTGCGCGCGGCCTGGTCAACTATTCTGCTGCCGAGTTGCCGCAGATGCTGGGCCGCTCCACGGTGGAACTCGGGGAGTCGCTGGGGCGCGGATTTGACCGCGAGGTTGTCCACGTTGACGACCTGGTTCTGGTTTAGCCGGCGCACCCGCCTAGACTTGAAGGATGACTGAGGCACTGATTCCCCAAGCCGCTGCGACTTCCAACGATGCCACGCAGGCAGCCCCGATGCCCGAAGCAGGGAAGGTGCGTCCTTCGGCGGCCGACGTCGAGGCCGCCGTCCACGCCATCGCCGACCGCTCCCGCCACGCCGCCCGCCGGATGGCCCACGCCAACCGTGCGTGGAAGGACCGGGGCCTGCGCGCCATCGCTGCGGCCCTGCTGGAGCGCCAGAGCCAGATCCTCGCCGCCAACGCCAAGGATGTCGCCGCCGGCCGGGCCAACGGCACCTCCGCGGCCCTGCTGGACCGCCTCACCCTCACCGGCGCCCGCATGCAGGCCCTTGCCACGGCGCTCGAAAGCCTTGCGAACCTGCCCGACCCGGTCGGCAACGTGGTGCGCGGCCAGACCCTCCCCAACGGGCTGAGGCTGCGCCAGATCAACGTGCCCATGGGCGTCGTCGCCGCCATCTACGAGGCGCGCCCCAACGTCACAGTGGACATTGCCGGGCTGGGCCTGAAGAGCGGCAACGCCGTGATCCTGCGCGGCGGGACCGCCGCCGCCGCCACGAACGCCGCCCTGGTCACCGTCCTCCGCGAGGCCCTCGAATCGGTGGGACTGCCCGCGGACGCCGTGCAGACCGTCGACCAGTACGGCCGCGAAGGCGCCAACGCCCTCATGCGGGCCCGCGGCCGCGTCGACGTGCTGATTCCCCGCGGCGGCCGCGAACTGATCCAGTCCGTCGTGACCAACGCCAAGGTGCCGGTGATCGAGACCGGCGAAGGCAACGTGCACATCTTCCTGGATGCCTCGGCCAACGAGGAAATGGCCGTGGACATCCTGCTCAACTCCAAGACCCAGCGGCCCAGCGTCTGCAATACCGTGGAAACGCTCCTTGTCCACTCCTCCTCCACCGTGCTGCCGGCCGTCGCCGCCGCCCTGCGTGCCGCCGGCGTCACCCTGCACGTCGATGAAAGGACCCGTGCGGCCCTGCCGGCCACCGTCGCATCCGTTCCCGCCACCGAGGAGGACTGGGCCACCGAGTACATGGACCTGGACCTCGCCGTCGCCATGGTGGACAGCCTGGACGATGCCGTCAAGCACATCCGCACCTGGTCAACCGGCCACACCGAGGCCATCCTGACCAACGACCTCGCCAACGCCGAACGTTTTATTGCCGAGATCGATTCGGCCGCCGTGATCGTGAACGCATCCACCCGGTTCACCGACGGCGGCGAGCTGGGCCTGGGCGCCGAGGTGGGGATTTCCACCCAGAAGCTGCACGCGCGCGGCCCGATGGGACTGACCGAGCTGACCACCACCAAGTGGATCGTGCAGGGCGAGGGCCAGATCAGGGGCTAGCAACGCTGTAACATGGAACAGAAGTCCGGAACGGCGGGGACATCCGTCGTCGCAAAAATTTTTGAACTCATAAGGGGAGAACATGCTGTCGCAGCAGATCGCCACCATCATCGCCGCTGCCGGCGAGGCCGGCCACGAGGAACTCGCACCGATTTGGGCGCCGCCGTGGGTGTTTGGGGCATCGATCTTCGCGATCCTCCTCGTGATGATGTTCATCACGCTGTCCTACTCCAACCTGGGCAGGCGCCACGAAGCCGTCGAGGAGCACGCGGATCCGCACCGCCAGCACCCCAACAAGCACGATCACGGCCAAGGGCACTAATATTTCCGCCACCGTGAAGCAGCGCGACGCTAAGCGCCGCCTGCGGCTTGGTGTGATGGGCGGCACTTTCGACCCGATCCACCACGGCCACCTTGTCGCGGCCAGCGAGGTCGCGGCCAAGTTTGACTTGGATGAAGTGGTGTTTGTGCCTACGGGCCAGCCGTGGCAGAAGTTGAGCAAGAAGGTCAGTGAGGCCGAGCACCGCTACCTCATGACCGTGATCGCCACGGCCTCGAACCCGCGGTTCACGGTGAGCAGGGTCGACGTCGACCGGCCCGGCCCCACGTACACCATCGACACACTGCGGGACCTGCACACGCTGCGGCCCGACGCGGATCTGTTCTTTATCACGGGTGCGGATGCCCTGGGCCAGATTCTTTCGTGGAAAGACATCGACGAACTGTGGTCCCTTGCGCACTTCGTCGGCGTCACCCGCCCCGGCCACGTCCTGGACGGGATGGGACGCAAGGACGTCAGCCTGCTTGAAGTTCCCGCCATGGCGATCTCCTCGACCGACTGCCGCACCAGGGTCGCGGCAGGAAATCCCGTCTGGTACCTCGTGCCGGACGGTGTGGTCCAGTACATCGCCAAGTACGGACTGTACGACGGCGACCCGGCAACAGTCGACCGCGGGGCCGGAAACCGCGCCGCACGTTATGACCGAAGCACCGAGATAGCCCAACCCGCCAGCACCGAATGAGTCTGAAATGAGTCAGGAACAGCCACCCGTCCGCAGCCGCCGCGAACTGCGGCAGGCCAGAGATGAACGCCTGGAAGCGAACCAGGAGTCCGGGACACAAGGTCCCGGCGAGGTTTCGCCTGCCTCAAACACGCCTGTTTCAAAGCCTGCCGCCCAGGTTGACCCCGGGGAGCCCACCCCCGCCGAGGTCACCGGCCGCAGCCGCCGCGTGGCCGAGGGCCCCGTGGACTCCGTGCGAACGGGTCCCGAACGCTCCTCCCAGGTCCGCGCCCGGGATCGCGCCACGCTGCGCACCATCAAGGAACTTGCCGAAAAAGAGGGCCACCTCGCAGGCGGCGGACCGCCCACCCGCCGCCAGCTCCGGCTCCTGCAGCTGGCCGCCGAAACGGCCCCCGCGACGTCGGCCAACCTGATTGTCCCCGCCTCGCCGCGGACCCGGGCCACACCGGTCGTACCCCAGCCGGGCGCCCGGCCGGGAGAGCAGCCGTCGGCACCCAAGGGCCCGAAGGCCGCAGACCAGGACGCCGGTGCCCCCGGTCCCGGTCCCGGCGGCAAGGGTCCCGAGGGGATGACCGTGGAACAGGCCCTGGCCGCGCGTGAACTCCTCGCCCAGCAGGCCCAGAACCAGCTGGCCAAAACCGAACACATTAACGCGGCGGATCCCGGAGCCGTTGATCCTGACGTACTGGCCGAGCAGATTGCCCTGGCCGAGCGGGCAGCGGTGCTGAACCGCAGGGCCGCCGCCAAGCAGAAGCTCGCCGAGCAGAACAGCCAGCCGGAGCCGGTGCGGAACGATCCCACCACCGCCAACAACCTGGCCATGGTGACACCCCTGGAGTTCGTCCAGGTTCCCGGCGTGGAGCGGCCCGTCATGAAGCGCCCTGCCACGTCCTACGTTCCGGTCGTCACCAACTCGGGTCCCCGGGTTGATGCCCCCCGGAAGTCCGGCAACCGCCGTCCCGGTTCCTCGCGCCAGCGCGGCGCAGGGCCCGTGACCGGCCGTGCCGGCGTGCTCGCCCGCGCCGAAGCTGCCGCCAGGGCCGCCTCCGGAACACCGGCACCGTCACCGCAGGCGGTAAACCGGACCACGGTGGACCAGTCCGACGACGAGTTGGCCGGCCGGACACCGGTGGCCGCAAATTCGGCCTACGGACTCGATCCGCTGGATGCGGCCACTGCGGGCCTGGGCCGGGCCCGGCGCCTCCGCCTGCTGCAGCTTGGCGTGCTGACCCTGGGTGTGCTGGCCCTCATCGCCGGCATCACACTGATCATCACCGGTCTGGGCCGTTAGGCCTGCAGGCTTCGGCACCTGATGTTCCGCCGAGGACCCTGACCCCGGCCGTTCAACCCCACAGAATTCAACACCAAAGCTTTTCACCCCAACAAGGAGTCCCGTGACTGCAACAGATTCAGCCATCGCCACAGCCCGACACGCAGCCCGAGCTGCCGCGGAGAAACTCGCCGAGGACATCATGGCCATGGACGTCAGTGAGCGTCTGGCCCTGGCCGACATCTTCCTGATCGCCTCGGCACCGTCCGAACGGCAGGTCAACGGCATCGTTGACGGCATTGAAGATGAACTCTCCAAGTTCGATCTCAAGCCGATCCGCCGTGAAGGCCGATCCGGCGGCCGCTGGGTGCTGCTGGACTACGGCGACATTGTCATCCACGTCCAGCACGAGGAAGACCGCGTGTTCTACGCTCTCGAGCGCCTCTGGAAGGACTGCCCCGTGGTCGACCTGCAGCTGGGCGATGACACCTCGGCCAAGGCCACTGTCGCCGCCGAAACCGAGTAGCAGGCCGGAACAGCCGGGCGGGAAGTCCGAGTATGCCCGATTTGGAATTTTCCGAAAGGCTGTTCTAAGATATTTGAGTTGCTTCGGAGAGATCCGGACGACGAACCGGATCCGGTAGCGCACGTTACGGAGTCGGAGCAACGCAAATTCGGGGCTGTGGCGCAGCTGGTAGCGCACCTGCATGGCATGCAGGGGGTCAGGGGTTCGAGTCCCCTCAGCTCCACCGGATGATCCGCCGGAATCGCAAGATTCCGGCGGATTTTTTTTGCCTGTTTTCGGGCTCCCCGGCACGGACATTGCGGAAATCCGGGACGGTTCTTCCTGCGGCTGTCGCTGCCCCTTTGACTGCCAATTTCACTGCGCGGGGGGTCGATTCGCGTCAGCGGCAAATGTGGCTTAAGATAATCAGGTTGCTTCCGGGATACCGGTTCTTCACCACCAATTCGGGGCTGTGGCGCAGCTGGTAGCGCACCTGCATGGCATGCAGGGGGTCAGGGGTTCGAGTCCCCTCAGCTCCACCGAAGAGGCCCCGCTCAGCGAGCGGGGCCTCAGCTGTTTTCCGGCCGGCCCTCCTGCCGCCGGGTCCGCCACGCACCCGTCGCCCACAGCGCCCACACCACGAGCAGCGGCTGGAAGAGCAGGCGGATGCCGCGGCTTAGGTCCGAGTTGAGACCGAATGAATCGCTGGCGGTGACGAACTGCGAGATGTTGCCCGGGAACACCGCCACGAAGAAGGCCGCAACGATCCAGCCGAGGGCTGTCCGCCGTCGCCGGAGCAGCAGCAGGCCGAGTCCCAGGACAATCTCCACCAGCCCGGAGGCCACTACGACGAAGTCAACGTCGAGCGGCAGCCAGGGCGGCACCTGGGCGCGGAACGCCGCACGGCTCCAGCCGAGGTGGCTGACGCCGGCCAGGACCAGGAATCCGCCCAGCAGCAAACGGCCGGCGGTCCGCAAAACCGAACGCAGCCGGGAATCCGCGGCGCGGGCTGGAAGTGGACCTGGGGTACGGACCGGACCGTGGGATCGAACTGGACTGTCGGCCATGCGGCGCCACCTTCGCTGGGGTGGAATCAGCTTAGCAACGAAGCCTCGTAGGCCCCGGCCCCGCTGGACTAATATTGGGGACGTGAATGAGAACCTGCCGCCGTGCCCCGAATGCTCCAGCGAATACACGTACGAGATGGGGGCGCTCTTGGTCTGCCCGGAGTGCGCGCATGAGTGGTCAGCCGCCGCAGCGGAGGATTCCGAAGAGCAGGAAGCGAAGCCGATCAAGGACGCCGTCGGCAACATCCTCGCCGACGGGGACACCGTCACGGTCATCAAGGACCTCAAGATCAAGGGGAGCTCCACCGTGATCAAGGTGGGCACCAAGGTCCGCGGCATCCGGCTCGTGAATGGCGTGGGCGACCATGACATCGACTGCAAGGTTGACGGCGTCGGTCCCATGCAGCTGAAATCCAGTGTGGTTAAGAAGATCTGACCAGCCAGGGAGCCAGCTCATGACTCAGTCACCGTCCCCGGCGCCGAGGAAGGGCGAACTCCGTCGGCGGATGTGGGGAGCAGCCGGAGGGGGAGTGGCAGGGTTCGCCCTGGCGTCCATTGCCTACCTGCTGATAACGCCTGTGCTGGAAGCCAGCCCGGGGTGGCTCCGGGAAATACAGGGTCTGTCGTGGAATCTTGTTCCCGGCCTCACCCTGCTGGGCGGGATCACCGGATGGTTGGCATCCGGCCGGCGAAGCCCCCGCTGAACAACAAGTCGCTGAACAACCGGACGGCGAACAACCGGACGCGATCCCGTGGGCAGGGTCAAAAAGAGATGCTCCATGGGGGAGCAGGATAAGTTTTGCAGGGGTCCTCAATTTCCGGGCCCGAACACCTGACCCAACAAAAGGCGGAAGCTCGCGCGTGGCGGACAACAATCTCGAATCCTTCTTCTCCCGGCTGCGGAGGTTCCCGGACGTCGACGCGACGAACCTGCAGGCCTGGGACGCCACGGACAAGCTCCTGCTGGACACCGCCCTCGAAATGCTGGCGGCCGGACTCCTGGAGCCCGGCAGCAGGATCGCCATCGTGGGAGACCGCTACGGCGCGCTGACTCTGGGGGCACTCGGCCTCGGAGTCGTCAGCCCGGATGCCGGCCCGGTCCGCGTCCACCAGGACCTGATCACGGGAGAACGCGCCCTTCGCCACAACGCCGGGACTCTGGGCATCACGGGGGGCTTTGAACAGTTCCCGCTCGGCGCCGAACTCCTGGCCGGCGCCGCGGTGGTGCTGGTCCAGCTGCCCAAGTCCCTCGCCGAACTGGAGGAAATCGCCGACGCCGTGGCCCGCCATGCGGCGCCCGGCGTCGTACTTCTCGCCGGCGGCCGGGTCAAGCACATGAGCCTTGGCATGAATGCCGTCCTGGAGCGCTACTTCAGCGAGGTCCAGCCGCAGCTAGCCCGGCAGAAGTCCCGGATACTGCTGGCCCGGGGCCCCAAACCGGCCACTGCGGCCCCGCGGTTCCCCATCTCCGCGGACAACGCCGAGCTCGGCTTGACCGTCTGTGCCCGCGGGGCCGTCTTCGCAGGCACCGGACTGGACATCGGAACCCGTTTCCTCCTGGACTTCCTCCCGCAAATGCCCCCCGCACGCCGTGCAGTCGACCTTGGGTGCGGCACCGGGATCCTCGCGGCGATGTACGCCCGCCGCAACCCCGGCTCCATGGTCACGGCCACCGACCAGTCCGCGGCCGCCGTCGACTCCGCCCGTGCCACCGCCCTGGCCAACGGGCTCCAGGACCGGATCGCTGTCCTGCAGGACGACGCCATGGACTCCCTGCCGGCGGCCAGCGCCCAGCTGATCCTGCTGAATCCGCCCTTCCATGTGGGCGCCGCGGTCCATGCCGGGGCAGGCATCAAGCTGATCGAGGCCGCGGGGCGGGTCCTCGCACCGGGCGGGGAACTCTGGACGGTCTTCAACACCCACCTGCACTACCGGCCGGTCCTGGAGCGGCTGATCGGCCCCACCCGGGAGATCGGCCGGAACCCGAAATTCACGGTGACCGCGAGTATCCGCAAATCCGCGGAAGAATGAAGCTGGCGTGTGGGCGGGTCCCGGCCCGTGACGTAGCATTCTCACATAAGCAGTGCTTAGCCAAAGACGTTTAGGGGTATCAGTGTCTGAGATCCGCCAGCCCTCGCCGAGGCGCGGAACCAATTTGCCCCGGATGGGCGATTTTAACCTCACGGTCATCCTCGATGCCATCCGGCGCTCCCCGGCCGGTCTGAGCCGGGTGGAGCTGGCCCAGATCGTTGGCCTGTCCCCGCAGACGATCTCCAACATCTCCCGCCGCCTGCTGGACCAAAACCTGATCTACGAGGCAGGCAAGGAAGGCACCGGGCCCGGCAAGCCCCGGACCATGCTGCGGCTCAACGCCGGCGGAATGTCTGCCGTGGGCGTCCACCTGGACCCCGCCGTGACCACCTTCGTGGTGCTGGACCTCGTGGGCGCCGTGGTCAAACACTCCCGGATCAAAACCCCTGCCGGCACCGATCCCAAGGCCGTCATCGACACCATCGCCGACGAGATCAAGCAGCTCATCGCGGACTCCGGCGTGGACCCGTCCCGGATCGCCGGACTGGGCGTCGCCTCGCCCGGCCCCATCGACCTCAACGAGGGCACCGTCGTTGACCCTCCACTCCTGCTGGGCTGGGACCGGGTCCCGCTGCGGGATGCCCTGGCGGAGGCCACCGGACTGTCCACCCTCGTGGACAAGGACGTGACCAGCGCCGCGGTGGCCGAAACCTGGGCCGGCGGCCCCAGCGGCGCAGGAAGCTTCATCTTCATGTACATGGGCACCGGCATCGGCTGCGGGATCGTCCTCAACGACGAAGTGGTCCGCGGCACGTCCGGGAACGCCGGCGAAATCGGCCATATCGTGGTTGATCCGGGCGGGGCGCCCTGCGACTGCGGGCTGCGCGGCTGCGTGAAGTCCTCCTGCATCCCGCAGGTGCTGGTGGCCCAGGCCATCGAGGCCGGTGTGCTGGATGCGTCCCACCAGGCCACGAACGGCCCCGCGATCCAGGACAGTTTCGCCGCGCTGTGCGCCGCGGCCGCCGCCGGGGACACCCGGGCAACAGACATCATCGACCACTCCGCCGTGCTCGTCGCCCGGGCCGTCTCGACCATCACCAACACCCTGGACGTGGACCGCGTCGTATTCGGCGGCCCCTTCTGGACCTGCCTCGCTGACCGCTATCTGGGCCGGATCCCGGAGCTGGTCAGGGAAAACAGTGCCACCCGGAAGATCCACGCCACCGAGGTGGTCGGCACCGGCGTTGGCGAAGATGTGGGCGCCATCGGCGCTGCCTGCCTCGTCCTCGAGCACACGCTGGCGCCGCGCTCGCAGCGCCTCCTGCTGGAGGGCTGATCCGCTGGAGGGCTGATCCGGGGCCGTCTCCGGCGGGGCTCCCGTCGGCGGTGCCGGTCAGTCGATGTCCTCGATGACGGTGCCGAAGGGGATGGTGTTGTCGAGGTGTGCCTGATGGCCGTGCGGAAGCACGAGAATCCTGACGCCGTGCGACTTGTCCGCCGCGGACTGCATCAGAACGGGCCGGACCGTGTTGACGAAACTCTCGCTCTTGCCGGCGAGGTACTCCTGATAACTGGCTGGAAGCTGAATCATGGCAACAGGATAGCCCTGTGCGGGCACGATGGGGAGGGGTCCCCAATGCCGGGACCCCGGGCACAGGCTTGGATAGGATGCCCGGTGGCCGCGGCAGTTGCCGCCACCGGACCAGACCAGCTACCAGGGGGATCTCAGGGTGCTTCAGGCTATGGCCGCCGTCCGGATCGAACCGGCGGAACTGGGACATGCGCGTGTACGCCCTCCACCCCGGCGAATACGAATACTACTACGGCACCGGCAGCGGCATAACCAGTGAACCGCGGCAGCCAGCGGCGACCCGGCCCAGCCCGCCGGGACGTACATCCAGGACCCGGGCACCGGCACGGACGCTCCATCCCGGATCGACGAGGCTGCGGGACATCGCCCGCGGGCTCACCGTTCCCTATGTCCACCGGGCCGCCGGCGATTCCGCCGCCCCGATGCTGCAGAAGGCCACCCCCGTCACGCTGGACCGCACGGGGGACTCGCTCGAGGGCAGGACGGAGCTGTACTGGCTTCTCGCGCTCGCCGCCTTCCTGCTGGCGCTGCGCGAAACCCTGCTGGTGTTAGGTCGGCTCCGGGAGCTGCGGCCGGTCCGCAGCGCATCGCAGGGCGCGGCACCGGCTGCCACCAAAAGTGTGAACGCATGAGCGGCCAGCCCTCCCACCGGCGCCGTCGGCTGCTGCTGTGGTCCGCCCTGCCCGTGCTGCCGGCGCTCGCGCTGGCCGCCAGGCTGCTGGCCGCGGCGTGGTTCGGCGGCCAGGCCGCAGCGGCCTTCGCGAACTTCCTGGAGCCGCACAAGGCACCCTTCGCCGCCGGCGACGCCCTCGTGCTCCGGGGCGACTACCCCGGTGCCAGGGCAGCGTTCGAGACGGCCCTGGCCGGCGCCCCGCCGGAGGACGAATGCCGGGTGCGGGTGAACCTGGCCCTCAGCATCGAGCGGCTCGGCGATGCCGCCGCAGCCAATATCCCCGAAGGGGTCCGGCTCTTCGACGAAGCCGCGCACGTGGTCAAGGCTTCCCCCGACGGCTGCTTCGACCGGGGCGGTGCCGGCAACACGGACGGCAACGGCGCCGTCGAAGCCCCGCCGACGCGGCAGCAGACACAGCTTGAGCAGCTCAGGGAGTCTGGAGAATCCGCCCAGCAGGAGCGCAACCGCGACCTGCAGCGGGAGGACTTTCTCAACGGCGGCAGCCCCGGCCCGCTCACGGACAAGCCCTGGTGACTTTCCGGGCGAAGAATATTCTGTCCGGCCCCGAAATATGCCGTAAAGGTGCGTCTTAATTCGGGGACCGACTTGAACGTCCCCGCCGGCGGGCCCTAAAGTTCTAAACAAGTTACCTCAGTAACGTGTCAGCGATCCTCCGCTGAAGGCCAGCCCCACGGCGGCCGAGGAGGATGTGGGTGCCCCCATGTGGGCCTGACATTTGCTCACGGACAACTTCGTATCAGGCGCAACAGTCGCGGCCGCGCCCTGCTGAAGTTTCACCGTGTTCCCCAACTCAATTCACCGACGTCGCCCGTCTTCCGGGAAAACCGTCAGTGTTCACAGCCAAGGACGCAAATGTCTCCACCAAGCCTTATTGACACCCATCCGAATCTTGCCGGCGCGGCCCCTGTCGCCCTTTCCTATGAGCTGTTCCCGCCCCGGTCGCCCGCGGCTGCGGAATCACTCTGGACCACCATCGGCGAACTGGAAACCACGGACCCGGACTACGTTTCCGTGACCTACGGCGCCAGCGGCTCCAACCGGAACACCGCCGTCGAGCTCATCAACCGTCTCGTACAGGAAACCACGCTCCGGCCCCTGGCGCACCTGACGTGTGTGGGGAATTCCCCGCAGGAACTCGCCGACATCATCGGCGAGCTCCTCGACGTCGGCGTGCGCGGCATTCTTGCCCTGCGCGGCGACCGGCCCAAGGACGGCGCCGTCCCTCCCGAGGGATCGCTGCGCTACGCCCAGGACCTGATCGAACTCATCCGCCGCGTGGAACAGCGCCGCTCGGCGCTGCTGTGCGCCGGCAAGGTGGCCGTCGGTGTGGCCGCGTACCCCACCCGGCACCCGGAATCCCCGAGTGAGGCGCACGACGTCGAGGTGCTTCTCGCCAAGCAGCGCTCCGGCGCCGACTTCGCCATCACCCAGGTCTTCTTCCACACCGAGCAATACGCGAACCTGCTGACCCGGGCACGCCGGGCCGGCGTCACCATCCCGATCATCCCCGGCGTTATGCCGCTGACCAGCATCCGCCGGCTCACCCGCCTCGGCGAGCTGACCGGCGTCGAACCGGACCCGCAACTCATCGAACGGCTCGCAGCCGCCGATACCGACGCCGAGCGGACCCGGATCGGGGTCGGCGCCACCGTGGACCTGGCCAATGCGGCCCTCGACGCTGGCGCCCCGGGACTGCACCTCTACACGTTCAACGAACACGCCGCCGCCCTCAACGTGCTGGACAAGCTGGCGCTGCCCCGGCCGCGAAGCGGCAACCGGCACAGCGGCCAGCAGCGCAATGCCGGCCGCCGCCAGCTCGCCAGCTAGGAACCACAACTTCCCTCCGCAGTACACCACCAACGCTTAGGACTCCCCATGACTGACAAGCACACTGCCAACAGCAACACCCCCTTCCCGTCCGCCTCGATCCTGGGCTATCCGCGCATCGGCCGCCGCCGCGAACTCAAGAAAGCCGTCGAGGCCTACTGGGCCGGCGCGATCGACGCCGCCGCGCTCGACGCCGCCGCCAAGGAGATCCAGCTCGGCACCGCCAGGCGCCTCCAGGGCCTGGGCCTCACCGAAGCCGCGGCGGTTCCCGGTACGTTCTCCTACTACGACCAGGTGCTCGACGCCGCCGCCCACCTCGGCGCCGTACCCGCCCGCTTCGGCAACCTCCTGAACGCCGGGGGCCAGCTCGACCTCGACGGCTACTTCACCCTGGCCCGCGGCACCAAGGACCAGCAGCCGCTGGAAATGACCAAGTGGTTCGACACCAACTACCACTACCTCGTCCCGGAAATCGGCCCCGAGACCAACTTCGCGCTGACCTCCAGCCGGATCGTCGAGGAATTCGAATACGCCCTCGCCAACGGGGTCCAGACCCGCCCGTACATCGTCGGCCCGGTCACCTTCCTGCTGCTCAGCAAGGCCTCCGACGACGCCCCGGCCGGCTTCAGCCCGCTGTCCCGGCTCGAGGACGTCCTCCCGGTCTACACCGCACTGCTCGAAAAGCTCGCCGCCGCCGGCGCCAGCTGGATCCAGCTCGACGAGCCGGCCCTCGTGGTGGACCAGGACACCCCGGAGGTGGAAATCCAGGCCGCCGCCGCCCGCTCCTACGAGGCTCTCGCCGCCGCCGCCAAGCGCCCGCAGCTGTTTGTCTCCACCCCCTACGGCACGCTCAACGGCCAGCTCGGCACACTTGCCGCGACCGGTATCGACGCCCTGCACCTTGACGTCTTCAAGGGTGAGGTTCCGTCCGCCGCGGCCCTGGCAGCGCTGGGCAACACGACCCTCGTCGCCGGCGTCGTGGACGGCCACAACATCTGGCGCAACGACCTTGCCGCCTCGGCGGCCAAGATCGCGGAGCTGAAGAAGTCCGTGGCCAGGCTGGCCGTCAGCACCTCCACCACCACCGCGCACGTCCCGCACGACGTCGACGAGGAAGTCCAGCTCTCCGCGCAGCTGCGCAGCTGGCTGGCCTTCGCCGACCAGAAGGCCACCGAGGTGGTCACCCTCGCCGGCCTCCTGACGGACCCGGAAGCCGTCCGGCCGGCCATCGAGGCGGCCACCCGCATCATCGCCGACCGCGCCGCAGCCGACGGCGTCCGCCGCGCCGAGGTCCGGACCCGCACCGCGGCACTGACCGACGCCGACTTCAGCCGCTCCGCTTACGGCGTCCGCGAAGCCGCGCAGACCGCGGCCCTGCACCTGCCGCCGCTGCCCACCACCACCATCGGCTCCTTCCCGCAGACGTCCGAGATCCGCACCGCCCGGGCCCGCGCCAACAAGGGCGAACTCAGCACGGAGCAGTACGAGCAGCTCATGAAGGACGAGATCAAGCGCGTGGTGGAACTGCAGGAAGAGCTGGGTTTCGACGTCCTGGTCCACGGCGAGCCCGAGCGCAACGACATGGTCCAGTACTTCGCCGAGAACCTCGAAGGCTTCGACGTCACCGTGCACGGCTGGGTCCAGTCCTACGGCTCGCGCTGCACCCGCCCCTCGATCCTGTGGGGTGATGTCACCCGCAACGCCCCGATCACGGTGGAATGGGCCACGTACGCGCAGTCTTTGACGAACAAGCCGATGAAGGGCATGCTCACCGGACCGGTCACCATCCTCGCGTGGTCCTTCGTCCGCGACGACCAGCCGCTCGGCGAGACCGCCAACCAGGTGGCCCTCGCCCTCCGGGACGAAATCGCGGACCTCGAAGCCGCCGGCATCAAGGTCATCCAGGTGGACGAGCCCGCCCTGCGCGAACTCCTGCCACTGCGCAAGGCCGACCAGGCCGCGTACCTGGACTGGTCCGTGAAGTCCTTCCGCCTTGCCACCGCCGGCGCCGGGGATGCCACGCAGGTCCACACGCACCTGTGCTACTCCGAGTTCGGCGCCATCATCGACGCAATCGACGGCCTCGACGCCGACGTCACCTCGATCGAGGCCGCCCGTTCCCGCATGGAGGTCGTCCACGACCTCGAGTCCCACGGCTTCGGCCGCGGCGTGGGCCCGGGCGTCTACGACATCCACTCGCCGCGCGTCCCGGGCGAGCAGGAAGTCACCGAACTGCTCAGCACCGCCGTCAAGCACGTCCCGTCCCGCCAGCTCTGGGTCAACCCGGACTGCGGCCTGAAGACCCGCGGCTACGCCGAGACTGAAGAGTCCCTGCGCAACCTGGTCCACGCCACGAAGACGGTCCGCGCGGAACTGCTCGAAGCCGCCAAGTAACCCGATCCACCAGAAACGACGACGGCCGGTCACCCCTCAAAGGTGACCGGCCGCCGTCGTACGTTCCGCAGCGTTGGCGGGGAGTCAGGACTCCCAGAGGATCTCGTCGTCCACGACGCCGTCCTCATCCGCGGAGGCCACGAGGACCTCGTCGGTGAAATGTGTGCCGAGCGTGAAGTCCAGCACAAAGTAGCGTTCCGGCTGGCCGGGGAAAATACCCACATGGCCCAGCTTCAGTGCCTTGAGGAAGACCTCGTCCGTGAGCTGGCTCTTGTCCTCGACGCCGAAGACCTTCCGCAGCTGCTCGTCCTTGATCGCGTTGCAGTGGAAGTGCCGGTATTCCTGCGGGCTGGTGCCATCCTGGACCAGCTCCTCGGCGATCATCTCCCGGACCTGGTCCACGAGTTCAGGCAGGAAGCGCAGGCGGTAGTCAACTTTGTGCATGGCCGCCTCGTCGAAGTGGTCATGCGCGTTGACATTTAAGTCAAGCTCCACGGTCTGGCCCGCCAGTTCCTGCTTGGCGGTGAAATTGTGATCCCGTCCGTGATTGAGCTCGACCTCGCCGAAGTGCTTGCTCGCTACCTTGTTCATATCTTCAACATAGTCCTGAATACCGGCCCGTTCCAGCATTCCCAAGCTTTTATCCGGTACCGGACCAGTTGGGAGGCCCATGGCCGGTACATTGAGCGGATGCAAACAGTCGCCACCGCCGTCGCCCGTTCCCGTGAAGTTTTTGACAGCGGAACCACCCGTCCGCTGGCCTGGCGGCTGGAGCAACTGTCCAATCTGCGCCGGATGCTGATCGAGCGGCGCGACGACTTTGCGGCGGCGCTCGGCAGCGATCTGGGCAAGCACGCCACCGAATCGCAGCTGACGGAGATCGGGTTTGTCACAGCCGAGGCCGCGCACCTGGCGAAAAACCTCGAGGCCTGGCTGCGGCCGCGTCCCGTGCCGGTGCCGCTCGCGGTCCAGCCGGCCAGGGCCTGGACCGAACTGACTCCGCTGGGCGTGGTCCTGGTGATCGGCCCGTGGAACTACCCCCTGCAGCTGCTGCTCGCCCCGCTGGCCGGCGCCCTCGCGGCCGGCAACACCGTGGTCCTCAAGCCCAGCGAACACGCCCCCGCCACCTCGGCGGCCATGGCGCGCTGGATCCCGGAGTACCTGGCCGGAGCGGCCGAGGTGGTCCAGGGCGGCATTCCCGAAACCACCGCCCTCCTGACGATGCGCTTCGACCACATCTTCTTCACAGGCGGTGAGGTCGCGGCCAAGGCGGTGCTGCGGGCGGCAGCCGAGAACCTCACCCCGGTGACCCTGGAGCTCGGTGGGAAGTCCCCGGCGTACGTGGACTCCTCCACGGACCTGGCCAGGGCGGCCAAGCGGCTCGCGTGGGGCCGGTTCCTGAATGCGGGCCAGACCTGCGTGGCGCCCGACTATGTCCTGGCCACCGAGGACGTTTTGGTTCCGCTGGAGCGCGAGCTGGTCAAGGCCATCCGTGCACTCTTCGGGGCGGACTCTTCCGTCAGTGACTCCTATGGCCGGATCGTCAATGACCACCACTTTGCGAGGATCGCGGCCCTCGCGGACGGCAGCACCGTGGTCCACGGCGGGGAACGGGACGCCGCCAGCCGCCACTTCGCCCCGACGCTGCTGCGGCCCGCCCAGGGGGACACCGTGATGGGGGAGGAGATCTTCGGGCCGCTGCTTCCGCTGGTCCCGGTCGGCGGGCCCGACGAGGCCATCAGGATGATCAACGACGCCGCCAAGCCCCTTGCGCTGTATGTGTTCAGCAACGACGCCGGGACCCGCCGGGCCTTCTCGGAACGGACCTCCTCGGGGGCACTGTGCTTCGATGTCCCGGCCGCGCATCTGCTGGTGCCGGGGCTGCCGTTCGGCGGCGTGGGCGGCAGCGGCATGGGCGCCTACCACGGGGAACACTCGCTGCGGACGTTCTCGCACCAGCGGTCCACCCTGTCGAAGCCGCACTGGCCGGAAACCCTGGAACTCATCTTCCCGCCCTACACCAGGGCCAAGCACCGGATCATCAGTTCGCTCGTGGCGCCGGCAGGAAAGCGGCCCGGGAAGCGTTAGCCGGCATTTTCGTTAGTTCGTCGGGGGTCTTGGCCCGGGGGCTGGGCGGGCACTGCTCAGGGACATGCCCCGCGCCGGGGTCTACGGATGGACATAGTCCCGTTGTGCCCAGTCCCGGGCGCGAAGGATGGACATGTCCTCCCGCGAACTAGCGAATATGCCCGCTAGCCCGGCCGGCGCCGGGGGACATGCTCAGCCCTTGCCGGCCCCAAGCTTGTTCAACGAGTCCTTGTTCAACGTGTCCTTGTTCAACGTGTCGCCGAGCAGCTCCACAAAGAGCTGGACCCGGGCCGTCTGCTTCTCGTTGATCAGCAGGGCGAAGACGTTGCGGGCCAGCCGGATCTCCGGGACATCCAGGACCACCACACCGGCGGGGCGGTGCCGCAGGGCGAGTTCGGGAACCAGGGCCGCGCCGAGCCCGGCCGCCGCCATCTCCACGCTGGCATGGAAATCGTCGCTGTACGCCACTACCCGCGGGTGCAGGTTGCAGCTGGCGAAGAGCCGTTCGATCACGGTGGCGTCACTCGTGCCGGGGTGGTGGACAATCCACGGCATATCGGACAGGTGGTCCGCGGCCACCTTGGACTCCGTGCCGATGCCCCACGCCGCGGGCAGCACCACGCGGAAGTCGTCGTCGCCGATCCACTGCCTCTTCACCGAGTGCGGCCACGCGAGCCCGGACTGGCCCACCTGGTACACCAGGGCCACATCCAGCTCGCCGCCGGAGCGCAGGCCCTGGATGGTCTGGGCGGGTTCGGCCACGGACACGCGAAGGTCAATCCCTAGTTTCTTCCACGCCGGATTTTCCAGGACCCTCGGCAGCACATAGGTGGCAAGGCTGGGGAAGATGCCCAGCCGGAGTTCCTGGCGGGTGGTGTCACCCGTACGGGAGGCCGCCGCCAGGAGGGCCTCGATGTCCGTGAGGACCTTGGCCGCGTGCCGGGTCATCACCAGTGCGGCTTCGGTGGGGTGGATGCTGCGGGCCGAGCGGGTGAACAGTTCGACGCCGGCGTCGCGTTCCAGGGCGGACATCTGCTGGGACACCGCCGACGCCGTGTAGCCAAGCCGGGTGGCGGCCGCCGCGAAGGAGCCCAGCCGGGTGACTTCAACGAGGGTCCGCAGATGGACGGGGTTGATCAAGGGCTGCCCTTCGCAGGTTCCGGTGAGGCGGGACCGCAATCCCGCTTCATTCTGGCACATTGGTCGGAGGCGAAATGTCTGGAAGTGGTACACATCCGGAGCGCCGGTGGTTACGAATTGCCCATACGACGATTTATCGGGACGATTCAGGCACTCGGTTCAATCAGCCACATCGGTTCAATCAGCAAACAGGAGCAGATCAGTGTCACTAGCAGCAGGGATTCCGGCAGGGCGCCGGGTAGCCGTCATCGGCAGTGGCGTGGCAGGGCTGACCGCCGCCTATGTCCTCAACCGGGTGGACCACGTGACCCTCTTCGAAGCCGACCCCCGGCTCGGCGGCCACGCCCACACCCATGACGTGCCGCAGACGGACGGCCCGGTCCTTGGCATCGACACCGGCTTCATCGTCCACAACGAGCGGACCTACCCCACGCTGCTTCGGCTCTTCGCGGAACTGGGCGTCGAAACCCAGGACTCGGAAATGAGCATGTCCGTCCGCTGCGACGGCTGCGGCCTCGAATACGCCGGCGCCCGCGCCAAGGGACGCGGCATCATTCCGCGGCCCTCCACCCTGCTGCGCGGCCGGTACCTGATGATGCTGGTGGAGGTCATGCGCTTCTACCGCCGGGCCCGTGCCCTGCTGGCAGAAACGGATACAGCGGAGACTGGCGGCGCTGTGGCCAATACGGCCGCGACGGACATCACCCTGGGCGAGTTCCTGGCCCGCGAGAAGTTCAGCAGCTACTTCGTCTCCCACTTCATGACCCCGATCGTCAGCGCC
The DNA here is from genome assembly GCF_055412745.1 of Pseudarthrobacter woesei. Classification (NCBI taxonomy): domain Bacteria; kingdom Bacillati; phylum Actinomycetota; class Actinomycetes; order Micrococcales; family Micrococcaceae; genus Pseudarthrobacter; species Pseudarthrobacter woesei. The sequence continues at coordinate 74,639 of NZ_JBVAYU010000013.1, forward strand.
GTCTGGTCCTGCGACCCCACCACCGCACTGGCCTACCCGGCCCGCTACCTCTTCACCTTCCTGGGCCACCACGGACTGCTCGGCGTCGCGGGCTCGCCCCAATGGCGCACCGTCACCGGCGGCTCCCGCGGTTACGTGGACAAGCTCGCCGCCACGCTGCCGGACATTCGACTCTCGAGTCCCGTCACCGGCGTGCGCCGCCACGCGGCGGGCGTCGAGCTGACCACGAAGGACGGCTCCGGCACCGTCACGACGGAGACCTTCGACGCCGTCGTGATCGCCACCCACCCGGAGCAGGCGCTGCGTATGCTCAGCGACGCCTCGCCCGCCGAGCAGGAGGCCCTGGGCAGGATGCCGTACTCCGTCAACCACACCGTCTTCCACCGCGACGACTCCGTGCTGCCGGCCAGCGACAACGCCAAAGCCTCCTGGAACTACCGCCTGCCCTCCTGCGACGCCCGCCCGGACAAGGTCCTGGTCAGCTACGACATGACCCGGCTGCAGCGCCTGGAACCGGCGGACGGCGGCCGCTACATCGTCAGCCTGGGCGAATCCGGGCTCATCGAAGACACCACGGTGCTGGAGCGGATGGTCTACGAGCACCCGCAGTACACCCCGGAGTCCCTCGCGGCGCAGCAGCAGATCCTGGCACTCGGCGACAGCACGCTGTCCTTCGCCGGCGCCTACCACGGCTGGGGATTCCATGAGGATGGCGCCCTCTCCGGCGTACGGGCGGCGGCACGGCTCGGAAGAGACTGGGACGAGGCCGCTTTTGTGCCGGCCGGGGTCTCCCTTGACCCTGATCTGCAGACCGTCTCGGCGGAGGGCGCATGAGCGCACCGGCAGCCATCTACCGCACATCCATCGCGCACGTGCGGCGCACCCCGCTGAAGAATGCCTTCACCTACCGCAGCTACAGCTGGTACGTCGACGTCGACCGGCTCCCCACCCTGCCCCGCCCCCTCAGGCCGCTCGCCGGATTCGCCGTTGCGGACCATCTGGGTGACCCGGGCGGAACGCTCCGCGGCAACGTTGAACGGTTCCTCGCCACCCGGGGGATAGCGCTCGACGGCGGCCGGATTACCATGCTGGCCAGCGCCCGGGTGTTCGGACACGTCTTCAACCCGCTCAGTCTCTTTTGGTGCCACGACGCCGCCGGGGAGCTGCGCTGCGTCGTCGCCGAGGTCCACAACACCTACGGCGAACGGCACTGCTACCTTCTTGAAACGGAAGACGACGGCCGGGCCAGCGTCCCTAAAGCGCTTTACGTTTCGCCGTTCAACGACGTCGAGGGCCAGTACCGGATGAAACTCCCGGAACCCGGCGACCGGCTCGCGGTCTCGATCGTCCTGGAGCGGGAGGGGCAGCAGCCCTTCATCGCCAGCGTGGACGGCGAACGCCGGGACGCCACCGTGCCGAACATCCTTGCCGCTGCGCTCGCGGTCCCGCTGGCACCGCTGCGTGTCTCGGCCCTGATCCGCTGGCAGGGAATTAAGCTGTGGGCACGTCGGCTGCCCATCGTCAAACGACCACACCACCCTTCACAGGAGGCAGTTCAGTGACAATGACCGATGCGAGCGGATCATCCGCAGCCCAGCGGGTTCCCAGTGCGGTGCCCTACACCGTTCCCCGGCCGCCGGCGGTCATCGACGCCGCCATCTGGCCCAGCATCGCCGCGGTGCCCTCCGGGCTGAAGGCCGGCCTGGCCGGGCGCGCCGCCGCTGCCATCTTCAGGGCGGCCGTCCGCCGGCTCCCCATCGAAGTCCGCTACCCGGACGGCACCGTCCTGGGCAAAGCCGGGCCCGGCCAGTCCGTCCCCGTCATGACCGTCAACCGGCCGGCGGCCTTCGCGGCGCGGCTCGGCGACGGCGGCCTGATCGGCCTGGGCGAGTCCTACATGGCCGGTGACTGGGACGCGGACGATCTCACCGCCGTTATGGAGGTCTTCGCTGCGCGCGTCGGAACGCTCGTGCCCGAGCCGCTGCAGCGGCTGCGCGCGCTCTACCTGCCGCGCCAGCCGCGCAAGGAGCGCAACACCGAACAGAACACCCGCTCCAACATCTCGCGGCACTACGACCTCTCCAACGATCTTTTCGCGACCTTCCTGGACGGGAGCATGACGTACTCCAGCGCGCTCTTCCCGGAATCGGGTGAGGCCCTGAAGAGCGTCAAATGGGACGGCTTCGCCGTCGCGCAGGAGGCCAAGATCGACCGCCTGCTGGACAAGGCAGGCGTCACCACGGGAACCCGCGTGCTGGAAATCGGCACCGGCTGGGGCGAGCTGGCCCTCCGGGCCGCCCGGCGCGGCGCCACGGTCTACTCCGTCACGCTCTCCAGCGAGCAGCAGGAACTGGCCCGCCGGCGCGTCGCCGAGGCAGGCTATGCCGACGCCGTCACGATCGAGCTCAAGGACTACCGCGCGGTCGAAGGCGAGTACGACGCCGTCGTCTCGGTGGAGATGATCGAGGCCGTGGGCTTCGAGTACTGGGCCACGTACTTCCAGACGATCGAGCGCGTCCTCGCCCCCGGCGGGAAGGTGGCCATCCAGGCCATCACCATCGCGCACGACCGGCTGCTCGCCACCCGCTCCAGCTACACCTGGGTGCACAAGTACATCTTCCCGGGCGGCGTCATTCCGTCCGTCCGCGCCATCGAGGACATCACGGCGAAGCAGACCGGACTGCGGGTCCGTGAACGGCTCGCCATGGGGGAGCACTACGCGCAGACCCTGCGGCTCTGGGAAGAACGCTTTATGGCGCGCGCCGAGGAGGTCCGGGGCCTGGGCTTTGACGAGATCTTCCAGCGCATGTGGCTGTTCTACCTCTGCTACTCCCGCGCCGGATTCGAGACCGGTTACCTCGACGTGCAGCAGATCGTGCTGGACCGCCGGACAGCGGGCGAGGCCGGTAGGGGAGCCTAGGGCCGCCTTCTGTTAGTCGAGGCACCCCGCGGAAGGCGGGCACCCCGGGGTGCCCGCCTTTTTCGTGTTCCCGGACACCACATCTAGTGTTTGGCACCACCACCGGGCACTGTTCCGCGGCACCGCGACACGCCGTCCACAACGCGACACGCAGGGGAGTTAATTGTGTATAGGTACTCCACAGCCTGTGGATTTCGTCCGCCAAAACGGCGGAATTACGGACATTTTGAGGTGCCCTGCCTGTGGACGGACGGTGCATAAAATGACATACTTGTAATACATCATCTAGGGGTCCGCGCCGACCTCGCGCACTACATGTAGTGCTGCATGTAGTATCGGACTACAGTTCCAGACCAGCGGCAAAGTCCGCCGGCTGGGGCCAGCAACGGATAAGGATTCCTGTCCCGCACCGGCCCGGTGAACGAAAGAATACAGACTTCAGCAAAAGGGGACAGGGACCATGACCGTAACGGTTTACACGAAGCCGGCCTGTGTCCAGTGCAACGCGACCTACCGCGCACTGGACAAGAAGGGCATCACCTACCAGAGCGTCGACATCTCGCAGGACGCGGATGCCCTCGAGCGCCTGAAGGCCCTGGGCTATATGCAGGCCCCGGTTGTCGTCACGGACCAGGACCACTGGTCCGGTTTCCGCCCCGACAAGATCGAAGAACTGGCGCTGGCTGCCGCCGTCGCCGTAGCCTGAACCATTGTTTGAGATGAGGTGACCCGCATGGCACCAGTTGCAACAGCAGCACCCGCTGCGCAGCCGGCGGCGGACACTGCGCCGGCGGCGGAAGCCCTCCGGTCCACCGGCAGCCACCTCATATACTTCTCCTCCACCTCGGAGAACACCGCACGCTTCGTCAGGAAACTGGGCATGGACGCCGCCAGGATCCCCCTCCACACGAGGGAACCTGCCCTGGTGGCCACCGAACCCTTTGTGCTGGTGCTTCCCACCTACGGGGGCACCGGGGGAGAAGGATCCGTTCCGAAGCAGGTCATCCGCTTCCTGAACGATCCGCGCAACCGGCAGCAGCTCCGGGGCGTGATCGGGGCGGGCAACACGAACTTCGGGGACAACTACTGCATGGCCGGGGACATCATCGCCACGAAATGCCAGGTCCCGCACCTATATCGATTCGAACTCATGGGGACGCCGGAAGACGTCAGCCGTGTACAACAAGGATTGGAAGAATTTTGGACACGACTGTCGCAGACACCGAAGTGACCGGATCCGGCTCCCTCGGCGCCGCAGAGAAGCCCGGCGCAGGGAAGCCCGCCGCCGCCGTCGAGAAGCACACGGTCCCCGGTGAGAAGCCGGCCATGCCGGCCGCCTTCCAGGGCCTGGGCTACCACGAGCTCAACGCCATGCTGAACCTCTACGGGCCCAACGGCGAGATCCAGTTCGAGGCCGACCGCGAGGCTGCGCACCAGTATTTCCTGCAGCACGTGAACAACAACACCGTGTTCTTCCACGACCTCGAGGAAAAGCTCGACTACCTCGTGAAGAACGAGTACTACGAGCGCGAAACCCTCGACCAGTACACGATGAACTTCATCCGCGAGCTCTACAGCCGCGCCTACAAGAAGAAGTTCCGCTTCGAGACCTTCCTCGGCGCGTTCAAGTTCTACACCTCTTACACGCTGAAGACGTTTGACGGGAAGCGCTTCCTGGAGCGCTACGAGGACCGTGTCTGCATGGTGGCCCTGCACCTGGCCCGCGGCGACGAGCAGCTCGCCCTGCAGATGGTGGACGAGATCATTGAGGGCCGTTTCCAGCCGGCCACCCCCACGTTCCTGAACGCCGGCAAGCGCCAGCGCGGTGAGCTGGTCTCGTGCTTCCTGCTCCGCATCGAAGACAACATGGAATCGATCGGCCGGTCCATCAACTCCGCCCTGCAGCTGTCCAAGCGCGGCGGCGGCGTGGCCTTCGCGCTGACGAACATCCGCGAGGTGGGCGCGCCGATCAAGCAGATCGAGAACCAGTCCTCCGGCGTTATCCCCGTGATGAAGCTCCTCGAGGACAGCTTCTCCTACGCCAACCAGCTCGGTGCCCGCCAGGGTGCCGGTGCCGTGTACCTGCACGCGCACCACCCGGATATCTACCGCTTCCTGGACACCAAGCGCGAGAACGCGGACGAGAAGATCCGCATCAAGACCCTCTCGCTCGGCGTCGTGATCCCGGACATCACCTTCGAGCTGGCCAAGAAGGACGAGGACATGTACCTGTTCTCGCCGTACGACGTCGAACGCGTCTACGGGATGCCGTTCTCCGACGTCTCGGTCACCGAGAAGTACTACGAGATGGTGGACGATTCCCGGATCAAGAAGACCAAGATCAAGGCGCGCGAGTTCTTCCAGACCCTCGCCGAGATCCAGTTCGAATCCGGCTACCCGTACATCATGTTCGAGGACACCGTGAACCGGGAAAACCCGATCGACGGCAAGATCATCATGTCCAACCTGTGCTCCGAGATCCTCCAGGTCTCCCAGCCCACGACGTACCACGATGACCTGTCCTACGACCAGACCGGCAAGGACATCTCCTGCAACCTGGGTTCGCTGAACATCGCCAAGGCCATGGACTCGCCGGACTTCGGCCTGACCATCGAGACCGCCATCCGCGCGCTCTCGGCCGTCTCGGACATGTCCAACATCACCTCGGTGCCCTCGATCGCCCGCGGCAACGACCAGAGCCACGCCATCGGCCTGGGCCAGATGAACCTGCACGGCTACCTGGCCCGCGAGCGGGTCCACTACGGCTCCGAAGAAGGCATCGACTTCACCAACATCTACTTCTACTCGGTGGTGTTCCACGCGATCCGCGCCTCCAACCGCCTGTCCATCCAGACCGGCCAGACCTTCGGCGGCTTCGAGAAGTCCAAGTACGCCTCCGGTGAGTTCTTCGACAAGTACACCAACCAGGAATGGGTCCCGCAGACCGCCAAGGTTGCCGAGCTGTTCCAGAACATCCACATCCCCACCCAGGATGACTGGCGCGAGCTGAAGGCGTCCGTCATGGAGCACGGCATCTACAACCAGAACCTGCAGGCCGTTCCGCCGACGGGCTCGATCTCCTACATCAACAACTCCACCTCCTCGATCCACCCGGTGGCGTCCAAGATCGAGATCCGCAAGGAAGGCAAGCTGGGCCGCGTGTACTACCCGGCGCCGTACCTGACGAACGACAACCTGGAGTACTACCAGGACGCGTATGAGATCGGCTACGAGAAGGTCATCGACACCTACGCCGCCGCCACGCAGCACGTGGACCAGGGCCTGTCCCTGACGCTGTTCTTCAAGGACACCGCCACCACGCGCGACATCAACAAGGCCCAGATCTATGCCTGGAAGAAGGGCATCAAGACCATCTACTACATCCGTCTCCGCCAGCTCGCGCTGGAAGGGACCGAGGTGGACGGCTGCGTCAGCTGCATGCTTTAATCTTCAACTAAATCGCGACAGTACGACGGCGGGCAACCGCCCGCCGTCGTACGCTTAACTTCACGAAGAACCCAACTTTTTAGGGGATGACATGACCGAGAAGGTCAAGCTGCTTAGCCACGTTGAAGCCATTAACTGGAACCGCATCCAGGACGACAAGGACGTGGACGTCTGGAACCGCCTGGTCAACAACTTTTGGCTGCCGGAGAAGATCCCGCTGTCCAACGACGTTCAGTCCTGGGCGACGCTGACCCCGGACGAGCAGCAGCTCACCATGCGCGTGTTCACCGGCTTGACCCTGCTGGACACCATCCAGGGCACCGTCGGCGCCGTCTCGCTGATTCCGGATGCGATCACCCCGCACGAAGAGGCCGTCTACACGAACATCGCCTTCATGGAGTCCGTGCACGCGAAGAGCTATTCCTCCATCTTCTCCACGCTGGCCTCCACCAAGGAGATCGACGAGGCCTTCCGCTGGTCCACCGAGAACGTGAACCTGCAGAAGAAGGCGGCGATCGTCATGGACTACTACCAGGGCGACGATCCCCTGAAGCGCAAGGTGGCCTCCACGCTGCTGGAGAGCTTCCTGTTCTACTCGGGCTTCTACCTGCCGATGTACTGGTCCTCACGGGCCAAGCTGACGAACACGGCCGACCTGATCCGCCTGATCATCCGCGATGAGGCCGTGCACGGCTACTACATCGGCTACAAGTTCCAGAAGGGCCTCGAGAAGTGCTCCGAGGAGCGCAAGCAGGAGATCAAGGACTACACGTTCGAGCTGCTCTTCGAGCTCTACGAGAACGAGGTCCAGTACACGCACGACCTCTACGACTCCGTCGGCCTGGCCGAGGACGTCAAAAAGTTCCTGCACTACAACGCCAACAAGGCGCTTATGAACCTCGGCTACGAGGCCATGTTCCCGGCTTCGGTCACCGACGTGAACCCGGCCATCCTGTCTGCGCTGTCGCCGAACGCGGACGAGAACCACGACTTCTTCTCGGGGTCCGGGTCTTCTTATGTCATTGGTAAGGCCGTTAATACTGAGGATGACGACTGGGACTTCTAGTTCTTCTCCTGTGAGGTCGGAGGCTGCAGGTTGGCTGCTGACTCTTTGACTCATGGCGGGGCCCCGTGGAGCACGGGGCCCCTTGAGCATGCTCAACCCGGCTACCGGAATCTAGTCAGCGCGGATTGTAAACATCAGATCGGTGTTCGATCCGATGAACATACAGGGTGTGCGCTTCAGGATCGAGTGTGAACAGGACGCGGTAATCACCACGGCGTGCAGTACGCAGGCCCAGGAGTTCATTAGTGAGCGGCTTGCTGAGCCTCCCAGGATTGTCAGCCAGAGCTCCGGTAACGAACTCTACGATTGCGGCGGCAGCGTTCTCCGGCAGCCGGCGAAATCCCTTCAGCGCGGGGCTGGTGACGTCGACCATCCAAGGACCTCGGTCATCCGATGCTGCTTCGCTCACCTTGGCGGAAGTCCAAACTCGCGGCGGAGGTCATCGCCGCTGACCGTGTTGCCTTCCGCGATGTCGCGTTCGGCCTGCTCCATGTCCTCCCTGATGCCAGGCTGCGATAGCCAATGGATAGTTTCTTGAAAGGGACTCCAAATCAGCGGCCGGCATCAACACAGCCGACGGGTGCCCGTGCCGAGTGTGCGCCGTTGGCCGATCGAAGCTTCGATAGTCTGCGCGGCTTGGACTGGAGCTGAGGCGCGTGGTCCGGCGCAGGAGGTACTTCGGTAACCGCGCCGGTGGATGCTTCGTATGTAGTCATTTCCCCATGTTCCACATTGTTTGTTGCAACCGCCCGTTGGCGGAAATCTCAGTTAATTAGCCCGTGCGTCAGCGAACCGCGGCGCCATGGATTCCAGCTGCTCCATGACCAGCTTGATCGACTCGGGCTGCCTATCCGGCGGGTAACCCAAGCGGACCAGAGGCCGCTTGATCGAGGACCGTAGCTTTGCCCGGACATCATCACGCACGGGCCAGTCAGTTCGGACATCCCGGCCCATCACCGAGACCAGCTCCCGGGCGAAATCCGCAAGAATTCCTTTGCCGATTCCCGCAACGGTTCAGCCAGGGATTCAAACAGATCACGACGCTCTTCAGACAGAACTGGTACGGCGCATCTTCGAATTTGCCTGCGCGAACAGCCGGGTCGGCGCTGCCTTCGCGAAGTTCCGCTCGACGCCGATCGCCCTCGAGGTCCTTTGTCCCATCGAGCCATATCGTATGTCGTGGACGCCGATCAGATCTTTTCCGCTGTCGCAGAAGCGGTTCAGCAGCACCTGCGAGAGGAGTTCGGTGCGCTGAGCCATGACCCGGACCATCAGCATTGGGGGCATTACCACTGACGTTGGCCCGTGTCATCAAGCAGAGAGCCCACTCGCGGGTCCGGGAGCCTGAGCACCTGGTCGGCAGCCCTCGTACCGTCCCCCGGAACAACAAAGGCGAAGCCCGGGCCTCCCCTAACGCCCCCGGCGCTACTATAATGTGATTCACACCCCGCAGCGGGAGATGAGTGATGATACGCGGAATTGGCAGGCGCAAAGTGGGCAGGCGCGGAATAGGTCTGATCGGGATCGGGTATCTGATCATCGGGGTAGTGGTCGCCGCCACCCACGGCTATCTCGTGGCATGGAACGTTCCCGGCAACATCCTGGAAGGGCTCGCGGCGATTGTCCTCTGGCCTCTCGTGGCCCTCTTCGGGGTCGATCTGCACACGTTGATCGCATAGGACCCCAAAACGTGGCTGCTGACGGGCCCTCACCAGCCGTGGGTGCGACCGCTTGCGGCGATGCGGAGGCGGTACATCACAACGGTTCTGCGCGTCCGGGTGCCAATTCAGCACCGATGCCGACGAGCCACTCAGCGCCGAAATAGCACCCGGATACACGCAGCGAAGAAACGGTGCCAAAATCCATGTGGCGGACCCAGCGGCCGGAACAGACCGACAGTTCCGGCCGAAATCGACGGATATTCCGATCGCCCATTGCACCGGCTTTTTTGACGGTTCCGTCCCTACAATTAACTGTCGGCCTCCACGGCATTCACGCCGCGGGGACGGCCAAATAAGGAGAACCACCATGGGTTTGGGTGACAAGATCCACAACGCCGCCGAGAAACTCCACGGCAAGGGCAAAGCGGCCGCCGGCGATGCCGCCGGCAACGACCGGCTTAAGGCCGAGGGCAAACGCCAACAAGTCAAAGCGGACCTGAAGCAGGCCGGCGAAAAAGTCAAAGACGCCTTCAAGAAACGCTAAGACAGGCAGCCACAAGCCAGAGGTGCGGTCCGGACGGACCGCACCTCTGGCTTGTGGCTGGCCAGGATCGTCTGAAGCTGACCCCGGCGAGTTGTCGTGTGGCCGGAAGCCGAAAGCAATGATCTTGGCTGCCTGGTCTCGCATGATTGCCCAGAATGAGTGAACCATCCTGAACATCAGATGCCGCCGTTTCGCAGCCGGGGCGCCTGCCCATCAATCCTTGCGGCTTGGAAGGACCAGCAGCGCATCGCCCACCGGACGCTGGCCTGCCGCATCGGAGGGGGAGTTGACCACCCGGCCGTCGGCGACCATGGTGGTGGAGCCGCCGCCGTCGAGGTTGATGGCGTCCACCATCCCCAGGGACCGGGCGACGTCGGCCGCTTCTTTGATGCTCAGCCCGAGCGATGTTGTTTGGCGTCCGTCGGCCGTGACCAGGAGGGTGCGGCCCTGGGCGTCGACGCCCGCGATGGTCCGGGGGTTGCGCTTGTGGACCCAGCCGTAATAGAAGCCGTTGCTGTCTCCGGAATGGACCATGCCGTCCCGCCGGGCCGTGATGTTCGCGGCGCCGCCGGACACCAGCATCGGACCGCCGTTGACAACGGATGTGGCCCCGCCCGTCTTCTCGGACTTGCCGGCTTCATTGGTCAGCTCGGACTCGACGTCGAGGCGTTTGCCGGGGGTTGCGACGTCCTTGAGCTTCGTGACGTCCGCTCCGGTGGCCTGCACGGTCCTTCCTCCGGCCGGAACGGCTGAACCCCGGGCGGCGTTGATGGCTGTCACCGTGCCATGCTGGTCCAGGACAACTTCCAGTCCTGGACCGGACGGTGTGGAGGACCCGAACTCCCCGGTGAAGGCGACGGTCTCGTCAGGGTCCGTGCAGGTGGCGTCGTGCAGCGGCAGATCGGTGGGGAAGTCACCGGTACCTCCGCAGTTGCGGATCAGCCCCGGTACCCGGTTGAGGCCGTCGAGCGCCACGGGCATGCCGTGGCCGGGCGACGAGACACGTCCGGTCCATGTCAGCCGTTGAACGGAAGATTTGTTTTTCTTGCCGTCGATGACGAGAGAGGGCCGGTCCCCGACAGGTTCGCTGAGCAGTTTGCCACCGACGACGGCGGTTCCGGCCGGATCGCCCGGCGCCCCGGCCTTCGGGTCCAGGACGAAGTATCCGCCGTTCACCGCTGCCAGGGCACCTTTGGCAGCCGCGAGCTGGCTTGTGGTTTCCCGGCCCTGCAGGTCCGGGCCGACGCCGGAGGTGAGCTCTCCCCGGAACAGCTTCGGATCAAGGGTGAGGACTTCCAGCTTCCATGGACCGCGGGTTTTGCCTGTGGTCTCGGTGTCGCCGTCCCAGCCGGTGTACACGGTGGAGGCGTTGTAGCCTGCTGCCTTGATCTGGCTGATCGTTGCTGTGCCGTCGGCCTTGGATTGAAATGCTCCGGCCCTCACGCGGTATCCAAGGTCTCCGCCGGCGTCGGCGAGTTGGGGGGACTGGACGTGCTCAACACGGACATGGACTCCGGCGTCCCGGAGTTTGAGCGCTACTGCCTGGGCTGTTGCTTCATCGGACAGCGCCGAGGCCGGGGCGTCAGGATCGGGCGATGTGGACGGGATGGCGACTTCGGCGGTCCAGAACAGGGAGGCGTCCGGGGTGCCGCGGGTGATTGAGGTCCGTGTCAGTCCACGGGCCAACGTGGTGACAGTCCGCGTCTCGGGAAGATCCGGGGCGCCGAGCTCCAGTTTCCGGCTGTCCTGCTGTCCGTCCACCTGGGATGCCTGCGCTGCGGCGTCTGCAAAGGACACGCCCGTTGGAGTAAGGAACGCCGCAGGAAGTCCAAGGGCAACGGCAGCGATCGCCGCCCTGCCCCAGCGCAAAGGGGGAGTTGTCATGGTTCGAAACTACCTTCCCGTCACCGGCCCCGGCCACGCGTGCGTCCCAGTTCGGAAGGCCTTTGCCGACTGTTCACACGGCGTTTTCACGGCGCGAACGGGCAGATGAACAACCGGCTCAACGCGACCGTTCACTGCCGTTTACCGGCCCTCCACCGCGTGGCCCTTCCCTGTTAGTGCGGATCGGGGAGCCTGTTTGTGGCATCGGCGCGCCTGACCGGCCGAGCCGAACCACACCCCCTGAACCGCTCCAAGGAGAATCCCGTGCTTTTCAAGAGTGCTGCCGCCGTGTTGGTGGCCCTGGCGTCCCTGACCGGAATCGCTGTCCCTTCGTCTGCCGCCTTGTCATCCCGGGATGTTGTGCTGGGCCAGCCGCTGCTGGAGGCCCATGCGCACAACGACTACGAGCACGGCCGCCCGCTCTTTGACGCCTTGGAGCATGGGTTCACCAGCGTCGAGGCGGACGTTTGGCTGGTTGACGGTAAGCTTCTGGTCGCTCATGACCGGGAGAACGCACAGCCTGGGAAGACGCTGGAGAGCCTCTACCTGGATCCGCTGGACGAAGTCGTCCGGCAGGAAGGCCACAGCGTCTATCCGGGCTGGGACGGCAGCTTACAGCTGCTGATCGACATCAAGAGCGACGGCGAAAGTACCTACGCTGCGATCGAGCAGGAACTGCGCAAGCACCCGGCCCTCATGACGCACTACAGCAAGGGCAAAGTCAGCACCGGCCCGGTGACCGCCGTGATCAGCGGCAACAGGCCGCTGATCACCATGCAGGCGGACGAGAAACGCTACGGGTTTTTCGACGGACGCTCATCCGACCTTGCCTCCGGGATGCCCTCAACGTTAATGCCACTGGTCAGTGACAACTGGACAAAGCTGTTCACGTGGCAGGGTATCGGCCCGATGCCCGAGGCGGAACGCGCCAAACTGCACGCCTATGTAGCGGACGCCCACTCCAAGGGGTACCGGGTCCGTTTCTGGGCGACCCCGGACCAGCCGGGCGAGGCACGCGAAGCCTTGTGGACCGAGCTCCACCGGGCAGGCGTTGACCACATCAACACCGACGACCTCGCAGCCCTGGAGCAGTTCCTGAAAGACCAGCAGGGATAACCCCTCCACGTGGAACTTCCGTCCCCCGATGGCTGACAGGGGGAGACTACGCCGTCGCTGCCGGCCATCGCAACGGATGTGTGACCGGCCCAGAGCCCGCCGCGACCGGCGGGGCGAATCACCCGGCGGTGGGCGGTCTTAGAGCCGGAGAGTAATGGTCCGCGAGCCCGCGGCGTCCGTTTCCACGGTGGCGCGCACCGAAGTGTAGTCATTGATGTGCAGCACGCCCGCAGGGAGCGGCCCGGTATTCGGGCCGACTCCTACCGTGCGGATGCCCGCAGCCAGGCCGGCCGCGATCCCAGCAGGGGCATCCTCGAAAACTAGGGCGTCCGCGGGTTCCACACCCAATAGCTCGGCCGCCCGCAGATATCCTTCGGGATGCGGCTTGCCGCGGGTGATCAGGTCTGCGGTGACAGCGGTCGTGGGCATGGCCAGGCCGGCCGCGTCCATGCGGATGTCTGCCAGGATCCGATCGGCCGACGTCACCAGGGCCACGGCGTCGCCGGGAAGAATGCTCAGGATTTCCGCGGCCCCGGGCAGTGACACAATCCCGCCGGTCCGGACACGTTCCATGGCACCGAGCTCGGACGCAAGGGCTTCGACGTCGGCGCCCGCCGGCGCGAACCGGCGGACGGTGTCGATTGCCCGCACACCGTGGGACGTGCGCAGGATCTCGACGGAGTCCAGGCCGTACCGGGCCGCGAACTCACTCCATACCTGTTCCACAACGGGCGTGGAATCCACCAGCGTGCCGTCCATGTCAAACAGGACTGCACGGCAGGTGAGGGTGCGTGGAGCGGGGGAGGGGATGGCCATCAGCCAATCATGGCCCACCTCGCCGCTGGACGGACGAGTGTTACGCACCAACAACACCCCGGAGCTTATCCTCGGATGGGGTGACGGCGCCAGTGGCCCGCGCACGCGCGCTATTGCGTGCCACCGGACGACCGCCCAGACCAGCAGGCCGTGTCCGCCTCAATGCGGGCCTCACGTGCCACCAAACGCCTTATGCTGTGACGGCAACCATCACGAGCACCACGGAACACCAGGGGAACCCATGTCGACCAGCCAGTACGGACCACTCAACGCCCATCAGAACCCGGATCAGCAGCCAGTGACGATGGGGCAGCTGCGCTGGTACATGGAGGGCATGCGGCACGCCCGGCTGGCCACAGTGTTCGGCATCCTGGCGGTCTTCAGCCTGGGGGCCCTGTTTGGGCCGCTGGCGATAGCCCGGTCGAAGAAGGCTGAGGCCTACGGCGTGCCTGCGGCTGAGGGGCGGGTGCTCGGCTGGGTGGGGATTGGCTTATTCATCATGTGGGTGGTGTTCTTCATTGTGTACCTGGCCCTGATTTTCACCATCATCGGGAGCCTCCCGAACTCGGGCAGGATTGGCGCTTAGCAGCCTTACCTTAGCTTTGGCCGGACGTGCGCTTCCCGCCGGCCAGGCCGTGTCGGCCCGGCCGCGCTCGCCCGGCCGTGTCCGGCGGACGGGCCCGTGGGTCCCGCCCGCCGGCGTCTCAGCCGAAGTTGGCGACGTAGCTGGGCACCCCGACGGCGTCTGTCGAGACCGGTGCTCCGGTGCCGTTGATGACGTGGTCCAGGGTCCCGGCGCCGAGGTTGACGGTCAGCAGGCCGTGGAGCTTCACACGGGGCGTGACCGGCACCTCGAAGCCCCGCGTGGCGTGGATCGTGGGGTCGACGTTGTTGTAGACGTAGCTGCCCCCGCCCCAGAGCTCGTGGGTCTTGACCGAATCGGCGATCTTGTAGCCGGCCCAGCCCAGGACCCCGTCGTGCTGCCAGGCGGCCTGGTTGGGCGCGTCGTAGGGCAGTTCGTTCTGGAAGAAGACGGTCTTGCCGTGCTCGCCGTTCCAGATGACGTTGTACTGCTGGTAGTGCTCCACGAATAGGCCGGTGGCCGTGACGTGGTCGCCGTTGATGATGACGCCGTTGTCCCCCGTGTTGGTGGTCCAGCCGACGCCGTTGCCGTGGTCCGCCCGCCAGACCCAGATGTGGTCCAGGAGCACGTTGTCGCTGTTGACCTCCAGGCCGCACGTGGCCTTGCCCACGTGGCCGCCGATGCGGAAGAACACATCGTGGAGCGTGGTGGGGTTGACGGGGTCACTGTGATGACTGGACTTGCCGGATTCGGCAACACTCTCCCGCGCGGGTTTTCCGTCCTTGACAGGCTTGGCTGCCTTGCCGGTCCGCATCAGCACCGGCGAGTTCACCTCACCGGCATCGATGGTCACGCCGGCAATGTCGACGCCGGGGACATCCGCGACAGGCAGCGGCACGGCGCCGTTGACGGCGGTAAGGGTGGCCATGCCGAGACCGAGAACGACGGTGTTGGCACGCTTGACCTCGATGCTCTGGTCGATGTCGTAGACCCCCGGTGTGAGCAGCAGGTTCTTGCCGTGCGCCAGCTCTGAGTTGATGGTCTTGACCGAATCGGTGGGCCTGGCCACGAAGAAGTCGGACATTGCGGTGCTGCGGCCCGCCGTCGGACCGTTTTCCCACGTGGTCCCGGCGGAGTCCTTGCGGACGGCCGGAACGAAGACGCCGTACTGGCCCGCCGCGTCGAGGGTGAGGTAGGGCTTGTCCCGGCTGATCGGGGTGCCGGCCAGGTTGGTGTAAGGCGGATTCGGGAAGGACTGCGCCGGGGCGCCGTTCACGCCCGAGAAGACCTGGTTCCAGACGCCGTTGGACCAGCCGCCGATGCTGCTGTCCCGCACGAAGTACTGCTGCTGCGAGCCATTAATGACGCTGCCGGTCTTCGAATCCGAGATGAAGCCGCCGCTGGCGTGCTGCGGTCCGGCGGTGCAGTAGTCCATCAGGGAGAGATTGCCGCCGGTGACGTTGACCCGCCGCATGGGGGAGGCCTGCGAGGCGGCCCAGAAGTTGGCCGAGCCGCGGCAGCCGTCGAGCCCGGTGACGTTAATGGTGAGGTTGGACAGCGAGCGCCAGAAGTTGTTGAGTGCGATGCAGTTGACCGCGGTCACACTGTTCGGCTGGCTGGACTACCATCTGCACCAGTTCCAGACCCGGGGCTTCCGCGGCCCCGCATATGCGCCGGCGGACCCGGACGGCGACGATGATTTCTTCGGCGAGGCTCCCCTCGACGAATCGCAGGCGACGGTCGGCGAGCTGCTGCCGGCCGTGGGCAGCACAATGACCTACACGTACGACTTTGGCGACAACTGGGTCCACACCCTCAAGGTGGAGAAAATTCTGCCGGACGACGGCGGCGGCCGGCTCCCGCGATGCACCGCGGGCCGCGGCGCGGCGCCGGCGGAGGACAGCGGCGGCACCCGGGGCTGGGCGACAATCGTCCAGGCCGTCAACGATCCCAGCCATGAGGAGCACACGGATTACCGGGAATGGCTGGGAATGCTGCCGGGCCAAACGCTGGATCCAATGTCCTTCGACATGGAAGAGGCCAACGAGGATCTGGCCAAACTGTTCTGACGGCTGCCGGAGCGCGTCCTCTACCGGGCGTCGACCTGCGCCTTCGCTGCCAGGAGGAGCCGTCCTGCGGTCACTACCATCCTGCCGCGGGAAGTGTTGAGTGTCGCATCGCGTCGGAGTAGTGTGGCCCCACCGTCAACTCGCACCACCCTCACCCGGGAGCGACCATGCCATCTGTGAAACGTCGACTTGCTGCCGTCACGGCGGCACTGGCATTGAGCGTGACGGGCGGCGCAGTCGCCGGCCCCGCGTTCGCCGATCCGCGGGAGACAGTGAAGAACCCGACCGCCACCGGCTACGGCGGCGCCGTGAGCACCGTGGACCCGGAGGCATCCGCTGCGGCGATTGAGGTCCTCCGCAAGGGCGGCAACGCGGCGGACGCCGCCGTCGCCGCAGCCGCGACCCTCGGTGTGACCGAGCCGTACAGCGCCGGCATCGGCGGCGGTGGCTACTTTGTGTTCTTCGACGCGAAGACCGGCAAGGTCGGCACCATCGACGGCCGCGAGACCGCACCGGCAGCGATGCCGCGCGATGCTTTCATCGACCCGGCGACCGGCCAGCCCTACCGCTTCACGCCCGAGCTCGTCACGAGCGGCGTCTCTGTCGGCGTCCCCGGCACACCGGCCACCTGGCAGCGCGCCCTCGACCGGTGGGGCACATTGAGCCTCGGCGATGCCCTCAAGCCCGCTATCAAGGTGGCCACCCGCGGCTTCGTGGTCGATCAGACGTTCCGTCAGCAGACCCTCGACAACAAGGTCCGCTTCGAGGCGTTCACCTCGACGAGCAGACTCTTCCTCCCGGGCGGCGACGCCCCCGCCGTCGGCAGCGTCTTCCAGAATCGCGACCTCGCCGAGACATACCGGCTCCTCGCGAAGAAGGGCACGCGCGGCTTCTACGGCGGCCCGCTCGCGGCGGAAATCGCCGCCACGGTCCAGGCTCCGCCGAAGACTGCCGGCACCAAGCTGCCCGCCCCCGCCGGCCAGCTGACGACGGCGGATCTCGCCGCCTACCGTGCCCTGGATCAGGCGCCCACGCATGTGGACTACCGCGACCTGGACGTCTACGGCATGGCGCCGTCCAGCAGCGGCGGCACGACGGTTGGCGAGGCACTGAACATCCTGGACACGGTCAACCTGTCCGAGATGCGTCCGCCCGGCGCCCTGCATCATTATCTGGAGGCGAGCGCGCTTGCCTTCGCGGACCGCGGCAAGTACGTGGGTGACCCCGCGTTTGGCAAGGTCCCCACCGCCGCGCTCACTGACCCGCTGTTCGGCAAGGAGCGCGCCTGCCAGATCGATCCGTTGCGCGCGGCAGCGAAGCCCGTCGCACCGGGGGATGTGTCCGCGTACGACGGCGCGTGTCCGGCTGCCGCTGTGGCCCCCGCCCACGAAAAGGACACCGAAAACATCTCGACGACCAACCTGACGGTCGCGGACAAGTGGGGGAACGTCGTCGAGTACACGCTCACGATCGAGCAGACCGGCGGCTCCGGCATCGTGGTCCCCGGCCGCGGTTTCCTGCTCAACAACGAGCTGACCGACTTCTCCACGGTGTACAACCCGACCGATCCGAACCGGATCGAGCCCGGGAAGCGCCCGCGCTCGTCCATGTCCCCGACCATCATCCTCAAGGACGGCAAGCCGTTCCTCGCCCTCGGCTCGCCCGGCGGATCGACGATCATCACAACCGTCCTGCAGACCATCGTGAACCGGGTGGACCTGGGCATGAGCATTTCCGAGGCCATCGCGGCACCGCGTGCCTCGCAACGGAACACGGCCAAGGTCACGGCCGAGCCGGAGTTCATCGCGGCGCACGGAAGCCGGCTGGCGCCGTTCGGCCATCAGTTCACGCCGTCCGGGGATGCGTTCACCTCGGCAGCAGAGATCGGCGCGGCCACCGCCATCGAGTTCCGCCCCGACGGGGGGATGATCGCGGCGGCCGAGCCCGTGAGGCGAGGGGGCGGCTCGGCGATGGTGCTCAAACGCTCGCCGTAGGTCCGCTCAGCCGGGGCCGTCGTGTCCATGCCGTCATGACTGCAAATCTGTTTGCCTACCTCAGCTACCCTGATGCACCAGCGGCGCTGGAGTGGCTGGAGCAGGTGGGGTTCGACGTGGTCCGCCGTCAGGACGGGGCTC
Organism: Pseudarthrobacter woesei; assembly: GCF_055412745.1. NCBI lineage: Bacteria > Bacillati > Actinomycetota > Actinomycetes > Micrococcales > Micrococcaceae > Pseudarthrobacter > Pseudarthrobacter woesei. Next base: position 92,880 of record NZ_JBVAYU010000013.1, read on the forward strand.
CGGGCAAGGTCATTCACGCGGAGGTCCGCCTCGGTGATGCCGTGATCATGGTGGCGAGTGATGATGCCGGGTATCAACGGCCCGCCCTGGTCGGCCCATCTACGGGACAGGGGCTATACCTGCTTGTTGATGACGTGGACGATTTCTATGGCCGCGCCATGGCTGCTGGGGCAAGCACCGTGATCGAGCCCGAGAGCACGGAATGGGGTGCCAGGCGCGCACGGGTTCTGGACCCCCAAGGTCAGGAGTGGAGTGCGGGAACCTATGAACCCGGAGTCGATCCCTGACGAGCCAGCCGGCCGCCGTCGTTCATGGTCAAGTGCTCATCGGCGGCGTTGGCAACCGCGGCGGCCCGGCGGTCAGCCGCATTTGACCTATCCGGTGGTGCGGCTTCCATGCGAACATGGGGCCACCGAATGCACTGTGAGGGGACCCGATGAAATCCAACGAGCTGCTGCTGGATGCCTTCGGGCGGATCCGTGACACCGTGGCTGCCACTCTTGAAGGGGCTGACTATGCGTCTTTGCTCCGCCGGCCTTCCGGCAACGGAAACTCGGTGGCGTGGCTGATCTGGCACCTCAGCCGGGTCGAGGATGCGCAGCTCGCCTCCGCCGCAGGCCTGGCACAGGTCTGGACCTCGCGGGAATTTGCGGGCCGCTTCAATCTGCCGCTGCCCGAACGCGACACCGGCTACGGACATTCTTCAGACCAAGTCGCCGCTGTGAAGGCCCCGCCGGAGCTCCTGCTCGAGTACCACGAAGCCGTTCACCGGCAGACCGCGGAGTTCCTGAAGACCCTCGGCGATGAGGACTTCAACCGCATCGTCGACACCCGCTGGGAGCCGCCTGTCACGCTTGGGGTGCGGCTGGTCAGCACCATCGCCGATTGCCTCCAGCACGTGGGGCAGGCCGCGTACGTCCGGGGGTTGAACCCGGCCAGCGGAGCCTAAACTGCACAGTCTAGGACGCGTCGGCGCTGTTGGCACCCGCACCGGCGGTGCCAGGGCCGGCATTTATTGCCGCCGCAACCAAACGATCGAAGCTGGCGGTCCCGTTTTCCGGAAGGTTGACGGTAAAGACCGCAACCCATTTCTCGGGGGCATATCTCTCCAGCGTTGAAGCCCGGGCCACTTGCAGGTTCAAACCGGGTAGCCCGCTGACGAGGAGCGGAAGCTTCTCGCCGCTCTTGACCAGGCGCCGGAATTCCTTGACCGACAATTGGTCACCGGGCGTGTCGGTCACCTCGGCGAGGGCGTCGTTTACGCTCTTCGTCAGGCCCCGCATGAATGTCCTCTGACTTGAGACAGCGGGAACCGTAAGTAGTGCCGGGAAGATGATCATGAACAGCAAGACGGCACCGAAATTTCTGAGGCCGGGCACAAAGATCATCAGGATCAGGCACAGAATCAAACCATCGATACTTAACAGGACGAACCTGGTCACGGGGCTTCCGCCTAGTTTCTTTGACCACCGTACAAGAGCGACGGTGTCATTAGGGGACCGATCCCGCAGTGAATGTGCCATGACTAGTACCCTTTCACTTCCATCAGTGCTTCGGCCAGGATGACTGCCTCGCGTGCATCCTTGAGATCGCTCAGCAGACCCATGTCTGGCAGGGCTGAGGTGCTGACGGTTGAGCCGGTGAGTGCCGAAAGGACGCCGCTTAACTTTTCGCGGTCCTGCGACACCATCCGGGACGAATTCAGTTTGGCTCTGCTCAGCTCAAGCTCCAGCAGAGACTTGTCGATCGCCTCGCGGCGCCCTTGCATGACCGATAGCTCTTCGGTGAGACGCAGCACACGGCCGCGGAGCATCGATTCCATCTTCACTGCCACGTCGTGGAGTTCGCTCAGGGCCTTGGTTGACTGTGGCGACCCGGAGCGCCGTGTGAGCTGCCCGCTGACGTAATGGCGCCGTCGTTCCCAGTCCCCGAGGGCAGACTCGTAGGGTCTCAAGAGCAAACAGACGGCTGCCAGCGCCTTGTCCAACGACGCTGCCCGCGTGCTCAGGCTTGTTGTTGCGGCGTCCAGCCTCGACAGGAATGCGTCGTAGTTGTCAGGGGCCGGGGTGCTGTTGGCTTTCATACGCCACTCGCACGCCGGGCCGCCGCGCGGCCCATGCACTCCCACCCGGGACGGCGGGATTTCCTTCGCCGACATGTGCCCCCAACTCTCATGGCATGAGAATAGTTGCTCCGGACGCGTTGTCATAGGGTCCGCCGTCGTCTGCTCCAGGCCGCTCGCTGAGACTGGGGCGTCAAAGACAAATGACCGGTTCAGGATTCCCCGGAAGAATAGCAGCGACGTTCCAGGCTGATGCCCTGAAGGCCGCTGAAGACAAGGTGGGCGGCGGCCGCCGGGCAGGCGTACTCTTCACCGACCGTTGTAAGGAAAAGGGGGAGGGCCTACGATGTGGCTGCAGCCCCACTCTGGGGACCACCTCCGGGACTTGCCCTCAAGGGTTTCAGGTACATCTTCGGATGCGCGAGTCCTGGACACCACGCGATGGGAAAGACAATGGCCAAATATCTGTTCGAAGCGAACTACGTGGGAGAGGGCATCAAGGGCCTCATGCGCGAAGGGGGCACAAAGCGCCGTGAAGCGCTCGTCGAAGCCCTCAAATCAGTCGGAGGCTCGCTCGAATGTTTCTACTACGCCTTCGGGGAGACCGATGTGCTGGGGGTTCTTGAAGTCCCGGGGGCGGCCGACGCCGCCGCGCTTTCTCTCATGATCAATTCGACGGGCTCCGTGAGCGTGCGTCTGAAACCGCTATTGACCCCGGAAGATCTTGACGCAGCAGCAAAGAAAACGCCGTCTTACCGGGCCCCCGGACAGTAGGGAACCGGCTGCCGCCGCACTCTTGTCCGCCGGGTCACGCTTACGCGGTCCAAGGACTGCTGGGCGTGGCGATCCTGCCGGCGCTGACGGGCCGCTGGATTCACGACACATTTGTGCGCGCCGCGGCGGTGCGTGGCCGTTCTCATAGGACCTGGGGCCAAACCGCCGCGGCGCCCATGACGATTGTCCGCTCAGGCGGCGAGCCGGCGGTGCAGCCGGGTGCGTTTGAGGGCCTTGACCTGTTCCCGCCGCTGGTATCGGATATCCCCCGGCCTCTTGAGGAGGGGATCCGCTCCCGGCAGGGGTGGCGCGGTGGACTCATAGGTGTGGCCGGTGGGGGTGGTGAGTTCGATGGTGTGCCGTGGCCCCGGTCTGGGGTGGGCGCTCCAGCCGGGGTTTTCTTTGGTGTGGTTGCAGGCTTCGCAGAGCCCGGCGCCGTTGGTGAGGCTGGTGGTGCCGCCGTGGTGCCAGGGGATGATGTGGTCGTAGTGGCGGATGGGGGCGTCGCAGTAGGGGGTGCGGCAGGTGTCGTCGCGGGCCTGGATGAAGCGGCGGAGCCCGGGTGGGAAGAGCCGGGCGCGGGAGTCCATCGCGGCCAGGTCTCCGGTGCCGGGGGCGGTGTAGAGCCGGCGGAGCCAGAGGTTGACCGCCTCCTCGCCGGCCTCGTTATCTGTTCCCTCGTGTCCCGTTCCCTCGGTGCCCTTGACCGTTGCCGTGCCTTTCCCGCGTGCCGCGTCCTTGAGGATGTTTCGGGCCCGGCCGGCGGGGACGATGCCGTAGCCGGGGAGCCGGGCGGGTTCGGAGTCGCCCTGGAGGAGGGTGCGGTCGGTCATGATGAGCTGGAGTTCGATTCCGGTGATCCCGCCGGGGGTGCCGGTGGTGCGTTCGACGAGGCCGTCGGCCATGAGTTGGCCGCGGGAGCGGGGGTCCCCGGCGGCGCGGAGGGTGTCGGCGTGCCGGGTCAGGGCGGTGTACACGGCGACGCCTTCGGCGACCGGGAGCAGCGCGGTGAGGCAGGTCATGGTGTCCGGGGCGGGGCGGGGCGGAGGCTGACGTGCCGGTCGGTGGCGGCGTGGGCCGCGCGCTGAGTGACGGTGCGGGGGTCGCGGCGGTAGGCTGCGGTGCGGGCGAGAGCAACAATTGCCCGGTCTCCGGCGCCG